>CAZGOS010000096.1:3730-10658 GCA_964527795.1 uncultured Rhodothermales bacterium | reverse complement strand
CGATCGTGCCTACGTTTACGTGGGGCTTCGTACGCTGGAATTTCTCTTTAGCCATGGTTTTCGTCTTCGTATTTAGCTAAATCTCAGAGGTCTTTAATTGATTGGTCTCATGCCATTACGACGCCTGCTGAAGCCGAGACGATTTCCTCGGCCACCAACTTCGGCACTTCAGCGTAGCGGTCAAACTGCATTGAAAAAATCGCGCGTCCCTGCGTGATCGAACGCATGTCGGTAGCATAACCGAACATGTTCGAGAGCGGTACTATGGACTTGATGACCTGCGCCTCCTGGCGCTGTGACATGCTCTCAATTCGCCCGCGCCGACTGTTCAGGTCTCCAATTACGTCTCCCATATACTCTTCCGGGGTCACCACCTCGACGGCCATAATAGGCTCCATGAGCACCGGATTCGCTTTGCGGGCCGCACTGCGAAAGGCCATGCGACCGGCAATCTCAAAAGAAAGCTGGTCGGAATCCACATTGTGGAATTTTCCGTCGTACAGCCTCGCTTTCACACCCTCAATCGGATAGCCGGCTAACGGTCCCTGGTCCATGGCGTTGCGAATACCTTTCTCAACGGATCCGATATACTCTCTCGGGATGGAGCCACCGCGAATCTCGTCAATGAACTCGAGTCCTGTGCTTTCTTCGCTCGGCCCGATTTCAACCCAGACTTCGGCGAACTGCCCTCTACCTCCGCTCTGCTTCTTGTGCTGATAACGCTCGTCGATACTGATCCGTAGCGCTTCGCGATACGCTACCTGCGGCCGACCGACATTCGCTTCCACCTTGAATTCGCGTTTCAGGCGGTCCACAATAATTTCCAGGTGTAACTCACCCATCCCGGCTATCAACGTCTGACCCGTCTCCTCATGGACCGAAATCTTGAAAGTCGGATCCTCTTCGGCCAGTTTCTGCAATCCGACGCCGAGCTTCTCACTGTCCGCTTTCGTTTTCGGTTCGATCGCAATACGGATGACGGGGTCCGGGAAATCCATTTTCTCCAGAATAATCGGATGCTTCGGATCACAGAGCGTGTCGCCCGTATGTATCTGTTTCAATCCGACCGCTGCCGCTATCTCACCGGCCTTTACCTCGTCGACGTCTTCACGGCTGTTGGCGTGCATCAGAAGGATGCGGCCAATGCGTTCTTTCTTCTGCGTGCTCGTATTCAGCACCTGGGATCCTTTCCTGATCGTACCCGAATACACGCGGAAAAACGTAAGTTTTCCCACGAACGGGTCCGTCATAATCTTGAAAGCGATGGCGCTGAATGGACTATCCGGATCTGCCGGACGATCAACCTCTTTTTCCGAATCGGGCAGGAAGCCCTTGATGGCGGGCACATCCAATGGACTTGGCAGATAGTCGATTACGCCGTCAAGCAATCGCTGAACACCCTTATTCTTGAAGGCACTTCCGCAGAACACCGGCGTAATATCCATGCCGAGGGTAGCCTGGCGAACAACGGTTTTAAGCTCGTCGACCGTAATATCTTCGCCTTCGAGGTACTTCATGAGAAGCTCGTCATTGTGCTCGGCAACAGCTTCGAGCAAGTTTATGCGCCAGTGACGGGCTTCTTTGCGCAGGTCACCTGGAATATCAATTTCGTCCCACGTGGCACCCTGCGACTCATCGTGCCAGATGATTGCCTTGTTGGAAATCAGGTCAATTACACCGCGGAACATCTCACCTGCGCCGATCGGTACCTGAACGGGTATGGGATTGGCCTTCAGCCGTTCGCGCATCTGAGTGATCGCATTCTCAAAATCCGCGCCCGTGCGATCCATTTTGTTTACGAACGCAATGCGCGGCACGTTGTACTTGTTGGCCTGTCGCCAAACCGTCTCCGACTGTGGCTCAACGCCACCTACGGCACAAAAAAGCGCCACGGCGCCATCTAGGACTCGAAGAGAACGCTCGACCTCAACCGTAAAATCGACGTGTCCGGGCGTATCAATTATATTTATGCGATAGTCGCCCCATGCACAGGATGTTGCCGCACTGGTAATAGTAATGCCACGCTCCTTCTCCTGCTCCATCCAGTCCATCGTAGCGCCGCCTTCGTGAACTTCACCCATACGGTGAACACGCCCCGTATAAAACAACACGCGTTCGGTCGTAGTCGTCTTACCGGCGTCAATATGGGCCATAATGCCAATATTGCGCGTCTGATCCAATCTATATGTCGAATTATCGCTCATTCGGAATTAATCAGTAGTCAGTTTGGCGACGGCTGCCGCCCGTATTATTCTATGTGTTTGATCGATAATTAGTTAAAACCTGAAGTGAGCAAAAGCTTTGTTCGCTTCAGCCATCCGGTGCGTATCATCTTTTTTCTTGATGGCTCCGCCTTCTCCTTTCGCAGCACTGATGAGTTCGTTCGCCAGGCGGTTAGCCATGCTCTTGTCGTTTCTCGCGTGTGCATACTGGAGCAACCAGCGGAACGCTAATGCCTGGCGACGATCCGGGCGAACCTCGATGGGCACCTGGTAGGTCGCGCCTCCAACGCGTCTGCTGCGAACCTCCACCAGCGGAGCCACATTATTCACTGCTCGGCGGAAAACCTCGATTCCTTCTTCCTTCGTTCGCTCTTCGATAACATCAAATGCCTGATAGACCAGTCGTCTGGCAACATTCTTTTTCCCACTCGTCATCACGACGTTAACGAATCGCGACACAAGCACATCATTGAAGATTGGGTCAGGCGTTGGATGACGCTTCTCTGCACTTCTTCTTCGCATAGTCTCGCTTTGACAAACAAATGAGGCGCATTGATACTCGTAAGCTTCAACACGCCATTACATTACCCCTATCAGCCGGCTTTCTCGAATCCTGTCCAAGGCAACCTATTTCTTCGGGCGCTTCGTACCGTATTTGGATCGCGACTGGCGACGGTCATCAACACCGGAAGTATCGAGCGCTCCGCGGACGATGTGATACTTCACACCCGGAAGGTCTTTGACTCGGCCTCCTCTGACGAGCACAATCGAGTGTTCCTGAAGATTATGTCCCTCTCCCGGTATATAGGCAATCACCTCAAATCCGTTCGTCAAACGGACTTTAGCGACTTTACGAAGGGCCGAATTCGGCTTCTTCGGCGTCGTCGTGTACACACGGGTGCACACGCCTCGGCGTTGCGGGGATGTCGAGAGAGCCGGGGATTTGGTCTTCTTAACCTTGTCGCGGCGTCCTTTCCTGACCAGTTGCTGAATCGTTGGCACGATCGCTATCGGATTGACTGACAGATTGTATTACGAACCCTTCGCCAGACCGCAGATTGCGGCACAAGACGATTATTGCTTTAGCCTGCCAATATAAGGATTCACTCTATATGAACGCGACTATAAAAGTGAAGAAACATAGAGTTGAATCCCGTGAACGTCCTGAAACGCCTGAAAAGAACGATTATTCTAACGTAACGATACGTATTGTTATGTATCAGTATATCGATAAGACAATACTTCCTGGTGAGTTCATACCTGAAGACGAACGATTTCCTCCGGGTATCTTCGATCCCTCCAAAAATGCGTTTCTGGAATACATTTCTGGAATGCAGAAGTGCGGTTGCAGAACCTATCCCGTGGCCGACTGACCCGTCTTCCCCGCTCGATCCTCGACCGCATGACCGTCCATGGCTTCGCTGTTCGAGGTATCGGCGTCTGCCTGTTCCTCCGTGATTGAAGGAGTTTCGCTTACCGCTACGCCGTCGCCGGCAACGTCCGGCTCATCCTCTTTCGCAGCTTCGGCTTCAATATCGACGTATTCCCCGTATGGCCGCGGTCCCATGATTTGAAGCAGTTCAACGGCTCCCAGGACTTCCTTTTCGAGCAGGGCTTTGGCCATCTCTTCGAGCTTGTCTTGTTTCTCTTCCAGCAGGTTTCTGGCTCGGACGCGCACATCGTCTATGATGCTTTTGACCTCTTCGTCGATGATCCGGGCTGTATCGTCGGAGTACGGTTTCTGGAAGATAGGTCCTTCTGCAGCGCTACCTGATAGATTGTAACTAACCATGCCTACGCGTTCACTCATGCCATAGTCAACAACCATGGCATATGCCATTTTTGTAATTCGTTCCAGATCGTTTTGGGCACCGGTCGAAATGCGCTTGAAGATGATCTCTTCGGCTACACGGCCACCGATCGCCATGGTCATTCTGTCGACAAGTGCTTCCTTCGTATAGAGGTAGCGTTCCTCGGGCAGGTATTGAGCATATCCCAGCGCGGCCAACCCCCTGGGCACGATGGATACTTTGACGACAGGATCTGTATAGCGCAGGAACCAGCCGGTAATGGCGTGCCCGGCTTCGTGATAGGCTACAATCTCGCGCTCGTCCGGAGATATGATTTTGTTTTTCTTCTCCAGCCCGGCAATAACTCGATCGATGGATTTTTCGAAGTCATCCATTTCGATGACATCCTTGTCCTCGCGTGCCGCCAGGAGCGCAGCCTCATTACAAACGTTTGCGATTTCTGCTCCTGCAAAGCCAGGGGTCTGTGCGGCCAGAATAGGCAGATTAACAGCTTCGGACAGCATCAGGTCGCGCGTGTGCACCTTGAATATTTCTGCCCGTTCGCGTTTGTCGGGTTTATCCAGCAATATTTGCCGATCAAAACGCCCGGGGCGCATCAAGGCCGAGTCGAGTACGTCGGGGCGGTTGGTCGCCGCCATAATGATGACGCCGGTATCCGTATTGAAGCCGTCCATCTCCACAAGGAGCTGATTCAGCGTATTCTCTCGCTCATCGTTGGCCCCCATCATCGTTCCGCGACCCCTCGACCGGCCGATGGCATCGATTTCGTCGATAAAAATGATACACGGAGCCTTTTCTTTTGCCTGCTTGAACAGATCCCTGACGCGAGCAGCGCCAACACCGACGAACATTTCGACAAAGTCAGATCCGGAAAGCGAGAAAAAGGGCACCTCAGCTTCGCCGGCGACGGCTTTGGCCAGAAGCGTCTTGCCCGTTCCTGGAGGGCCGACGAGCAGCACGCCCTTGGGTAATTTGCCTCCAAGACGCGTGAACCGGTCTGGGCTCTTCAGAAACTCTACGACCTCGACAACTTCTTCTTTGGCCTCTTCGAGCCCGGCGACATCTTTGAACGTCAGACGCAAGTCCCCCATCACATCAAACAGAACCGCCTTGTTTTTGCCGATGTTCAGAACCTGCGATCCGGGATTCATGCGCCGCATCATGAAAATCCACAGTGCAAGGATGAATCCGAGCGGAATAAGCCACATCAGTAGTCCGCCAAGCCAATTCTCTTCGCGGGTCGCTTTGAAGATGAGTTCACTTTTCCCTTCTGAGAGAGCATCAGCATTATAGTCGATCAGAAACTGGATCAGTTCATGATCCGCCGGCTTCACGGAGGTAAATCTGCCCGTTGCTTCTTCGTTCGGCCCGGAAAAGAGATTTTGCTGCGGCGGCGTTACTTCCACCCGTCCTTCTCGAATGGCCTCCGACGTGTATGTACCTGTGATGCGCTGATCATTAACGATGTCGACCTCTGCGACATACCCATCGGATACGTAACCCAGGAACGCCGAATATTCAATATCCGTCGATTCAATCCCGCTCACGTTGATAATGAAATGAATCGACAGAGCCAGGAACAGGGCAAGGTATACCCACATCAGCAGGCGCGACCTTTTCTCAGGAATACGAGGCCGTTTGCCCGGCGCGGGCTTTTTGTCGAGTTCCAGTTTTTCGCGGTCGTCTTGAGCCACGGCAACAGTTTCTTAGATGATCGATCAAGCGCCTATCCGTATTACTTCACGGGTGATACGACGCGTGCACTCCGGAAGGTTGCAAAAGCCGTGTGCCCACCCTGGGAAAACACACCGACAGACCTTCCATAGGCATTCGGCAGGATATCCCGGATTTCGACGCTTTTCAATAAGCCGGGTGCGTTACCTCTTCCTCGTAGCGAAGGTTCCTCATAGCCGTAGAACGCAACAGACGTGGAAATGATGCTGACGCGATTCGTCAATTCTGCGATCCGGCTCACTCTTCAACAAGCGGCTTCATTAACAGAAAGAAATGCCCCGGAGGTAAAGCCGTTTCCAGCGACGAGACAGCGTCCTGCATCACCTCCATGGAGGAGAATATCCCCCACGCAACGAGATAATTTTTTACGCTTTCATCCACATTTGCCAAAATCATTACACGCTGATCCTCGACATCCATGTATTCGGCATAAATGTCTGCCGTTATCTCGGCGGCAGAGAGGTCGGCTGATCGCTCCAATCCGACGGTCCAACCGACTACCTCTCGGTCAAGTCTCCGGAAGTACATTGGTTTGAGAACAGACGATTCAGCATACTCCATATTTTCGTCGAGAACGTCTTCGTCAACCGAGATGTGCCGAAATGGGCTGTCGGAGACCTCGGGGAGTTTGCCGGCGACCCGATCTGCTTCTGCATCCGATTGATTTTCATTTCTTCCTTTGAGCAGATTCCCGGCAGCGTCGAACGCTTCCACAGAATCAGGAATACTACCGGCCATTTGTGCAAGTGAATCGGGTGAAAGGCCCAGAGAATCAGAAGGGAATCCCGCAGTGATCCGGGCCAGATAGAGCGAGTCTGTCTGCACGTCCGTAGAATCATGTTCTTGCAGTTGCTGTTCGACAAGTATCGGTGGATTACGGAGTTCATCAATAACGGATAACAGTTCCCGGGCACGTTTTGCGTACGGAGTCTGACGAAAATCCCGTACCACTGCGTCGAACAGATCTTCAACAAACAGCGCCGAACTCGTCAAGCCACCAGGCTCAGACCGCGCGTTTTGATCGGTCACTCCTGGAGAAGAAAACCTGGCGGTAGTAAGAACGCTGGTTTCCGCCTGCAGAGTGTCACCGAGCACGATCTGACCAGAGATGACTCCAAGCGAATCGAGCGGCACGTCCGGAATTTCTTGAACGAGCGAATC
>CAZGOS010000096.1:0-3630 GCA_964527795.1 uncultured Rhodothermales bacterium | reverse complement strand
ATTTCTTGAACGAGCGAATCAGGCGTCTCTCCTGCTTCTTCTTCCGGGTCCTCCAGGGGTTCAACCGCGGCAGTCGAATCCGGCAGCAGCCCGCCCACTCCCAGCGAATCAGGAAGAAGAAAAACGGTATCGACAGAATCAGGTCTTGCACCTGAGAGACCAGGCGAGCGCCGCGAAGAGTCAGCTGCCGTTCCGGGCAGCGCTGTTGCTCCTTCCTCAGATGGACCTGTATCGGCCGGACCGGTATACGATATAAATTTTTCAGGCCATACCTTGGCGATGATGCTGTCGGGCAGCATGACTTCCAGAGGTGCCAGCACGGCAACCGTATCGGAACCCGCTTCTTCGAGGTGCACCTGTGCTCCCGCTAAAAGCGACTTGGCACTGGCCTCCCGCCCGGGATAGGCCGCCGCGATCAATATCATCTGATCGATGATGTCACGTGTTGAACCTGCACTCCATTCGTCGAATACGATTTGATACACCTCCAGCGCCAGAGTGGCTGAATCCGGTTCAGCTTCTTCGATCTGTTCTCCTCTCTGCTCGCGGATTCTAGTGGCAAATTCTGATTCAGGAAAGTTCAACAGAATCTGATCGTATATCCTTGCAGACGAAACCGAATCGCCCAGTACTTTTTGTGCTTCGGCTAGCGCATAGAACGATTGTTGAGCAACCGGCTCGTCCTGATTTTCTTCAATCACCAAGCGGTACCACGCTGCCGCCGAATCCGGCATGCTAAGAGCCAGAAACAGCGCGTTACCCAGTTCGTAGCGGGCAACGGCACGCTTCGAGTTCAATTGAGCCTGTGCCAGAGAGTCCCTGGGCACGGCGGAGGTGTCGATTTCTGGAAGCGTATCTGGATTGTCGAGATCGATTCCTTCAACTTCGTCGTCTTCGATGATGGCCACCTCGGTCGGCTGGCCTCGCACGGCCTCAATGCGTCTCCAGTTCGGTACAAGGGGACGATCCCCCCAACGCATTTGGAATGTGCGTCGACCCTCATCGACCCGTACGGCATCTTTATGGAACAGGAACCCGGACTGTGGGACCGAGGGATCATTTCCCGGGTTGACTTTGCTCGGCGGAAGACCTCGGTTCGAGAACGGATCAGGCGATTTCGCGCCCTGGCGAAACTGTTGCTCCAGAAGACGCGCTTCCCGCAACTTGCGCTGCTCTTCCAGAATCCGAGCCCGATCCCTACGGAGTTCCAGAATTTTGTCATCAAACTCCTCCTGATCCATGGAACCAAGCCAGAGCAGTGAATCCATTCTGGTCACATCTGCATAGACGTCGGCGTATACAGCGTAATTCGTCTTCAACTCTGCAGCATCGGTTATCGCTTCACTGGAAAACTGCTCTACTCCCGTGACTGCTCCAATCCCGGACGTGGAAGGACGAGAAAGCGACACGGCTGCCGTATCGAAATGTGCCGCCGCCAGCACATAGTCTCGGTCGAGATCCCGATATAGTTCCCCGAACGCGTAGTGGATCATGCCCCGAAGATCCCCCTTTACCGGAATCGTACGATTGTCATCGTAGAGAAGGTCGAAATAAATATTGTAGGCTTCATCAGCCCCTCCGGCTGCCTGGATGATTCGTCCTCTCAGGTATTTGAGGTCATCAACATATCCGAAATACTTGTCATCCCTCACCATTTTGCGGAGGTCATTCAGGGCGCCTTCAGCAGCACCACTCATTCCAGCAACTCTGATAGCGCTGAATTTCGCTGCAAAATCAAGTTCATAAAGAGGGCCGAACCGTTTCACGTCGCGAAAGGCTTCGGCGGCATCGGAATGCAAACCCATCGTTTCATACACCTGACCCAGCAGAAACTGAGCGCGCGCGGCAAGTTCTTTGTCCCTGGCCTCTGCCAGTCCCAGCGAGAGAGCATCGGCCGCGGCCTGCCAGTCAGAACGTTGCACAAACAATTCACCGAGTGCAAGACGAAAATTCGCCGTCCATTTCGCCTCGATGTTTTCCCGGGCGAGACTTTCCTGCAAAAACGCGTGCGCCTCGTCGTAGGATCGACTGATGATCAGCGTGCGAGCTAACCAGAAGCGGGCTTCATCTTCAAGTGGTGATTGCCGATTGATAACCTCCCGAAACTTTTGGATCGCGCCAACGATGTTCTCCTGATAGAAATAGGCCTTGCCGATAAGGAGCAGCGCGTCATCGACCCACTTCGAATTCTCGTGTTTTCTCAGTACGTCCGCGCTTTTTACGACGGCATTGTCGAATTCTCTGTTTCCGGTGTTGCCACTGGGACGAACAAACAGGGGTAAATAATGATTTCGATCGATGGCTTCGTCTCGCTTCGCAATGGACTTATAACCCTTATCGTACGCCTCGCGAGCATTATAGAAGGTGTTGTAGTAAGCCTTGAAATTATCCACTCGCCTGCCTACATACGACTGAGGCCTACAGCCTGAAAACAGAAAAGCACAAGTAAGTATGACGGAAATACGGCGAAGCATGGCGGCGGATTACCAGACTGACCGATCAGGCAGTACTGTAAGAAAATCAGATAGAAATATGAAAGACCGGTAGCTTTAGATCAGAGGCGTCTCTGTACGTCTTCAGACGTGGCTGACATGGACCATATTGGTTCGACCCTTGGCTGGAAGAGGCATTCCCGCAGTAATGACCACTTTCTCCCCATCTCGAACGAGCCCCTCCTTTTTCAACATCTCATGGACAAGTGCGATGCCCTTGTCCGTGTCCGGCTGAAAAGGTAGGTAGAATCCTTTTGTTCCCCAGGTGAGCGCTAACTGCCCCACTACGGATCGGTCGTCGGTAAATGCGTATACGGGAATATTCGGGCGATGACTCGCAATTGATCGCGCCGTTCTACCGGTGGCCGTAAGACAGGCAATCGCAGTAGCAGATACCTGTTCGGCAAGCTGTGTCGCCGTACGAGAAATGGCTTCGGTTACGCCGGGAGACGAATCTTCGAACGACGAGGAGATCCGGAGTTCGCAGTCCTGTTCAGCGGCTTCAACCACGTTGGCCATGACCTCGACGCACCGAACGGGATACTTGCCTATAGCTGTCTCACCCGAAAGCATGACCGCATCACTTCCGTCGAGTACGGCATTCGCAACATCGCTTACCTCAGCTCGCGTCGGCATGGGCTTTTCGATCATGCTCTCGAGCATCTGGGTGGCTGTAATCACGGGCCTGGCCGAATCCAGGCACTTTTTGATGATATGCTTCTGCGTTCCCGGTACGCGTGATAAACGCATCTCGATACCGAGATCACCACGTGCGACCATAATTGCGTCTGCCTCTTCTATGATCTTGTCGATTCGATGTACAGCTTCCGGCTTCTCAATCTTGGCCAGAATCAATGGCCGATGATCGGCAGAATCAACCCGTGCAACCAGATCTTTAACGTCCGTCTCATCCCGAACGAACGACAGCGCGATGAGATCAGCCCGGTTTTCGAGCGCGAACTCGAGATCAGCCAGGTCTTTTTCCGTAAGCGAAGGTGTAGACGTCCGAATATTTGGAAGATTGACTCCTTTTCGAGACGAGAGCGCACCTCCCGTTACGACTTCGGCTTCGACCTCGTCATGGTCGATGCGCAACACCTTCAACATCAGGCGGCCGTCGTCCAGGAGGATATCGCTT
>CAZGOS010000095.1:5284-10773 GCA_964527795.1 uncultured Rhodothermales bacterium | reverse complement strand
ACTATTTCGTCCGCTTCCTGATTAAAATCAAGCGTGCGAAGAAAGAGACTCGTTGCGAATTCGAGCGCCTCTTCGTCTTTTTTCAGGTGCCGATCGATATGGCTCTCCAGAATATGCTGAGCATCACCACCGCCAAGCTCGAAAGCATACAGGGCCTGCATTGTGCGCTCGCGCGCTTCGCGTCTACTGCTCATTTTGACGGCAGCCTGTCAAATAACTAGTGGCGTTGACCGCTATGAAGTATTGCGGTTTAATCTTGATGCAGCCCGAGAATAGGCCAGTTATTTCAGCTTTTCAACTTCGTCTGGAAAAATTTTCACTGCCTTGACATGAGTCGCTCCTGCTGAGGGTCTGTTATGAGATTAAGACTCCCGTGTCTCTTGATCGTAACGACTCAACGCATCCGATTGTCATGAAATATCCTGCGCTTTGGGCAGCAGTGTTTGCCGGAGCAGGCGTTGTTTCGACCGGAACTGTTTCTGCTGACAGTTTAATATTGCATTTAGCGTTTGGGGGGGGCGGGCTCCTCCTGTTGTCTGTCGCCTTTTTTGTGTTTGGCCGCCGTGCCCGTGTCAAACGAATTCCCAATCTTTCTTCCCTCTATTTTCTTTTCGCTGCCACTTTATCGGTCTACACTGCAAGTACGCTTAACTCGCTCGCAGTTTCATCATCGAATCCCCGAGATATCTCGCGCTGGACCGACACTCGTGTAATTCTCCCGGCAACCATAACCGGCCGCCTTCGCAGGCAACTGGTCGGTTCTTCCGGCTCTCGAAAATACGAAATCGACATTTCGTCCATTACCACGGCAGCAGCCAGGCGAACAGCCGAAGGTCGCGTTTTATATGAAGTCCCGGCTTACGGGACTTCTTCAAGCGGCGCAAAGGCATCACGAGAGGTACGTCCGTTTCATTCGGGTGACGAAGTCTGTGTGACGGGATCCGTTTCTGCTCTACCTGCCGGGCGCAACGCGTTTGACTTCGACGCCAAAACGTATTACAGGCGTCTTGGAATTTCCGCCATCTTCGAGCCGCCGGCCGTGCGCTCGACGACGCGTGTCTCTCCTGCGCTTTGCGATGGCCTTGTTCTGGTACGACATCGTCACGGCGGCGTTCTCTATTTCATTGAACGGATTCGAACATCCATACGCAATCGCATGCTGAAGACGCACAGGTCTTCTGCATCACATCAGTTGCTACCCGCCCTTCTCCTGGGAGATCGTTCTCTCGTCGATTATTCGTCCAGAGAGGCATTTCGGTCAAGCGGTTTGTCGCACCTTCTTGCAATCTCGGGCCTGCATGTGGGCATACTGGGCATGACACTGTACTGGATGCTTGGTATATGGCTCGACGGGATTCGCTTTTCCTACGCCCATCGCCAGAGCATAAGAGCCTTCATTACATTCATCGCTCTGCTCACATTTGCAGCCATCAGTGGAGGATCTCCTTCAGTTCAGCGCGCCGTAGCCATGACTTCCGTCTTTCTGCTCGGCGCCGCTGTTGGACGCAAGGCGGTCGGATGGAACGGTTTCGGCGTGGCCGCCGTTGTCGTCATCGGCCTCGGGCCACAGGCGGTTTTCTCAGCAGGCTTTCAGCTTTCGTTCGCAGCAGTAGCCGGAATCTTTCTCTGGCTGAACTCTGCACCCCTTCTTTCCGGCGGAATGACCGAGCCTTCTTTGCTGCGTACGGCCTTCAAGACAATCGAGATTTCCGGGGCTATTTTCTGTTCAACTCTTCCCGTTCTGCTGTACCATTTCGGCGCCGCGCCACTCATCGGCCTGCTTTTGAACGTTCCGGCTATTCCACTGACGGCGCTGCTTCTTTATTCGAGCGTCTTATCTACGATTATCGGATCCGGTTTGACCGTGTTGGGACCCAGCATTGCAACGACTACGGATTTGTTGGCAACCGCGCTGATTGGAGTCGCAGAATTATTTTCCGGCGTCGGTGATCACTCTACGCTCACGTCTGCAACGGAGACGTTGTCGAGTCTGCATTTCATACCACTCCTCATTCTCTGGATGTCAAAAAGCAAACGGCGTTCTGAGGCAGTTTTGAAATTCCTGGCCTTTGCTGTTTTTACTTTATTGTTTGTTCGATCAGATTCACGGCATGTCTCAGTCACCTTTCTTGATGTGGGCCAGGGTGATGCAGCAGTCGTTATTACGCCTTCAAAAAAGACGATCGTTATAGATACGGGTGGAGGTCGTTCATCCGCGCTGGCTCTGACCAGGCACCTCTCGTCGACCGGAAGTCAACGCATCGACATGCTTGTCGTAACCCATTTTCACCGCGATCATTCCGGTGGCATGTCTTATCTGCTGAAAAAATATGCGGTTGGTTCTCTGGTTATTTCCAACGGTTCAGGAGGCTCTCTAGACGATCCGGGTTTGTCTCAACTCCTTACATCCTCGCTCCTTAAAGAAGTGGGGCGTGGAGACGTCCTGGATATAGACCCGTCCGTTCGTTTGCACGTGTTGGCGCCGCGAAAGAAACCGGGTTCGTCTCGTTCAACAAATGAATCGTCCCTTGTGCTCAAACTGACCTATGGAAACACCTCCTTTCTTCTAACCGGCGACGCAGAGAACGACGCAGAGACGGACCTGGTGACCAGTTACGGAAGAGCGCTTAATTCAAATATCGTTAAAGTCCCGCATCACGGATCATCCACAAGTAGTGGTCTTCCATTTGTTCTTAGAACTTCTGAAAAACTACCGACTGTCGTTGTCAGTGTCTCAAGAAAGAACAGATTTAAGCACCCTGATCCGAAAGTTATCCTGCGATGGAGAAACGCAGGATCTGAAGTACTTTTAACGTCTGTCGTTGGAGGTATCAGCTTTATCAGTGACGGCTTTTCCGTAACTCGGAAAGATTGGAGATTGCCTGGCACCACGTGACAGAAGTCCTAGTGATCCATAAAGACGGGGACCTTTGATTTTTCAATGAGATATGATGTTGTCTCTCCCAGTTTATCGGATATCAGCTTTTTTTTTGTGTGGCCGCCTATTACGATAAGATCCGCTTCGAACGATTCGGATTGTCTGAGAATACACGTTTTCGGAGATTCGTCTATGGCGCTGAAGACGTCTGTCTTAAAACCATGCGAATCCACATAAAACTTAGACATCTTTAGAAGAAGTTCCGATTCTGCAGACTCTTCTGATACCACATTCATAATCCTTATTTCCAATTCTTTTCCAAAGGGCTCGAAATTTACAAAACGTTGTATGGCTCGCGACGCTTCGTTCGTACCGTCCGTCGCGATCAATACACGTTTAACGCTTCGGTACTCGTCCTGTACGATGAGTGTTGGACCTATGGTTTTTTCGATAATGCGCGCCAGCGTGTGCGTATGTTGTTTAGGATGGCTGTAGTAAAAGTGTGGCTCACTTCCTACAACAAGCAGATCATGATATTTCACATCCTCGACTATGCGTTGAAAAGGAACACCTTCCTCCACCAATTCGCTGTGTTTGACGTTCGTTCCTTCCACGGTTTTCTGAAAAACACCTATCAACGCATGTGCTTTTTCTCTGGCCTCCACCGTCAGGCTCTCGCGAAGTTTCGCAGCGTAATACATGCTGCCTATTCCGCCCCCTTTTGAAGTGGCCTCGATGCTGCCCATGTCGACAACAGCCATGCCTGTTATCAGTGCACCGAACCTTTCAGCGATTTCCAGAGCGTAGCGAATTGCAACGACGGTATCGGAGTCGAGGTCAAGTGCTACAAGAATTCTCTTTATCATACTTTTTCAATCGCCGCTACGAGTCTTAATGTGTGCTTTAAATGTAATGGAAGAATGAACGGACAACAACCAGACGAGACGAGGAAAGACGGATGCGAAAACGGTTATCGACAGTATTTCTATTAATAGAAAAAGAAAGAATATTTGTTGTATGTCGTAGTAGGCCTTGTGAATTTGTGGAAGAGTGTATCAACGAACAAGATGTATACACCAGGTCAACAGGTAACGTTTATATTCGAAAATAGAGCGGTATTATTTGTGGATTGTTCTATAGTGTTTTTCAACAGCAACTGGTGTGGGTAAGAAGTCGACTTGATGTCGACAAGAGAAGGTTTGTGAACACCTTCCCACAGAAAAAAGTAAAAGAATCTTTCATCTACATTCTTCGAACGACTTTTCAACACGAAAAGAGAGATGATTTTCAGGGGCGGCCGAGTAAAGAAAACATTTCAGATTTGTAGGCCTCGACTCCGGGCTGAGTGAACGGATTCACGCCCAGGAGATAACCCCCGACCGCAACGGCATGCTGGAAGAAATAAATACAGCGGCCGATGTTTTCTTCGGTCAGCGCATCAAGATGTACGGTCATATTGGGAACGCCTCCAGACTCGTGTGCCTGCGTGGTGCCTTCATAGGCGCTTTCATTTACCGACAGCATAGACTGACCGGACAGGTAATTCAGTCCGTCAAGATCACCGGGGTCGGGCGGAATCGTAACATCAGGCTCGCCGGCAGCGAGGAGAAACGTCTCGAATAGATTTCTTCTACCATCCTGGATGTACTGCCCCATGGAATGAAGGTCGGTCGAGTAAGACGCGACGGAAGGGAAAACACCGGTGTGGTTTTTTCCTTCACTCTCTCCGAAGAGCTGTTGCCACCACGATGCAAATCCGGATAATCTTGGATCAAAATGCGCGAGTACTTCGGTAGTAAACCCTGCCTGAAGCAGGTAGTACCGGATACCGGCATAGGAAAGAGCCATGTTCCCATCCATTTCTGAACACTCAGAAAGCATGGCAACGGCGCCATAAAAGAGTGAGCGGATGTCGATTCCAGCAGAGGCAATGGGCAGAAGACCCGCAGGAGATAAGACGGAAAAACGGCCGCCGATGTCAGTTGGTATATCAAATTTGCGGTAGCCCCTGGCGGCAGAAATCGCATTCAGTGCGCCTTTCTCGGGATCCGTAATGACGATAATCCTTCCACTGGCATCATTGAATCGGCTTTCCATCCACTGGCGCACAAATCTGAATGCGATGGCCGGCTCAAGCGTCGTTCCGCTCTTTGATACAACGACTACATAAACGGATCTTCCCTCCAGATACGCAAGTAGCTGGCGCATATAGATGCCGCTCAAGTGGTGACCGGCGAAGATGATCTCCGGCGTAGAAAATACCGCCTCACTTTCATTCTCAATATTCGGCGGAAAACAAGGGCTCCGCGATTCAATGACGGCCCGGGCTCCCAGATAGGAACCGCCAATACCGATGCAGACCAGGACGTCGGCATTCAGCCGGATTTCTTCAGCCGTCAGAGAGAGTTCTTCCAGGAGAGCATCGTTTGGTTCCTTGAGTATTCTCCTCCACCCCAACCATTCGTTGCCGGCTCCCGAACCGCTTACAAGCGCCTCATGGGCCGCCTCGATCCGGGGCAGGAGTCGATTCCAGGCCGCATTTTCGAGAAATCCGTCTGCTCGTGTGTGATCAAGATGGATCATATGGAAAAACATGGTTGGAAAACATGGT
>CAZGOS010000095.1:0-5184 GCA_964527795.1 uncultured Rhodothermales bacterium | reverse complement strand
AAAACATGGTTGGAAAACATGGTCGGGAAAGACGGTCGAAAAACGTGGCCGACAAACAACCAATGAACCGATGCAGTGTATCTTCCGGCGCATGAAAAATACAACCTTCGTCTCAATCAATGCGAACATTCATCTCCTTCCCCGAGGCTCGCAAAATCATCATGCAGGCGGCGCCCCGGTTGCCTGGCGAACGCGTTTCACTGGACAAAGCTCTGGGGAGAACGCTGGCGGAGGCAATCACGTCGATGGAGGACGTTCCACCATTTGACAATTCAGCGATGGACGGATACGCAGTTCGCCGGGAAGACTGCCTGGAAGTACCGTGCAGGCTGGAGGTGACGGCAGACATACCCGCAGGATTTCCGATTAATGAAGAGGTGGCATCCGGGAACTGCGCGCGCATCATGACGGGCGCCCCTGTTCCGCGTGGCGCGAACGCCGTCGTCCCTGTCGAAAAGACCCGACCTGAAGGTGACGCCGTATGGATAGAACAACGACCGGCTGAGCATGCTCACATCCGGTGGGCGGGAGAGGACATCAAATCCGGTGAAGAAGTACTTCCCCGGGGAGTGGTTATTACACCGCCAACGATTGGTATGCTTGCCACACTGGGAGCCGTACCCGTTCCGGTTACGCTGCGTCCACGCGTATCGGTACTGTCAACGGGCGACGAAATCATATCGCCGGACAAGACACCCGGACCGGGACAGATCCGAAATTCAAATGGTCCCGCTCTTGCCGCCCAGGTTCGCGCAGCAGGTGGAGTTGTCCAGTTGCTGATGCATGCGCCCGATGACCCCGACCGACTCCGCGAAATCGTTGAGCAGGCCCAGGAGTCGCATATCATTCTATTCTCGGGCGGCGTGTCCATGGGCGAATACGACTGCGTACGAACCACGTTGGTGGAAATGGGTGCGGTCTGGAGGTTCTGGAAAGTGAAACAGCGCCCGGGCAAACCGATGCTGTTTGGAAACCTGGGTTCGACTCTTCTTCTGGGCCTGCCCGGAAATCCCGTGAGTTCAGCCATGTGTTTCGAGATATACATGCGGCCGCTTCTGGCCAGAATGTTGCAACGAGAAACGGAGTTTCGTCCTCTGGCTCAGGCACGACTCGTAAAAAGCATGACGAAAGCAAAAGGTCTTCATCATTTCGCTCGCGGAATTGTCAAAACAGATGAATCAACGAGTGAGCTGCGCGTAATAGACACGGGACCACAGGGATCAAATCTCTACACGTCGGTCGTCAAGGCCGATTGTATTATTCACTTGCCGCCCGAGATGCAGAATCCAGAGGCCGGCGCGCGCGTGATGATTGAGCGACTCGATTGGTAGAGTCCGTATAGACACTCCTGTTATCATTTGAACACAGGCACAAAATCGCGAAGAAGGAATCCCTTTTCTGCTTTTCTGCCGGCCCTCTTGTCTCGATCGAGTTCAAACTCATAGGCGACATGGTCACAGCGGTAATATCGCTGCTGAAAATAGACGGGCTGTTTTTGCTCCGAATAGGAGGTGCGTTCAATAAGTAACAGGGCCCTTCCCCACGGAATATCAAGATGCCCGGCGACATCGTTCGGGGCGTTAACGGCTTCGATCCGGTAGCGGCTGCAACAGATATGGATGTCAAACTCACGCTCGAGAATGCTGTAGATCGTGTGTTTATTCAGATCGCTTCCGCTCAGTAATTGAGCAACAAATACGGGTAGCCACGTACTGTCAAAAGCTACCGGCTCATCGTCTCCATAACGAAGTCGATCGAGGCGAAGAACCTGCTGCTCTGCTTCGACATCAAGCTCGCGGGCAATTCGAGGCGTTGCCGGCACCGGCTCCATGAGCAGCACTTTTGAGCGCGCACGAATACCGGCGGCATTCATATCCTCGACAAAGTCCGTAAGACGAAACAGGACCTGATTGACCTGTGGTCCCCGAATAAAAGAACCCAACCCCTGCCGCTTGTAAATCAGCCCCTCTGATTCAAGGGTTTGAAGAGCCCGGCGGACCGTGATTCGACTGACGGAGAACAGGGCTCCGAGTTTACTTTCCGATGGAAGCTGATCATCGACACGCAGGGCTTCATTATCGATCTGCTCTTTGATCCAGGCACTGACTTGTTCGTGCCGCGGTCGTCCGGAGCGAAGGGGTGTGACCGGCTGGTCCATTTTCTTCGGAATCGCCGTAGAAAAAACGTTCAGGGACCTCTCCAATTATGAAGGAAAGGCACTATCTGCCAAGATACGGTGTTTTACAGACACTTGTTATTACGTGCCAACACATGTCCGGAAAATCACTTCAGAAGGGTCATTTTTTGTGTCTGTGTGAACGAGCCGGCCGTCATGTGAACCAGGTATATACCACTTGCAAAGCCCTGGGCGTTCCACGACACCTGATGGCGACCGACGGGCATCGCATCATCCAGGAGCGTAGCTACACGTCTTCCAATTGCGTCATACACCGCTATCTCAATTTCTTCAGGTTCTGGAACCGTAAACGTGATGGTCGTTGCGGGATTGAACGGGTTCGGATAATTGGGCTCGAGCGAGAAGGCTTCGGGCAGTTGGGCTACGTCGTCGGTATCGATTGCGATGAGATCGGACACTTCGATCGTCCAGACGCCTCGACCATGCGTGGCGAGTACTACCTGATCGTCGACGATGCGCATGCGCCAGATCGATACGGCAGGCAGGCCACTGTTGGAGAACTGCCAGCTCTGACCGTCGTCGGTCGAAATGAACAAGCCGATTTCCGTGCCCGCCCAGATTTCCCTCGGTCGATGCGGCATGACGAGAAGGTCAAGAACGGCTACGTCGGGAAACCCATTTGAGCTTCGTTTGGACAACGTGCCGGCAAACCCGGAAAGATCTTTCCACGTCAGTCCAAGATCACGGGTGCGCAAAATTTTCGGATTTCCAAAACTTGAAAAGAGAACGAAAGCTGTCTGGGTATCCGAAGGATGTGTGGCCAGTCCGGAAAATCGGCCGGACGAAAGAGCGGTTGGCGTAGGAACAGGACTGAAAGTCGCACCACGGTCGGTCGAAACGTGAAGCCTGCCCAGCACATCATTCTCACCCGAGAGTACAACACCCATTTCGTATCCGGCCCAGACGACATCATCGTTTGCCAGCGAAACTCTCACTTTTCCCGAGCCGCGGAATCCCCAAACGGACGCCGGGATGGAGGTGAGCGTCCACGTCGCACCGAAATTCGTGGATTTCCATACGCCGGATTTTCCGATCGTGAATACGAGGTCGGAATTGGCGATGCCTCGGTCCAGCGTCGTGACGAATTGACCGCCTCCCTCATCTTTCGGATCTCCCGTGTCGGTCACACCGGTTACCCGAGACCATGATATACCGGCGTTTGTCGAGCGCCAGAAAATGTTAAACTGCATCGATCCCAGTATCAGATCGTGGTCACGTTGGTTCCAGGCTACGTCAAACCCGTCTCCACCAAAAGCCGGCAGCCAGGATTGTGTTTCACTGGGGTCAAGGCCGGATCGCCAGGTACCGTTGTCCTGTGTTCCACCGATGTACTGCGCGAAGGCCGGGCGCTTGTCTACGGAATAGTACTGGCTCGTATTGTAGCCGTTGTTGCGTGAAAACCAGCTTCCTCCTGAGTCTTTCGAAAGAAAGACACCGCCGTCATTGCCAACCAGAAGCTCGAAATCACCGGTCTCTTCATCGGTGATAATGGGGATGATCGCATGCTGGTCCACGTGCACATTGCCTGAATTGGAAATCCGCGCAGTTGATCGAAGCGAACCCATGACCGTTTCATAGTTGATGCGCAGAATAGACCCAGGCAGATCAGACGGATTCCAGATTACTTCGTCAGCAAGCATGGGCCAGAAGAAATACAACAGCTTGTGCAGCGGACCGCCGCTGAGCGCAATTTGCGGATCAGGAATGCTTCCGCTGTATGGAGCGGCGTGAATCGTAATGTATTCTCGCCCCAGATTATTTGTGTCCCGGGGAATCAGGTTGAATGCGCCATCGGCCAGGCGATCACGGAAAGAGACCATGAGCTGCCGATTGTTGTCGATATCCCATACCTCGAACGGCACCACGACGTAGCCGGCGTACGGATACGTGCTGAAAGGTATACCCGGCCCGTCCGGAGGTGTAAAACGGTGGGCGAACTGCGACCGACCCGGACCGAAGCGGATTTCAACGGACGCAAAATCCTCCTCCGATACGTATGCGCCATTCTCTGTAAGCCCGGTCTTGAGCCTGCCGCCGAAGTGCGTGGCACTATTAAAGGAAACAAAATCCAGAAACGAGCCGGTGTTCTCCTCTTCCATCGATGTAAGGACGCCGATTTCGGTCGTACCCGAAAGGATGGCTCGATATAGATGGATGCCGCCCAGAAAGACCGTATTCTCGTCGAACGGATGAACCGCGATTGCGTTGTCGTACCATCCCTGGTTCGAGCCCTGACTCCCGGTCCAATCTGGATCCGGCGTGAGCGGATTCACTTCAACAGGTACCCATATATCGCCACCGTTCGGGCTCATGAACAGCTTGTCCGTTCCCGATTTGGATTCGACCGCGGCATACACGCGCATGGGGTTTGACGGCGAAATCGCGAGTTCGAGGCGTGACGAATTGCCTATCGCGCCGTCGTCGAGTCCAAAGAGTCCGACGGATGCCGGCGACCAGGTAATCCCGCCGTTCAGGGATCGCCACACACCCACGCCGCTCTCCGATGCATATTGCCGGTCGAAGTTGCCTGGATCGGCAATGACCTGAAGAACGCCGGGTCCGGGTGTCGCCGAATAGGACATGGACCACGTTCCGCCACCGTCTTCCGTCCGAAATATTCCTTCTCGAGTCGCAGCAACTACAATATTTTCGTCGTCGGGCGAGACGACCAGGCGATTGACGTAGCGGAAGTCTCGATCCGAGGCCGTAGCGACGAGCTGGGTCCACGTATTGCCGCGGTCGAAGGATTTGAAAATACCTGCGCCCGCGACGGCGTCCCCGTTAAAAAAACCTTCGCCGGTGCCGGCGTAAAGCACATCGGTATTGGCCGGCGCCTGCACAAGCGTTGAAAAAGCAAGATTGGGCAGATCAGATGTAAGATGCGTCCAGGACAGCCCTTCATTCGTCGTTTTCCAGATTCCACCACTGACCGCGGCTGCATACCAGGTGTCGTGGGACGGATCGTCCGGATCCACAACGATCACACG
>CAZGOS010000094.1:0-10781 GCA_964527795.1 uncultured Rhodothermales bacterium | reverse complement strand
GCCGTCACGGCCGAGCACCGGATCACCTTCAAAACTACCTGATAAAGTGACATTTGATGTTGAAAAAACTCCACCCGTGTTCTCGTAGACCAGTATTTTCCCTTCCAGGAGAAATGGATTCAACTCGGCTCCACTGAGTAGAATGTCCAGATCACCATCGGCATCTCCGTCTCCCCAGGCTACTGAGGACAAATACAATCCTTCCAGATTGGCGGATACCTCACTGAATGACCCGTTGCCATCGTTCCTGTAGAGAGTCGTCACGAAACGCTGTGGTTGCGCAACGCCGGCAACCAGGAGGTCCAGATCCATGTCGTTGTCGTAATCTCCCCATGCGACGGAACTCCGGCTGACGCCGATCAGGCCTGCATCATGCAGCAGAAAATCACCTCCGTCGTTCAGGCGATTTTCGTAGAGCCAGGTGACGGCCGTGCCGGAATCATCCAGTCCGGAGATCACAAAATCCAGGTCACCGTCATTGTCATAATCACCCCAGGCCACATCCCCGTCACTCACGCCTGGATACTGATACAGATCTTCGAGACGATCACTGTTTGGAACATTGCGATAAATCCAGGTTTCCGGGATGCCGCTTTCCCTCAGGCCGGTTGCGAGAATGTCCAGTCGACCGTCGTTGTCAAAATCGCCCCAGGCTACTGAGCTGCGCCAGATATCCTTGATGGTCTCCTGGTTGACGTTCAGAGCGTTGACGTAGTCGGTGGCAGGTATCTCGAGTATACCTCCCTCTTCCGAAGGATCAGGCAGAATAATAAATATCTCGCCTTCGTTTATGTAGAGCTGCGTAAACGGTCGTGGATCGTCGAACGTGAAGGAATTACCTGAATAGAAGAGGTCGAGATCGCCGTCGCCGTCATAATCACCCCACGCGGCATCGCCATATTCTACCGCAAAGAACGTCGGCAAAAGAATCGGCTCCCACAGGTCAGGAGGGTCTACCTGCGCAACAGCCGAAGAGACGGATAGCAATAGAACGGCAACAAAGCCTGCCACCCGTGAAATGAGAGAGCGAACACAGGAAATGGACAAACGGCCATGCATCAATTCAATACCACCATCTGTCTGCTCCTGAAACTCTCACCGGCCTGCATCCGTGCGAAGTACACGCCCGCTACGACCGGAACGCCTGAGGCTGTTCGTCCGTCCCAGCTGATCCGATAACGACCGGCACCGCGGAAGTCGTCTGCAACAATGCGAACCTCTTTTCCGAGAACGTCGTAGATCGCCAGTCTGACATTTGAGGCAGCGGGAAGATCAATAATGAACGTGGCCGACTCCGAAAGAGGATTCGGGTAAATGGGATGCAGCGCCAACTCGGAGGGCAGTATGCCTTCGTCCGCCGTATCCGTCGGAAACTTTCCGCCGGTGATGATCGAGAATTGTTCTTCCTGCGAAAATTGGGAGCTCACGTAGCTATTGTCGACTGCTTGAACGCTCCAGTAATAGACGCCGACAGGAAGGCCCAGAAGTGTCCAACTCGTGTTTGATTGCACGTTGCCGAATCCCGGAACCCAGAGATGCCCCTTGTCGATGGAGGCCATGGGCGACATAACGTCTGAAAGTCCTGGTGCCGTACCTACCCGCATATTATACGTCAGGCCCGAAGACACGGTCTGTACGTCAAACGCGGGAGTCCAGGACAGCGTAACGTCGGCGGCGTCCACGGCGGCCGACAGACCGCCCGGAGCCACCGGAGGCGTATTCACCAATCGGGAGTCGTTGCGGTAGAGTTTAATGAAGGGGGTCGCGGCGAGGTTCAGCCCGGAGACTAGAATATCAACATCGTGATCGCCATCGAAGTCTCCCCAATGGGCATTCGATGTCGACGCACCTGCGAGACCCGTTACGATTTTAAAGTTACCGTCGTTATTCTGATAGATGTAAGCTACGTGATTGCTTTTCATGGATAATCTTCCCATGGCGAACAGATCCAGATCCCCGTCCATATCAAAGTCCGCCCACGACAGATTGCCATAGAACATCCCGTACAGATCCTGATCCAGAGCCGTCAGGGTCCCGCCGTCATTTCTGTACAGAATGGTTTTTCCGACAAATGCTTCCTCAATACCCAGTTCGGCTCCTGAAAGAACCAGATCGAGATCGCCGTCGGAGTCGTAATCTCCCCACGCAAGCGTTGAAAATGCCAGGCCATGCAAAACGTCGGCCGTCGGGCTGAATCCACCTTCACCGCCGTTTCGGTACAGTGTGGTGACGAACTCGCCCGATTTCCCGGCGCCCGAAATAACGACATCGAAGTCGCCGTCGTTATCGAAGTCTGCCCAGGCCGCGTCTCCAAAAGCGATCTGCACAAACGGCGTTGAGATCTCGGAGAACGAGTCGCCGCCCTCGTTTCTATAAAGTTTGACGGAGTGATTTCCTTCGGTCGTGCGCCCTAACAGAAGCAAATCGGAATCGCCGTCATTGTCGTAATCCGTCCACCGCGCTACACCGCTGTGCACGCCCGTCAGCCCGACATCCAGGGGCGCAAAACCACCGGAGCCGTCGTTTCGATAGAGCATGGCGACCGACGGATACGGCCGTTCCGGAGATTCCGTGCCCGTCAATACAAAATCGAGGTCTCCGTCCAGATCGAAATCAGCCCAGGAAGCCTGTCCAAGCCATGTTTGAAAGGTGAGCGGAGATAATTCAAACGGAACTATTCTGGAATCAGCCGATGGATCAAGCTTATTAATGGCAATTCCACTGTTTCCCTCGAAAGGACGTGCCGAGTTTGAGTTGCCCGTATACAGAACATCGAGATCGCCGTCGTTGTCGAGATCAGCGAAGGTTGCCGAACCGTAATTAAGACGTGGAAGGTTCGAGTTGAGCGCCGTGAACGTAAATGGCTGCCCCCAGGCAACGGGCAGCAACTGGAGCGAGGCGACAAAACCTGAAACCACGAACAGAAAGAGTTTTGAGAATTGAAGTAGACGCAACGTATGTCCCGAAAAACGTCTTGAGTAACAATTAAGGACTGACTGCCTGTCGGATCGCCTAATATCCGTAACGGACGCATGTCCTCAAAGGGCAAATTTCCGTGCGTACGGGTTTCTCTTGAATTCCATGTAGCTTACGCTCTATGATGGGTCACAGACAAACGACGCGGATCAATGATTACACGCGACTACATACTGCAGCAGATACATCGGCTGATTCAGGCACTCGCGCAGGTAACGCTCAAGCGACAGGCTGAGCAATACGACGACGCGACGGACCTACTCAGTCAGACATCAGGGGAGGTTACGGGTCTCGAATTGCAGGATTTGCGACAAAGTTCGAACGAAATATTGATTGGAATATGTTCCGTTTCTGGAGAGTTGGTATCAGAGAAGGCGATCGCAATCGCTGATTTGTTATTGGAAGACAGCCTGATTCTATGCGCTGTGAATGACGACGCCCGGGCTGCACAGAGCCGGCAGCGCGTGCTCTGGCTGTACGAGGCAGCTCTTTGTTCGGGCGGCATCGTTCCATTCGACCTGCCAAACAGATTGGAGAAGTTGAAAGCACAACTACAGACGGATCACCGACATCTGTCTTAGTACCTTTCGCCGATACGGCTGACATCCGCTCCGAGCACTTTTCACCTGATTCCGAGCAGTTCATGTTTCATATCTATGTCATCTCAGACGGAACCGGCGGTACGGCGGACCAGATGCTCAGAGCGACCCTTACCCAATTCACGGAGACCGACGTCAAAATCCACCGGTTTCCGGAGGTTCGGACTGAAGCGCAGGTTCTTGAGGTCATCGAAGAAGCCATTCGAACAAAGAGTTTCATCGTGCATACGGTTGTATCCGCCGAGCTTCGAGCCCGAATCGGCGACCTGGGGCGGATTCATAATATTGAAACGATTGATCTGATGGGTCCGTTGCTTGCCCAACTGACCTATCAGTTTTCCGACTCCCCTTCAGGAAAACCGGGGCTCTTCCGAAAGTTGAATAGAGAATATTTTCAGCGAATTGAAGCCATGGAGTTCGCGTTTCGCCACGATGATGGTCAGCGTGTCCGAGAGCTTTCAAAAGCCGACCTGATCCTGCTCGGTGTGAGTCGGACGTTCAAAACTCCATTGTCCATCTACCTGGCGTTCAAAGGATGGCTTGTCGGTAACGTGCCGATTATCTCCGATCTTCCTCCGCCACCCAATATTTACGGCCTTCCGGAAGGCAAGGTCTTCTGCCTCACGACGAGTGCCAATCACCTGTCCGTGCTTCGTAGCGTTCGTCACGAACACCTCGGCGGCTCTACCGGTGATTATGCAAACGTCGACTTTATTCGGAAAGAACTCGCGTACGCGAAGCAGATTTTCAGAAAACGTCCTGATTGGCCCATCATAGATGTGACAAAAAAGCCGATCGAAGAAATTGCTGCCGAAATCCTGAGCCACGTCCGCCAGTACCGAGCCTTTGACCGAGAACTTGAGGTATAGCTGCTGCTGAGTAAGAGCGCGTCGGGGTCCTTCAATCTTTATCAAGAATTCGGATCTCTAACGTGCATCGGCTTTACTTTATGCCGCGGCTCCCACAACGTATTTTCTTGTTATCGGAGGTTATCGGTATGCGCAGGTTCGTTTTTCCCGCAAGCACCGTCGTTACCCTTTCCCCGATTTTGTTCGCCGCGCTCTTGTCAGCACCCTTGTTTGCACAGGACCCCGGCGAAGAAACATCACCGAAAGATCGACACCGGTGGTACGACAACCACGTCGCCATGCAGGATCAGTCGCTCTTCAAGAATTTGAACTGGCAGTTCCTGGGCCCAACGAACATCAGTGGCCGAATGACCGACGTGGCAGTCGTCGAGCCCAAAGGAAAGAATTATGCCATCTACGCAGCCGGTGCATCGGGTGGCGTCTGGCGCACCGTGAATGAGGGCACGACCTGGGAGCCTGTCTTTCAGCACGCGACGTCGACGTCCGTTGGAGATGTTACGCTGGCACCGTCCGATCCGAACATCATCTGGATCGGAACGGGTGAGAGCAACATATTTCGCAGTTCCATGGCCGGCGCCGGCGTCTACAAATCTGTCGATGCGGGCGAGAACTGGCAGTACATGGGTCTCGGTGGAACCCATACCATCCCAAGAATCGTCGTGCATCCGACCAATCCTGATATTGTGTACGTCGCGGCCTCCGGGCACGAATGGACGAAGAACGAGGAACGCGGCCTGTACAAGTCTACGAACGGAGGTGAATCCTGGGAAAAAATTCTATACATGGATGAAGAGACGGGCGCCATCGATCTCGTCATGCACCCGACCGATCCAGACACGCTCTATGTTGCGACGTGGCAACGCGTGCGGGAAAAATGGAACGACCCCAGAAACGAGCCTCACTACGGCGGCAGTGCCATCTATAAAACGTCCGATGCCGGCGTTACGTGGAATGAAGTGACAAACGGCCTTCCCGAGCCACGTTTTCGCGGGAGAATCGGAATCGACATTGCCGCTTCAAATCCAGACGTGCTCTACGCCTTTGTCGACAATTACGAGGCACTTCGGGAAGCGGATGAAAGTGAATCGGACGCATATGGTCGGCCTCGAGGACCCGTTATCAAGGGTGCGACAGTATATCGCACCGATGATGCAGGAGCGAGTTGGTACCAGGTAAGCGAATCGAATCAGTATATGGAGCGGCTCTCCGGCACCTACGGTTGGGTCTTCGGACAGATTCGAGTTGATCCGAACAACGAAGACAGGATCTACGTGATGGGCCTGGCCCTGAACGTATCCGACGATGGCGGGAAGACGTATCGGCGACTGCCGGGTATGCATGGAGACCATCACGGACTCTGGATAGACCCGGAAAACTCCGACTATCTGGTGAATGTCAACGATGGTGGAATGGCCATTTCCTACGATGCCGGCGCAAACTGGAGGACTTTCCCCAACGATTTCCCACTCGTTCAGTTTTTCAATGTTTCGCTGGATATGGACGATCCGTTCCGCGCCTACGGTTCGATCCAGGACTTCGGAAGTCGACGAGGAGTGGTCGACTTGAGTCGCGGTCGCCACAATATTCCGGCCGTCGAATGGGAAGGAGCCCCGGGCGGGGAAGGAAGCCGACAGGCTATCGATCCGACGGATCCGAATGTGGTCTATTCGGCCGGTTTCTACGGAACCCTTTCGCGAACGAATCTGCGTACGGGCGAAAGAGTGCGCATCATGCCGGACCGGGTCGACGAGAATGTTCCGCTTCGTGGTCAATGGCTGTCGGCATTCATCATATCACCGCACAATCCTCGCATACTCTATCACGGGATGAATTACCTCTTCCGTTCGATGGACCGTGGCGACGGGTGGGAGGTCATAAGCCCTGATCTGACGAACAACAAACTGGACGAGATCGGCGATATTCCATATCAGACGATTTTTTCGATCGCTGAATCCCCGCTTCAGTTCGGTCTGATTTACGTCGGCACGGACGACGGTCGCATCCATCTTACGCGCGATCATGGTGAAAACTGGACAGAGCTGACGTCAGGGCTTCCCTACAAGAAATGGGTGTCCCGAATGGTCGCCTCGGCGTTCGACCTGGGAACGGTATACCTCGCTCAGAACGGCAAAAGGGAAGATGATTTTCGTCCGTATCTGTACGTGTCGAATGATTTCGGGGACACGTGGCAAGACATCTCCGACGGTATCCCGTCCGGCCCCATCAATGTGGTTCGGGAGGATCCGAAAAATCGCGATGTGCTCTACGTAGGAACGGATATCGGCTCATACGTCTCGCTCGATCGAGGACACAGCTGGCATGTCCTGGCGAACGGCCTGCCGTCTACATTCGTAAGCGATATGAAAATCCATCCGAGAGAGGATATTCTTGTTGCCTCCACGCATGGTCGGGGTATGTATGCGCTGGACGTGCGGGAGCTGCAGCAGATGACATCGGACGTCACCGGGAAGGACGTACATCTTTTCCAGCCGGAGTCGGTTTCGCTGCCGAGAGGATTCCGTCGTGCCGGTTCGGCAAATATCGTCTATTACCTGAAAAGAGCCGGCTCTGTGACGGTTCAGGTCAGGAATGCAGACGGAGATCTCCTCAAAACGCTGGAAGGCAGCTCCGACGCGGGATACAACCGGGCAGTGTGGAGCCTTACCATTGACGTGGGAGATGAGACTGAGCGTGCCGAACCTGGAACATACACGGTTGAGGTAACGCAGGGCGACGTCGCAGAAGAAGCTGAATTTGAGTTGCTTCGGTAGGCATGAGATAGAAAATATTTTCTGGTGATCGTGGGGTACGAGAAAAGCGTCGACCTGAAGGCCCTTTCACGGGAACCGGGCGTTTCCAGCCTCTCCTTCCGTTCAGCGGATCGGCTGCTGGATCGTAAAGTCGACGTAAAAAGCAGGACGCCGGCTTTGAAAGGAGCTATTGTTTCGGTAGAAAAAGAGACATCCTCCAGGATGCCAACAAGGTAACCTTCGGTTCAACCATTCCGACAATCTGTCTATAACCATGTCGCACAAAGAGATATCCGATAAATATTATCATGCTGGAAAAGGAACGACAGCCGTATGGGCGGGAGAAGACGGCCCCAAATTTCAGCGCTCCGTACAAACTCCCATCGTACAGAGTGTCTCCTTCTGCTACGAAGATCTGGAGGAGTGGATGTCTGTCGTTTCCGGTGAAAAGCCCGGGCATGTCTACGGAAGAAATTCCAGTCCGACGGTAAACGTGTTCGAAGAAAAAATCCGGATACTCGAAGATGCGGAGGCAGCCACAAGTTTCTCGACAGGGATGGCAGCTATAAGTAATACGTTTTTCGCACTTCTTTCGCCCGGTCAGCGCATTGTTTCTCAAAAGGATTCCTACGGAGGCACGAGTAAGCTTTTTCTCGACTTCCTGCCGCGTTTCGGAATTGAGGTCCGGCTGTGCGCTGATTATGAAGAGATTGAACGGGAGATTCGAATCGGCTGCGATATGCTGTATCTCGAATCACCAACCAATCCAACGATGAAAATCGTGGACATCGCGCGTTTGGCTGCGGCGGCGAAGGATAACGGAGCCGTCGTCGTAGTCGACAATACGTTTGCAACGCCCATAAATCAGCATCCGCTGGATCTCGGTGCAGACCTTGTCGTTCACAGCGCCACGAAATTTCTAGGCGGCCATTCCGACGCCATGGGTGGTGTTGTGTGTGGGCAGGACCATCTGGTCCAACAGATTTTTCACTTTCGCGAAATCAACGGTGCCAGTCTGGATCCCATGTCTGCGTATCTGCTGATCCGGGGAATGAAAACACTGGAACTACGCATTCTACGGCAGAATGAAAGCGCTTTAATGCTTGCTGAATTCCTCCAGCAACAGAATCAGGTGGAAACCGTGTATTATCCGGGCCTTGAGTCGCACCCCGGTCACGATATCGCACGAGAGCAAATGAGCGGCTTTGGCGGCGTCCTGAGTTTTTCTCTCACCGGTGGCGTCGAAAACGTCGGAAGATTCCTGGAGCTTTTGCGGGTTGCTCACCTGGCGGCGCATCTGGGATCAGTCGACACGTTGGCGGGACCACCGAAAACGACGAGCCACTGTGAAACATCAGAGGATGAACGCGCCCGGCTCGGCATCCCCGAAAACCTTATCCGCTATTCCGTAGGAATCGAGAACGCAGAGGACCTGCAGGCTGATCTGCAGAATGCGCTCTCATTCCTGGTTCAGACAAACGAAGCTGCCCGGTAATACCAGGTGCCAGTTATTCATCCGTTTCCCGGACAAAAAGGATCCAACCTATGACACCGAATATTTTCAACTCAATCTCCAGATTTATTGCGATTCTTGTCGCGGCGTTCGCTCTTTCGCTCGCAGGATGCCGGGTCCGGCAATCCGAAATAAGTCGGTCGGAAATTGATCGAATTATTACAACCCTGGCTGCTGATGACATGGAGGGCCGGCGAACCTTCGAACCGGGTATTGAGAAAGCAGCTCAATTCCTGGTTGGTGAATTTGAACGCATCGGCCTGGAAAAATTCGATGGGCTCAGCGGGTACGAACAGTCTTTTCATGTTTATTCGCTTCGTCCTGCGACGAGCCGGATCGTTCTGAACGGCTCGAAGATCGCGCCTGATGACGTATTCTTCCAGGCAGGAGAAGAGATGGTAATCTGGACGGGAGACGAAGAAATCAACATCGTGCGCGTGGCGCAGGACGGAGACCTGGCCGAGACTTTCAGGGCGCTCAGGCGCAGTTCCGAAAACGCACTTGTACTCGTCGACGAAACCCACCGAGAGCTTTTCGCCAGATACCGGCGATTTTTTTCAGGTCCCAGACGGACACTGGATCTCGGAGACGGAGCAAGCGTCGTTTATGTACTCTCTACCGCGATCAACGTAGATACGTATCGCGTCGAGATTTCAAATGAAGTTGAAAAACTTCCGCTCGCTAACATTGCGGGACAGATTACCGGTCGAATCACGGATGAGTTCGTTCTATTCTCCGCCCATTATGACCACGTCGGCATACGCTCGGGGGTGGAACCCGACTCCATCTTTAACGGAGCCAACGACGACGCCTCCGGAACTACGGCAGTCGTGGCTCTGGCCGATTATTTCAAACAAATGGGACGACCTGAACGCACACTGCTGTTCGTGGCATTCACCGCGGAAGAAATGGGTGGTTACGGCTCAGAGTATTTTTCCCGTCAACTGAATCCGGACGAGATCGTGGCCATGTTTAACATCGAGATGATCGGAAAGCCGGCTGTTGAAGGCCCTGATACAGCCTGGATCACCGGATTTGACCGGTCTGATTTTGGTGAAATTCTGCAGCAATCCGTCGAAGGCACGCCATATCGGTTCTACCCGGATCCTTATCCGGATCAGAATTTGTTCTACCGTTCGGACAACGCTACGCTGGCGCGCCTGGGCGTTCCGGCCCATTCGATCAGCACGACACCCATCGACGTGGACAAGGACTATCATCAGGCTTCCGATGAAGTGACCACACTCGACCTGGATCACATGACAAATACGATCAGAGCCATAGCTCGAGGCGCTGCGACGATTGTATCAGGAGAAAAGACGCCGACCCGGGTCGATACGTCGCAGCTGCGATGACGGAAAACGGTTTCTGTTTGACCAAGACGTGATTCCGGGCGGTATCGGGTGTGACGGTTCGGGATTGGACGTACGCAGTCATGCTGATTCAGTTGCTCAAAGCACCAGGCACAATATCTCTATGAAAGAGCAATTCGGGTTTTCTGTTGTTGACAACGACCGTTGCCGTCGGATAGTGCCGGGAACCGGCACCTTCATCGTCGTTCTTGCCGTGCTTCTGGTCGGCGGTTGTGATCAGCCATCCGGGTCCGGCGACGCGGTCTTCTCCATGGCCGAAGACGTTACTATCTACCGCGATACTTTTGGCGTGCCGCACGTTCACGGGGAAACCGACGCCGCCGCAGCGTTCGGCTTTGCCTACGCACAGGCTGAAGACAACTTCCGGCAGATCGAAGACAATTTTATTCGTGCCATCGGCAGGGCAGCGGAATTGGAAGGAGAGGATATGTTGCAAAGCGACTGGTTGAACCGGGCGCTTCAAACAGAATCGCTTTCCATTTCGGAGTACGAACAATCCGACGGTCGAATCAGAGGCATACTTGAGGGTTTCGCGGCTGGATTGAATTTCTTCCTGCGAACGCGCCCGGATGCCGAGCTTCGCCTTCTTGACCATTTCGAACCGTGGTATCCGCTGGCTTTCATCCGCTATCTCTACTATCAGCGGGGCTTCCTGCGAACGGCAGGCGTTTCCAGCGAGGATTTCGGTGCGGCTATGAGAC
>CAZGOS010000093.1:0-10937 GCA_964527795.1 uncultured Rhodothermales bacterium | reverse complement strand
GGGTATGAAAGGCAAGATATCACTGGGTCCACTTGCCACCGTATTTGAGGTCTCCCTGAGCTCAAACGGCACCGTTCTGGCGTTTCAGAATACGATCGAAAATGCAGGCGCCGCCTCAATTTCAATGGGGAGTTCCACGCAGGCGATCAACCGCGCCAACCTGGCAAAATTGTTTACCGCTGACGATACACTCAAATCAGAAACGTCGTCGCGTTTGGGCGCCATTCCTGACTCCGTTCTGTTCGCCGCGCTGCGCTTTCTTCGTTTTGAGAATAGCGACGGCTTTGATGGTTCGAACGCACTCGATGCGCTCGAACGAGGCGATCCCGTAGAACTGAACTCGGTTTCGATTCTTAAACTATCCGCGCTCCATGCGCCAATACAGGCTCTGAGCGACATTGAGTGGACCATCGATTCACTGTATGTCCTGCCGGAAGCTCCGCCCAGGCTGGCCCGGGTACGCCTGCTGACCAGCGATCCCATCCATGGTCAGAATCTCCGCGTCGATATGACGCTAACGGCCACGGGCAATCTCCGGGAAATGAACGTGTTGTCCAATCCGAACAGGAACTTGGATGACGTTGTTTCCACGACGCTCGGTGTCATCATGGTCGGTGCGTACCTGCTTGTCGGCCTGGTCCTCTTTATTACCTTCATAAGGCGCATTATGGCGCGCCTCATCGACGTAAAAGGGTCGATGCTGGACGCGCTGGCACTGGGCGTGCTCGTCGGACTGTACCTGATACTTAATCGAGATATTACCCAGAGCGCCGAAATAGGACTCTGGGGGCGCATTGGAATCAGTCTGCTCGTCTTTTCAGTCGCCGGCGGCGCAACGGCTTTTTTCGGATTTATGATCTCGTCGGCAACGGAATCACTCACCCGCGAAATATGGCCACAGAAACTGCTTTCAGGCATTCTTGTCCGACGCGGCGACGTGCACAACCGGCTCGTGGGATGGTCCATCGTTCGCGGTACGGCCGTGGCCGGAGTACTCGCAGGTGTGGGCGTCCTGGCGCTGGCCTTATTTCCATCACTCTCGCTGGAAATACGTGAATCGCTTCTCTCTGATCAGTCCGTACGACCTGTCTTATCGGCTTTTGCGCACAGTTCGAGCGGCGCGTATATGAAGCTGCTCTTGGTGTATCTGGGAATTGGAACATTTGCATACCGATTGGGACAGAAAACATGGTTCGCCGTGCTCTCGATTACAATCGTCGGTGGATTCCTCCATATCGCCCCATTCGGACTCAGCATGAGTTGGCTGGCCGTAGCAGTCAGCGCCGCTGTAGCGCTTATTTTGGCCCTGACCTACATTCGTTATGATTTCCTTACCGCATTTATCGCTCTGTTTGTTGCCGGTTTTTTCTGGCGCGTCAGCGAGGGCTTCCTGATTGACCAATCGCCGGCCTGGCTGGACGCATTTGTAGCGACCCTTATTGTGATCCTGCTAGCTGTTCTGGGATTCGTAAGCGCTTTCAGTAAGCGAACGGGCGCTGATGCCGGCCGGTTTGTGCCGGAGTATATCACGGAGATGGCCGGACAGGAGCGAGTCAAACGAGAGCTTGAAATCGCCTACCAGGTTCAGGCGTCTTTTCTGCCGCGCACCATGCCTGAGGTCGACGGTCTCGATCTGGCCGGAATGTGTTTACCGGCGAGTGAAGTCGGTGGCGACTACTTTGATTTTATACGGCTTCCGCAGGATCGTCTGGCATTCGTTGTCGGAGACGTGAGTGGAAAAGGTATTCAGGCGGCTTTTTACATGACGCTCGTAAAAGGCGTCATTCAGACACTCAGTACGAGCATATTCTCACCGGGCACGGTCATGCAACGCCTTAATCAGGTTTTTCGCCGAAACGCCCCACGAGGCACGTTCATTTCTGCCATTTACGGCATCGTCGATCCGACAACGCGCAGTTTCACATTCGCTCGAGCCGGACACAACCCGGCAATCCTGAAACGTGCAGCGTCCAGCGAACCCGAGTTTCTGCGACCCACAGGGATGGCCATCGGGTTCACGGATGGTGACGCATTCGATGAAACCATCCGTGAAGTCACGCTGCAACTGGAGCCGGGCGACGTACTGGTTTTCTACACGGACGGATTCTCCGAGGCCATGAACTCGAAGCGGGAACTGTACGGTGACGATCGCCTGCTGCGTCGCGTGAGACAGATCGGTAATCGATCGGCCAGCGCCATTCTTCGTTCGTTGACGGAGGACGTGCACCACTTCATTGAAGGGGCTGGAAGAGCAGACGACATGACCATGGTCGTCGTCAAAATTCCACCTGGTGCAACCAAACAGAAACTTTCATGATGCACCCGTCGATCCGAGAAGAAATCCGCGAAGCTTCTGCGTTTGTTTGCAGCCGGACTGAGCGCATGCCTCAGGTCGCGCTGATTCTCGGTTCCGGGTTGGGGAGCCTGGCCGACGCCGTGAACGACGCCGTTGTTATCGAAGCGCGTGACATTCCACATCTGCCTGCATCCACGGTCAGTGGTCATAAAGGTCGTCTTGTTATTGGAGAATTGGGCGGCAGGAATGTCGTCGTTGTACAGGGACGTCTTCATATGTATGAAGGACATTCTTTGTCAAAAGTGGTCTTCCCGATCCATCTTGTCCACGCATTGGGTGCTTCCTGCCTGTTTGTGACGAACGCAAGTGGAGGTATCAACACCGGATTTCAGCCAGGAACACTGATGTGGATCACTGATCATATCAATTGGACCGGTGGAGGATTGGTTCAAACCACGAACCCGGATTGCCCTGATTGTCCGGATGAGGCATACGCTCGCGCGCAATGCCCGGACGGGTACTACGACGAAGCGTGGACGCTTCGATCCGCTCAAATAGCTGACGAAATGGGCATCGCAACCAGGACCGGTACCTACCTCTGGACGAGAGGTCCCAGTTACGAAACCAAGGCTGAGATCCGGAGTTTTCGATTCCTGGGCGCCGATGCCGTCGGAATGAGTACCGTGCCCGAAGTGATTCAGGCCAGAAGGCTCGGCATGAAAGTGATCGGCCTGTCGACGATTACGAATTTTGCGGCTGGATTGAGCAAGGAGCCGTTGAATCACGAAGAGGTGATCGAAACAGGAAAAATGGTCAGCAAGGCTCTGATGCGACTCGCGATAGGCGTTATTGAGCTGGCGCCGGTCGACTGACCCCGCCGTAGTACCGGACGGCATAGACGGCTCCTCTTTGTATTTTCGTTATTTGATTTGCATATTGAATTTTCATCGAAGCCCGATCCTTCACTCTTACTGTTTTTCAGTTCAGTGAGGACTGCCCCGGCTTCGACGCAGGCGTCGGAATTTGCACGAGAGGATGCGATGAGCCAGGAGCACCAAGGCACGGATTTGGAGACGGACGTTCCCGCCGGCGAGGACTACTTTGAAGACCATCGACCCAAACACTCGGATGACCCGGGGCGTTACAGGGGCGAGGTCTATTCGAAGCGTGTTCCTGCCGGAAAAAGAACGTACTTCTTCGACATTAAGACCACGCGGTCGGGCGAAGACTACTTTCTGACTATTACCGAAAGTAAGCGCATCGACGAGTCCCGTTACGAAAAGCACAAGATCTTCCTCTACAAGGAGGACTTTGGGAAATTTGTATCTGCGATGCACGAAGTTATCTCTTTTGTGCGCGACGAATGCCTGCCCGGTTACGAGTTCAGAGGTCTACCGGAATTATCGTACGCGAAAACGCACGGCGAGTCTGTGACAAAGGACGACGCCTGAGTCGAACCGTGGTCCGTTAACTCTGCATCGGCGGCGTCGTGACCTCAGGTGTCTCCTGGATGGCGACGTTTCGTGTTGATTGCATATCCCGCTCTGGAAGACACCTGGCGTCGAATTCGCGAAGGCCGGTTTTTTTTCGACACGTAATGAACATAATTTCGCAGGCCCGAGAAATGAAGACCAGCGAAAAAGCTATCCAATGCCCAAGATTCCCGTGGATCAGCTGATTCAGCGCATACGTCCTGAAATCAGAGCGGAAAAACCGTATCTCGTCGGAGGTCCGGATGGGGGCTATTGTAAGCTCAATCAGAATGAGTGCCCATTCGATCTTCCCGCCGAATTGAAAGAACAGATCCTGAAAGACTTCGCGCGAATTCCGTTCAACCGGTATCCAACGGAGCAACCGTTCCAACTGATAGAAACTCTCGCCACCCACCACGACCATTCTGCAGACGGTATTCTGGTTGGAAACGGGTCCAATGACCTGACCCATACATTGGCACTTTGTTTTGTCGACAGCGGGACTAAAGTCGTGCTCCCGCGCCCCATGTTTGCATTGTACGAATCCGTCGTGCGAATGCATGGCGGAGATATTGTGCCGGTGGGCCCCCTTCCCGATCTGCATTTTGATGTGGACGCACTTATTCAGGCTGCATCTTCCGAGGAGGTGACCCTTACGGTTGTTTCGTCGCCAAACAATCCAACCGGCTTGTCCATTCCGTTTGAAGCGCTGGAAAAACTTTGTGCAACGGCATCCGGTTTTGTCGTCGTCGACGAAGCCTATCAGGAATTCTGTCCCCAGCGGAAGGCGACGTCACTGCTCGACGCGTACCCGAATCTGATCGTATTGCGCACGCTTTCGAAAGCATTCGGCCTGGCCGGTCTGCGAATCGGTTATATGCTCGGTCACGCATCGGTGGTTTCTGAAATCCTCAAGGCGAGACTTCCTTTCATGATCGATCGGCTGGCTGAAACAGCCGCGCTGGCGCTAATTCGTAATTCCGAATTCCTGAAAGAACGGGTCGAAGTTCTCAAACACGGAATTGGCTCGCTTACGAGCGAACTTCAATCGATACCCGGAGTGTCGGTTATTCCCTCGTCAACAAATTTCGTTCTGTTCAAAACAGGTCAGAAGCCGGGAGTACTCGCTGATCGCCTGGCAGAGACAGGTGTTGTGGTTAGAAACGTGTCAGGGTATCCGGAACTGACGGATTATATTCGAGTCACGACAGGAACCGATGTTGAGAACAACGAATTTATCGCGGCGTTGAAACGAGCTTTGAATGAGGCTGCCTGAGTCGCCATTTCCGATCAGATGGTCGTAGCTTCGTAAGGCCAATACACGGCGCATGGAATTTATTCAAGTAGATATTATCGGACTTTCGACCAGCCCGTCGAGCGGCGGTGCGTACGCATTGGTTCTTGGAGAGGTAGACGGAAGCCGACGATTGCCCATCATCATCGGTGCTTTTGAAGCACAGGCCATTGCGCTGGAATTGGAAAAAATTCAACCTCCGCGTCCGATGACGCATGATCTTATTCGTGACCTGTTCGATGCGGTGAACGCCGATGTCATGGATGTGGTAATCGACGAACTTCGGGAAGGCACTTTCTTTGCCAAAGTGCGGTATTCCGTAAACGGAGAGGATGCGCAGTTGGATGCCCGGCCCAGCGATGCGGTAGCCGTTGCCGTTCGAATGGGCGCGCCCATTTTCGTCGCGACAGACGTACTGGAAGAGGCGGGTATTCCTACGGAAGAGGTCGATGAGCTATCGGAAAGTGAAACTCATGTAGAAGCTGACGAAGTCGAGCAGGTCGAGGAACCTAAAACAGATTTGGAACGCAAACAGGCTGCACTTGAAAAAGCAATTTCAGAAGAAAATTATGAACAGGCGGCCGCTCTGCGGGACGAAATCAACAAGATGATGGGTCGTCAGAACTGACTGTTTCCGGTCGCACGCGTTGTGCAATCGTTAACAGTACGTCTCGGCCCGTTTCCCCACCCTACTTCTGAATCCAATAGCCTGAACGATGGCGGTCGATCGTCTCCCTTATTCCAATTTCAAGTCATTCTCCCGTTTTTTCTCGGCATACACGGGCGAATTTGATCGGGTCTCGTCATATTTCGTTGGGGATTACCGGGATCCACGGCAACGTGGCCAGATCGCCATGCAGGTCGCCGATCAGTTCGAGTTCAGGCGAGAGCTGGCCGAGGTACTTCTCGAACAGAATCAATCCTTTCAGTCGGGCGAAGCATCAATCCATAATATTGATCGGCTCAGCGGCACAGATGCCGTGGCCGTTGTAACGGGCCAGCAGGTAGGGCTGTTTTCCGGGCCCATGTACACGCTGTACAAAGCGATAACGGCCATTCAGCTGGCGAAACGGATTGAAAAGGATACGGGTCGGCCAACGATTCCCGTTTTCTGGCTTGAGGGAGAAGATCACGATCTGGAAGAAGTCTCCTCGACGGTCGTATTTGCCGGCAATGAGGTACAACGAATTCGATACGCTTCCGCGAATCGCCTTACGTTCGGCGCACCCGTTCCGGTTGGCCGTATTTCGTTTGACGGCGGCATCACCAAGTCGATCGCCTCACTTGAGAATCTTCTCCCACCAACCGACTTTCGCGAGCATCTACTTCGCGAAGTCCGGCAAGCATATCACCCCGGCGCCACTTTTCTGGAATCTTTCGCTCGCCTCATGGGGCACTTCTTCAAGAACGAAGGATTGGTACTCGTCTCCGGCGATGATGCACGATTGAAGCGCATCGCCCTTCCCGTCTTTCAGAAAGAACTCAAGGAGCATGCGAAGTCGGCAAAACTTCTCGCCGATATCAGCAAGAAACTCAGCGATAGCTTTCACGCACAGGTACGTTCGGATCCGACGAACCTGTTTCTGATTAGCGGAGACGATCGCCGTTCTCTCGTTGCGGAAAAGGACGGATTTCACCTGAAAGGAACGGACGAACGATTCGATTTGACTCAGCTACTGGATACGCTGGAGAACCATCCCGAATCGTTCAGCCCAAATGTGGTTCTGCGACCGTTGTTCCAGGATTCCGTGCTCCCGACCGCGGCCTATGTCGCCGGACCGGGTGAGATCGCCTATCTGGCTCAGTTCAAACCCATCTATGAGTGGGCCGGTGTACCGATGCCGATTATTTATCCAAGAGCGAGTATCACGCTCGTGGAGCCTAAAATTCGGAAAACTCTGGAAAAGTATGATATCCCTGTTCCAGCGTTTGAGGACCAGCTTGATAAGATGTTTCACTCGATCGTCGTCGATGCAATGGATATCGATACCGACGCTATTTTCGAGCGAGCCGGTCGCCATATCCACGATGCCGTCAATACCATAGGACCGGCAATCGAAGCCGTAGATCAATCCATGCGGCAGGCCGGGGAAGCAACGCGCACCGCTCTCATCAAGGAATGGAATCGACTTAGAGACCGTGTCGTAAAAGCAGAAAAGAGGCGGCATGAACAGACGCGGGAGCAACTGGCAAAGACCCAGTCGCATCTCTTTCCCGACGGCGGTCTGCAGGAGAGAGTGATGTCGCCCCTGTATTTTATGAATAAGTACGGTACGGACTTCGTCGACCGACTCCTTGGAGAGGTTGATCTGGATACAACCGAGCACCAGATCCTGTCCCTGTGACAACCCTTCGAAACCAGTTCAACCCGAAATGGCCGATTACCCTTTCAAGGAAATCGAAAAGAAGTGGCAACAGTTCTGGGAGGAAAATAAAACTTTCAGAACGCCCGACGACGTAGATACGACGAAGCCGAAGTACTACGTCCTTGATATGTTTCCGTATCCCAGCGGACTCGGGCTGCATGTTGGACATCCTCTCGGGTACATCGCTACGGACATCGTTGCGCGCTACAAGCGCATGCAAGGATTCAATGTGCTGCACCCCATGGGTTTTGATTCCTTTGGTCTTCCGGCAGAACAGTTTGCCGTCGAGCACGGAGTGCACCCGCGAGTCACGACGGAGCAAAACATAGAGAACATGCATCGTCAACTGAAGGCTATCGGCCTCAGTTACGATTGGGATCGCCTACTGGCCACAACCGATCTCGACTACTATCGGTGGACCCAGTGGATCTTTCTCAAACTCTACAACAGCTATTACGATACGGCCAGGGACCAGGCGCGTCCCATTGAAGAGCTACAGGAACGTTTCAGTGAATCCGAACCGTCCTGGGGGAAGAAATCGGAACTGGAGCGGGAAGAGAACCTGGCCGGACATCGGCTGGCGTATATCGCAGAGGTACCTGTTAACTGGTGCCCCGCTCTGGGCACCGTGCTGGCGAATGAAGAGGTCACCAATGAAGGCAGAAGTGAACGCGGCAATCATCCCGTGTTCAAGAGAGCCCTTCGGCAATGGGTACTCCGCATCACGGCATATGCTGATCGCCTGGAGCGGGATCTTGAAGAGGTTAACTGGCCCGAACCTATCAAGCTCATGCAGCGAAACTGGGTCGGGAAAAGTCATGGCGCGTACATCGATTTCTCGATTCCGGGTCTGCAAGAGCCTATCCGCGTCTTCACGACTCGACCCGATACCATCTTTGGCGCCACCTATATGGTGCTGGCTCCTGAGCATGCACTCGTCGATGAGCTGACGACGGACGATCAGAGACGGGCGGTGACGACCTATCGAAAAGAATCGGAATTGCGTACGGATATCGACCGCATGGTCGAGTCCAGAAAGAAAACCGGAGTTTTCACGGGTGGATACGTAGTCAATCCCGCAACGTCTGCACACATTCCAGTCTGGATCGCCGATTATGTTCTCATGGGCTACGGAACGGGTGCGATCATGGCCGTTCCGGGCCAGGACGAACGCGACTGGGAATTTGCCGAAGATTTTGATCTGCCCATCATACGCACGGTTGAACCACCGGCTGATTTTGACGGGAAGGCCTACGTGCACGATGGGCCCGCGATCAATTCCGGATTTCTGAACGGACTGCACGTCGCTGAAGCCGGAAAAGAGGCAATTGCGTGGCTTGAAAAAAACGAACATGGAGAGGGCACGATCATGTACAAGCTGCGCGACTGGCTCTTCAGTCGGCAGCGGTACTGGGGAGAACCGTTTCCGATTCTACATGGACCCGACGGCTCGATTCGGAGCGTGCCCGAATCTGAGCTGCCGGTTGAACTTCCCGACATGGACGATTTCCGTCCGGCGGCTTCGCAGGATCCGGACGCACCGCCGCATCCACCGCTGGGTCGCGCTCCGGAATCGTGGCGTTTCGTTGAAGTCGATGGCGTGCGTTACGAGCGGGAACTGAACACGATGCCTCAGTGGGCCGGATCGTGTTGGTACTACCTTCGTTTTATCGACAATCATAATCACAACCGGCTGGTAGATCCGGAGAAGGAACGGTACTGGATGCATCCTCAGGGCATCGATTTGTACATCGGTGGTGTAGAGCATGCCGTGTTGCATCTTCTCTATGCGCGCTTCTGGCACAAAGTACTTCTGGATCTGGGTTACGTCTCAACGAAAGAGCCTTTCGCACGGCTATTCAATCAAGGATACATCCTCGCACCAGCCTATCGCGATGACCGGGGAATCGCCGTCGAAGCGACGGAGGTAGTCGATCAGGACGGGCATCCCGCGGGTGACGTTCAGGATCAGCCCGGGCGGAAGTACTTCCATAACGGAAATCCTGTGACACAGGAATTCGGCAAGATGGGGAAGAGCCTCAAGAATGCCGTGAGCCCGGACGAGATCAACAGCGAATACGGTTGCGATACGCTCAGACTGTATGAGATGTATATGGGGCCGTTGGATGCGTCCAAACCCTGGAATACGCGCGATATCGTTGGTGTTAACCGTTTTCTCAGGCGCGTATGGAGAAACTTCATCGACGATGACGGCACGGTTCTGGTGAACGACGAAAGACCGGCGGAGGACGTGGAGCGGGCGCTACATCGCACGATAAAGCGGGTGACGAACGATTACGAGCGCATGAGTTTCAACACCGCTATTGCGGCACTGATCGAATTCACATCCCATCTCGTTGCGATGGACACGATCCCGCGCAAAGTCGCCGAATCGTTCCTCTGTATGCTCGCTCCGCTCGCCCCTCATATTTCCGAGGAGCTCTGGAATCGAATGGGGCGTGACGAGTCTCTTGCCTACGAACGCTGGCCCGCTGCTGACGAGCGATTCCTGACCGAGGATACGATCCGCATCGCTGTTCAGGTCAATGGGAAAGTTCGAACGTCCATCGATATTTCTCCCGGCGCGGAAAAGGACGTCGTTCTAGCCATGGCCAAGTCGGACGAAAACGTTTCCAGATACCTGGACGGGAAGGAGCTCAAACGAGAAATCTATATACCCGGACGAATCGTCAACCTGGTAGTTGGGTAACGCGCGCGATGCGCATTAACAGGATACGCACATGGCGGAATCTTCTCATATGCACGTTTTGGCCTTTGCAGCCCATCCCGACGACGTGGAATTATCTGCCGGCGGCACCGTTTGTCTGCTGGTAGATCGCGGTTACCGGGTCGGCATCGTCGACCTGACGCGCGGCGAACTCGGCTCCCGAGGAAATGCAGCGTTACGTGAGAAAGAAGCGCGCGCTTCCGCCGATATCCTGGGTCTGGCGCTTCGAGAGAATCTTGGTTTACACGACGGTATGATCGAGAATTCGAAAAAGAACCGGGAGCAGGTGATTCGGGTCCTGCGGCGTCACCGGCCTACGATCGTTCTGATCAATGCGCCGGAGTGCCGCCATCCCGATCATGCACACGCCGCAGACCTGGTCGCAGAAGCGGCTTTCTATTCCGGGCTCTCACGAATAGAATTACGCGGCGAAGGCGAACAAATGCTCGAACCGTGGAGACCGCAGCATATTCTGCACTATATGCAGTCCCTGCCGTTCGATCCTTCGATCGTCGTGGACGTGTCGGGCGTATGGGACCGTCGAATGAAGGCACTTGCCGCGTTCAGTTCTCAATTTCACAGCGCCGAATATGAGGCGACCGGCGACGAACCTGAGACCTTTGTTTCCAATCCCGACTTCCTGCGCTGGATCGAAGCTCGTGCGATCACGTACGGTTATCGCATCGGAGCCAGGTATGGCGAACCGTTTCTGTATCGCCACGGACCGATCGGAACGGATGATCTCGTGCGGATGCTGAAGAAAGATCGCCCGTTCCGCTAG
>CAZGOS010000092.1:0-11016 GCA_964527795.1 uncultured Rhodothermales bacterium | reverse complement strand
CAGTTTCGTGAACGCGATACGCGAGGAGAATTCCAGGTTCAACCTCGTCGACTATTACTACATATATAACGGCGGTGGCGTGGCCGTGGGAGATATCAACAACGACAGCCTGCCGGACATTTATTTCTCCGGCAACATGGTTTCCGGTCGCCTCTATCTCAATCGCGGACAACTGCGTTTTGAGGATATCACGGATTCCGCCGGCGTAACCGTCGACGGATGGGCGACCGGTGTTACATTCGTCGACATCAATGCGGACGGTTACCTGGATCTGTACGTCTGTCGCGCCGGCCCCCTTTCGGCTGCCGAACGAACCAACCGGTTGTTCATCAACAACGGTGACCTGACCTTTTCCGAGCAGGCCGAAGCCTTCGGGATTGCCGACACGAGCTATTCGACACAGGCGGCCTTCTTCGACTACGACAAGGACGGTGATCTGGACCTGTTCCTTCTGAACCATTCGAACGAAGAGAACCCCAATCGTGCGCGCCCACTCGTGACCGATGGAACGGGCATAGCCAACGATCGCCTGTATCGTCAGGACGACGACGGCACGTTTACGGACGTTTCGATCGAGTCCGGTATCGTCTATGCCGGCCTGGGGCTCGGCGTCGGCGTAAGCGATCTGGATGGCGACGGCTGGGACGACGTATACGTGGCCAATGACTTTATGGCGCACGACTTCCTGTACTTCAACAACGGCGACGGCACGTTTTCCGAACGGGGTTCCGAGGTGTTGAAGCACCACAGCTTCGCCTCCATGGGCACCGATCTAGCCGATATAAACAATGACGGCCGGGTCGATGTCATGGTCGTCGACATGCGACCACCCGACAACGAGCAGCAGAAGCGACAGGCGTTTCCGATGACCGAAGACGGATTCAACCTGTCGCTCCGGGCGGGATATCATCCTCAGTACTGGCGCAATGTGCTTCAGATAAACAACGGGCTCAATGCCGCGGGTCTGCTCACATTCAGCGATGTAGGTCAGTTTGCCGGTGTGGATGCCACGGGATGGAGTTGGACGCCCCTATTTGCCGACTTCGACAACGACGGACTGCGGGATCTCTGGATCACCAACGGCTACCGCCGGGCTGCCATCGATATGGATTTTATCGATTCGTATGTGCAGCTTCAGCTTCAACTGGGCCTCGAAGCAGCGGGTGCGCGCGTCAAGGAGATGTCGAAGGAGCTCTACGACCTGGCCCGCGTAGATTACGTGTATAAGAACCGGGGAGATCTGACATTTGAGAATGTTTCCGAAAACTGGGGGATTTCTCAACCCTCCTTTTCGAACGGCGCAGCGTATTCAGATCTGGATAATGACGGAGATCTGGATATCGTCGTCAACAACATCGACATGCCCGCCGCCCTGTATGAAAACAGATCGCAAATCCCCCGCTTCCTCAAACTCTATCTGCACGGTTCGGGTAAGAACAGAAATGGACTGGGTACGGTGGTTCGGCTCTACTGTAACGGCGATCTGCAATACTATCAGCATTTCGTCACCCGCGGTTATCAGTCCTCAGTGGATCAGGCCATACACTTCGGGCTCGGCACCTGCGAGGTTGCCGACTCGCTGCTTGTTATGTGGCCGAACGGCGACACGCAGCGACTGACGAATATTCCGGCCAACCGGGTATTGAACATTCGCCAGTCGGAAGCACAACCGGGCGGGCAGGTCCGACCCGGCGAGCGCATCCTGCCGGAGGAGCCTGCAAGCCTGTTGTGGGAGGCGGAAGACGAACTCGGCCTGATCTATCGGCACCGGGAGGTGGTTTTCAATGATTTCAGGTACCAGCGATTGCTACCGCACAAATTCTCGCGCCAGGGACCCGGAATCGCCGTCGGAGACGTAAACGGGGATGGTGAAGACGATGTCTTCGTCGGCGGTGCGTTCCGGCAGTCGGGGCACCTGTTCGTTCAACGTGCGAACGGATCGTTCGAGGGAGCGCCGCTGGAGTCCCGGTCCCCCAAGTACGAGGAAGACCTCGGCGCTCTCTTCTTTGATGCGGACGGAGACAAAGATGTCGACCTGTACGTCGTAAGCGGAAGCAGCGAATACAGCAACGGTGACAAATACCTGCAGGACCGATTGTATCACAATGACGGACTCGGACACTTTACGCTTTCTGACGGCACCCTTCCCAACCTGAGAACGAGCAGTTCGACGGTGCTGGCCGCCGACTACGACCGCGACGGTGATCTGGACCTGTTCGTCGGAGGTCGCGTGCAGCCGCTTCGCTACCCGTTTCCCGGGCGAAGCTACCTGCTGAGAAATGATGATGGAGTCTTCACGGACGTTACCGACGACGACGCCGTTTCTCTCCGCGATGTCGGCATGGTCAGCGGAGGGCTGTGGACGGACTTCAACAACGACGGATTTATCGACCTGATTCTCGTCGGCGAATTCATGTCGATCCGATTCTTTAACAACACGGGAGACGGTTTCGTGGACATTACCAATCGGTCCGGAATTGCTCAATCCGTAGGCTGGTGGAACAGCATCGCGGGCGGCGACTTTGACCGCGACGGGGACATAGACTACGTTGCCGGAAATCTCGGTCTCAACACGCGGTTCCGCGCTTCGGACGCGGAACCCGTCACCGTTCACGGCCAGGACTTCGATTTCAACGGCCACATAGATCCCGTGCTGACCCAGTTCATACAGGGCGTCGAGTATCCCGTAGCCCGCTGGGAAGACTTCTCGGCGCAGATACCGGAGCAGAAGCTGTACCTTCAGACCTATGAACGCTACGCAATATCCACTTTCGCAGATCTTTTCCCCCCGGAGCGGCGTCAGGGCGGACTGACACTGCGGGCCACTCATTTTGAGAGTAGTTATATCGAAAACCTGGGGGGTGGTCGATTCCGACTCCATCCCCTCCCGGGTCCGGCCCAGTGGACCCCGGTATTCGGACTTCTCGCCGAGGACATCGATCGAGATGGATATCTCGATATTCTTGCCGTTGGAAACTCGTATTCGCCGGATGTTATCACCGGACGGTACGATGCATTTATCGGACTATTGTTGAGAGGGAACGGTCAGGGCCGGTTCGAATCGGTCCTGCACGAGGAGAGCGGCTTCTTCGTCGATGGAGATGCCAAGGGACTGGTCCGTGTGCAGAGCGCGTCGAAGGGTACGATGTACGTGGCATCCCAAAACGACGGGCCGACACGGCTGTATATGTACACCGACGCGCGTGAGGTGGATACCGTGGATACGCTGCCACTTGATTCTCACATTCGATTTACGTTCGGTGACGGTAGCATTGAGCGCCACGAACTGTACTACGGCAGCGGTTATCTGTCGCAGTCGTCCCGCCGCATACCGGTGCCCATTGGTGCGACGGCCGTTACCGTCTACCGATTCGACGGTGCATCCCGGGAAATCCCTTTGCATCTTCAGGATGATCAGAATGCCCGGTAGGCTAGCGGCAAACCTTCGATCCCGCCCGGCACACACATGAGTGCCGGGTTGCCAAATTCATCGAATCGTCTTATTTACTTATATGAAGAGAAGCTTAAACGATTAAACTTTAGATCAAACGTTTAATTTCCGCTATGAAAAACGAACGATCACCTGCCGGACCCTCGACCTTGCTGACCATACTCTTCCTCTTCCTGGCGGTAGGATGCACGGACAATCAGATGAACCAAGATCAAGCGGTCATCGCAAAACAGTCGTTCGGGCAGACTCCGGAAGGAGTGTCTGTTGACCTCTACACGATGACGAACGCGAACGGCCTGGAAGTACGCGCCATCACATACGGAGGAATCATCGTCTCCGTACGCGTTCCGGACGCAGCAGGCCAACTTGAAGACGTCGTTCTCGGCTACGACTCGCTGAACGGCTATCTTGAACAGAATCCCTATTTCGGGGCGATCATCGGCCGATACGGCAACCGTATCGACGAAGGGCGGTTCGCGATAGACGGTGAGACATATCAGTTGGCCACCAATAACGGCTCAAATCATCTCCACGGCGGTGTGAAGGGCTTTGACAAGGTCGTCTGGGACGCCACTCCGGTCGATACGAAAAACGGCGTCAGCCTCGTCTTCACATACACCAGCCCTGATGGAGAGGAAGGCTATCCAGGAACGTTGCAGGCCCGGGTCACCTACACGCTCACGAACGATGACGACCTGATGTTCGATTACGAAGCCACGACTGACAGGGAAACGCCCGTAAATCTGACACAGCACACGTATTTCAATCTGGCGGGCGATGGCGAGGGAGATATTCTCGGCCATGAGCTGATGATCAATGCCGATGCGTTCACCCCGGTCGATGAAACGCTTATTCCTCTTGGAGAAATTCGGCCCGTCGAGAATACGCCCTTTGACTTCAGGCAACCGATGCCCATTGGAAGCCGCATTGGAGACGACAGTAAACAACTCCGACGCGGCCCCGGATACGATCATAATTTCGTCCTGAATCGAAATGAGGCCGGAGCTGACTCCCTCGTTCTGGCTGCCCGGGTTACCGAACCGACCAGCGGCAGGGTCATGGAAGTCTACACGACGGAGCCGGGTCTGCAGTTCTATTCGGGCAATTTTCTGGATGGGAGTATCGCGGGCAAGAACGGCGTCGTCTATGAGTACCGTACCGGATTCTGTCTGGAGACGCAACACTATCCCGATTCGCCGAATCAGCCGAACTTTCCTTCGACGATCCTTCGTCCTGGAGAACGGTATTTCACGCGTACGGTCTATTCGTTCTCGGTCGAGGGTGGCTGAACGCATTTGTGGGGAGCCACCTTTCCTCAGCGACTGGTGTATCGGACTGGTCAATACATTAGTGGCCTTTAACTGACGGTCGATGTTTTTTCACCCAAATGGAAGGTGTATCTATGAAGCGTGGACTCTTTTTGGCGGGTTTGGTTCTTATTTGTGGCACCTCCCGCGCCCAGGAATGGAAGCCGGCGGGAGAACGGATCATGACCCGCTGGGCGGCCGAGGTTTCTCCTGATAATGTGCTCCCCGAATATCCGCGACCGCAACTGTCGAGAGAGCGATGGCTGAATCTCAACGGTCTGTGGGAGTACGGGATACGGTCCGTCGACGCGGCTTTTCCGGAGGAGTTTCCCGGCAGCATTCTCGTCCCATTTCCTGTCGAGTCGGCGCTCTCGGGCGTCGGCCGGAGCGTTGGAGAGAAGCAGATGCTCTGGTACAGACGATTTTTCGACGTGCCGGATTCCTGGCGGGGAGACCGGATTCTGCTCAACTTCGGAGCGATAGATTGGGAGGCGACCGTATACGTGAACGGAAGAAAGGCCGGCTCTCACAGGGGCGGGTACGATACGTTCTCAATCGATATAACGAGTTATCTCGGATCCGATGGGCCAAATGAGCTCGTGGTCTCCGTCTGGGATCCGACCGACCGGGGTGTCCAGCCACGCGGCAAGCAGGTCCGCAATCCAAAAAGCATCTGGTACACGGCGGTGACGGGAATCTGGCAGACGGTCTGGCTGGAGCCCGTACACGATACGTACATCCTGTCGCTGAAGAGCACACCTGATATCGACGACGGCTTTGTGGACGTTCGAATCGAGGCGTTCAACCTGCATCCTTCTGATGAGCTTGCCGTCACCGTGCTCTCGAACGGTGTAGAAGTCATCCGTGTAGCAGGAGCCGGACAGGATTTTTTCCGGCTTCAGATTGATCGTCCCCGCCTGTGGTCTCCCTCCGATCCTTATCTCTACGACATGAAAGTGAGCCTGAAGAGGGGAGGAGCCGTGCTCGACGAAGTCACCTCCTACTTCGGTATGCGAAAAATTTCTGTCGCTACCGATGTATCGGGCATTCCGCGCCTGATGCTCAACAACGAGTTCCTCTTCCAGATAGGTACGCTCGATCAGGGCTGGTGGCCGGACGGTCTGTACACGGCGCCGACGGACGAAGCACTCGCCTTCGATATCGAGGAGACGAAGCGTCACGGATTCAACATGATCCGCAAGCACGTCAAGATCGAGTCCGCCCGCTGGTACTACCACGCAGATCGGATCGGTATGCTCGTCTGGCAGGACATGCCGAGTGGGGACTTCTTCTCTCCGAAAACAGACGGAGAGGCCGACCGCCCGGCCCAGTCGGCAAGAGGATTCGAAACGGAACTCAGGGCCATGATCGACCAGCACTTCAATTCCCCTGCGATCGTACTATGGGTACCATTCAACGAGGAATGGGGACAGTACGACACGATCGAGATCATGAACTGGATCGGGCACTACGACCCTTCTCGCCTGGTAGACGGACCGAGCGGGTGGACCGACTTTCCTGCAGCGGGTAACGTCTACGATATCCACCGCTACCCGGGCCCGGCGATGCCCGAGAACAAAAACGATGGACGCGCCCTGGCCCTCGGCGAGTTCGGAGGTCTGGGCCTGCCCATCGAAGGTCATACCTGGCAAGAAAAGGAGAACTGGGGATATCGCTCCTATACGACGAGAGACGAACTAAAGGAAGCATTCATTGCTCTCGTCCGCCAGCTACCGGACTTCATCGATCGGGGCTTATCGGCGGCGATCTATACTCAGACGACGGACGTGGAAATCGAAGTGAACGGCCTGATGACCTATGATCGGGAGATAACGAAGATGAATTCGGATGAGATTCGTGCGGAGTTGCGAAACCTGATCGCTCATCGGCCATGATGTGTCGGTGTCGGTACGAAACCCTTCGGGATATTTTCCAGCGGGCGAGCGGTTACAAAGGGACATTTCGGTCCCACACTCAGACGCGCCCGGGCGAAACTAAGACTCCTTGACGACCTGCCTGAGAGCGGACACGGCGCGTTCGATCTCGTCCATCGTATTGTAGATGTGCGGGCAGAGTCGAATGCCACCGGTCGGCGCCCCGGCAATGCCGTGCTCCGTGTAGAGTTTTTCGAAGATCTTCCGGCTATCCTTCCCGTCAAAACCGGTTATGCACACGCCGGCGCTCAACTCCGGTTTAGCCGACGTGCTTGGCGTTGCGCCCGGGATCGTCTTGATGCCTTCCTTTAGCGTAGCGGCCAGCTCCAGTACACGCGCTTCGACTCGTTCGCAACCAATCAGGTTCAAATAGTCAACTGTGGAACCAAAAGCTGCAATTGCAGCGTCATCGCGCTGCCCCAGCGTTTCGAATTTCCGGGCGCCTCGGGCCGACGTCTCTGCTTCGTTTCCCCAACCGAGTCCCACGACGCCCGGCCAGATTTCAGGAATCCGTTCTTTTCTAACATAGAGCAATCCTGCTTCCTTGGGTCCTACGAACCATTTGTGTGCGCTGGCGGCGTACGAGTCACATCCCAGATCATGCAGATCGACGGATAGGGCTCCGAACGATTGCGCCCCGTCAATATGGGTGTAGATACCGCGCTCACGAGCCAGACTGCAGAGTTCTTTAGCAGGAAGTCTGACGCCTGAAGAATTGGATACGTCCGAGAATGCCAGGACTCTGGTATTCGCCGACAGGGCCGATCGAAATGTGCCGAATATCTCGTCGACACTATCCGGTGGGCTCTTCAGTCCTACTCGTTTGACTGTGAATCTAAATCGGCTTGCCCGGACATCCCAGGCGACATTGTTGGTAGGATGATTCTGATCAAAGACAACGACTTCGTCGCCCAGGTTTAACTCCAGACCGCCGACGATGATATTGTTCGCTTCGCTGGTGTTTCTGACGATTGCGATCTCATCTTCTGACGCTCCCATATATGCGGCGAGCTTCCTGCGCGCGTCCTCCCTGAGCTCTCCGAACTTGGCCCGATTCTGAAAAGAGACGTCACGATTCAGATTGTCACTGAGGCGAAACAGGGTCTCTCTTACCGTGTGGGGAGACGGACAGAGGTTCGCTGCATTCAGGATGATGAGTCTCGGATTAATCGTGAACTGCTCTTTTACCAATCGCCAGAAGGACTCGTCGACCGCACCGGCGTTTGAGAGAAGCGACGCTCGCCGCAAGAACTCTCCATGTGAGTTGGCCAGTCCGAGCGCAGGGTACATGGACAAGACTGCCGCGCCACCGGCGAAACTCTTGATAAAGCGCCGACGACTGTTCGGCGTCGGGGTGTACACGTAACTATCTGGTCGATTCATTTTCAAATTCCTCGCTAACGGATATCGTGAGCCGGTCGGGACCCGCGTACGGTGCAATCCGGGCACCGGAAGTTTCCCCGGGCTCCTGGATGCAGAGCACGTCGCACACAATAATGATGCAGTAGTTCAATCGCATATGAATCCCCCTCAGGTCCGGCAAGAGCTACGGCACTGAACGTTGGCCACAGATTCGATCACGGCATTCATGTCATCACTGTTATTATAGGGTGCGATAGATACTCGGATTCGATTGTTCCGACAACCACATACAATTTGATTCTGACGAAGCGTGCGCACGGTTGATTCTGCGCTGCGCTCCGCGTGTTTGAAAGCGATGATGTGGGGTGCGGCCGACGGATCTTCCATCGCGCGAAAGGGCTTCCACCCGTATTCGCGGACACCTTCGACTAACGTTGTAGAAAGAGCACGAGCATGCGCTTCGATACGACTCTCGCCCAGTGATGACATAGCGTCGAGGGCGGTTGTGAGTCCTACCATTGATATGTAGGACATCGTAGACTGCGTGAAGCGATGCGCACCGTCAGCGAGAAGCAACCTTGTGGCATCAAACTCGAACGGCGCTGATGCGCCCATCCAGCCCGGAAGCGGTGGGACCTGCTCTAGCAGGTTGGGAGACAAGGCCGCGAGTGCCACACCGCCGTGCCCGCCCAACCACTTGTAGCCACTCGTGACTACGGCATCGGCGTGCCAGTTTCGCGAATCAACTTTGAGCGTTCCCGCTTGTTGGGTGACGTCAACGATGAAATGCGCGTTGCTGCTCGTTGCAGCCAGGCGAAGCCGGGGTATATCGACGAGTGTACCGGTAGAAAACTGAACCGAGCTGACGGCGACCACGGCCGTGCGCGAATCGATGTGATCGATCAGCCTGTTGGAGAGGTTTTCGGTGGCGATGTCATCGACGAAACGGAGAGAGCAATCGTTTTCGGAGGCATATCGAATCCACGGACGGGTTACCGCCGGGAAATCGGTCGATACCAGTACGATATTGTCGCCTGATTTTGGAGGCAGCAGATAGGGAAGTTGACCGAGGAGTTCGCCGGCGCCGGCAAGTATCGCAAGCTGATCAGGTTCGCAATTCAGAATTCTCGCACCGCGCTGCCGCAACGACTCGAAGATTTGAACCTCATCGTCATCGGTCATTCTGAGGTTGCCGTGCCGGGCTATGTTCTCGATGAAGTCGTGCATATCCTGCACAGCCGGCTGTGCAATAAGACCCAGTGAAGCCTGGTTCAGGTAGATACACTCGTTGAGACTCGGATACTGGGAACGCTCAATGAGTGCATCGATCATGATTACGGTATCTCGATGGTTTAAAGGATTCGCCGGCGACTCTAACAATCATCTGCTCCGTGGAGGCCCGGATTTGCTCTATCTTACGGCGCAGGGCCGTCAATCATTAGACTTAGATCGTTCCCGTTCGGATGCCGTCGTACCGGATTCATTCCGGTCTTTGAATTCGTCGTCCGGAATGTCGATTGTCGGTCTCGACTCCGGCGTGGCCTCAGTCTGAACGGCTTCCCGCTCGGACGCTTGTTCAGTCCTGTCGGAATGGACCAACTCCTCATCGAAGCGTAAAGTCTCAATTTCAGACCGTTTCGAAATACTACTCTGTAGCGCGATCTGAGTGAGCTCTTTCCCAAGCATATCAATTTTTTGAACGTGACGTTTCTTCATGCTCATCACGCCAAATCGCGAGAGAAAGAAAAACGTAGGTACAAAAAGTGCCCAGATAGGGACTCCTTCCAGGCCGAGCCCCAGTTCTTCGAAGAGAATTGCGGGCGTGAGCACGAGCGACGCGAATGACGGGAAGCATGCTTTCCCACGTATCCTGATCTATTTCAACGGCAAGTTCAATTTCACTCGAATGGGATAGAGGACCGCCAAAAATGTCAGGTTTCTCGACAAACGACGTACCGAGCGAGAATTCGGTCGCAGCGCGCACGACCAACTCTGGATTCAGGCCGGCCTCGGATGCGAGTTGTTTGAGCTCTTCGAGCGAAAGTCCGTCCGCATTCTGGCTGTCGACATCTTTCGACAGCTCCGCCGTTCGTTTGAGGATGGCCCCGATTTCACTTTCGCTATACAGTCGCATGAATTCTCTCGCGAGTTCGACAGTTCATGGTACGAACGCCCGTTTACGCCAACAACCGCTTCACCGTCAATGCACGCCACAAGGAAAATACGTGCAAATCGATCAACAGATGCAATGTGCGTTGACGAGTGGCGAAGAACTCTGAGATCGGACTGGACTGCGGAAAGATGTGCAGGCATCCTCGACATTTACTCCCCCGATCGGGTGGTCAGTACCGCCGCCTGGTCATTCTCTCCGTAAATACGAAGTTCACTGCGATGAATTCTGACACGTGACGTTCCAGAAAGGATGTTCATGAAGGACGCTTCGACGGCCATTCTATTTTCCTCACATGCCATCAACGTCATATAAGAATCGTATACCTCCAGGTGATCATTACGGAGACGAAACGAACCTCCGAAGCTATTGCACCCTCCCTTTCCATTTACATGTCCAGAGTAGCCGGATCGCTCCGTCCTTTCCGTCGAAAATTTGACATATGCGTTAATCTTGCTGTCTACTCGACGGTAATCGTCACCGTCCGCCAATCCGATTAATTGCCACGTTGTATCGAGCAGGTCAACAATGGGGTCGGTCCGGTCGGGAAAGGGGGGAAGGCCGGCCGAATTCGATCCGATCAGTTCACATCCGGATACGAATAGCCATAGGCCGCAACAGATGGCGAATCTTCTGAGATGAGTGGCGTGCGAATACTTTTTCATGGGCTTCCTGCGTAATTGCCTGAGTAATTGCCGGCAGCTCTACTACGAAAATACAAAAGGAACACCAACCAATTAAAGGCAAAAAACCCGGACGAATACCCCATCAGTAACCGGCCCGAACGCGGAC
>CAZGOS010000091.1:7353-11078 GCA_964527795.1 uncultured Rhodothermales bacterium | reverse complement strand
GGCCACAACTTCCCCGAGCAGGGAATAGTCGCGATGCTCGATTGCTCGGATAGCGGCAGGAAGGACCTGCCGGGTTTCTCCGATATACTGCCGCACTCGGCCGATTATGGCGTCTGCGGCTCGACTCAGGTCTTCCGTGTTCCGGACCAGCTTCTCAAACAGATCGATGGAAAATTCAGCCGATGTGACCACTGCATCGAGCGATTCAGCTTCAACACCGGCTTGCCGATTCCATATCTCTATCGCCCGATTCGCAAGATGAACGGCGCTGTTGTAGTCGTGCAGGGCTGCTCCCGCTTTGTGCGCATGTACGCCACTGGATGCAACTACGAACGACAGCTCTGCGGGAAGGCGGACGCGTGATATCCGGCTAAGCGGCAGGTACTGGAAGTAGCCGAGAAAACCCGGCTCCGAGAAAAGAATAGCCGCGTGATCCTGCACGCCGCCCATGGTTCCTACACCCGTATCTCCGAACAATGCACCAAAGTCGGAACCGTTTTCGACGCAGCCGAGATAGGATGCCACGTCCGAGGCACTGCGAATGTTTGCCTGATAAGCTGCCGAAGACGCAACATCAGACAAAGCCGCCAGGCATAACCAGATACCGGTGACGAACGCACTCGAACTGCTGAGACCGGAAGCGCGTGGGATGTCGCTGTTGAAAACAATCGATACCCCGTGCCGGGGAATGCCAAAATTGGACACGAACCGTCTGACAACCGTCTCCGGATACAACGTCTATGTGACCGAATGACTCTCGCGCGTTCCGTCAAACGGCAGATAGACGTGCATGCCGGATACGTGGTCGGTTATCCGCAAACCCGGTTCGGCCGTGCGAGCGGCCACCATGTCGAACGCGCGCCGGGTGGCACATGTCAGGCTTCGGCCGCCTGCGTAGTCCGTATGCTTGCCGAGGACCTCGATGCGACCGGGAACTTGAACTGCGACCGATCGCGGAGCCGCGCCGAGTTCGGATATCAGTTGTTGAGCAGCGCTGCTGATTCGCTCCGCAGTAGCGCTGGGAAATGAACCGGAATGCCGTTCGCCCAGCAGCCCAAGCACACCCCGGTCGCTCGAAAATTCTTCGAGAGATGTCTCTGACTGACTCATTGATTGGCCTCAAACGATCACGTTTTTCCACCGGCCTTTTCGAAATATGGTTGCCGCAATAACGGCCGTCGCCGGCTGCGAGACTGCGATTGCCCAGAAGATACCATCCTCTCCCATTCCCGGCGGCCAGGCGAAGATTCCCGGTCAACGATTCCGCCATCAAAGATCATGGAAACGATCTGCTTTGGTTGTCTTTACCGGATCTTTTCTTGCCGCCTGAACTCCGATTGGCCAGGGCCTGTTATCGATTCCTGAAAGCGTCCTGTAGCCGCCTGTGAATGGGCGAATCACGGCGTGAGGAGAGAAATTTAGTAGAATTAGGTGAACGACGAACAACAAAGAGTGGCCCATTCACAGGCGCCACCCCGTGGGCCGGGTCTATTTTTTCGCCCAGCGGCGTTATCAGAAGCTTATGTAACGGTGTTACACTACGCGTCTTCTGCCTTGCTGGATCGAAAAAATCCCCACCGGCAGGGCGGTTGCAGGAAGCGATAACAGGCCCTAATTTGCGCGCCGGTTATTGAGAGACAGGCGTCCATTTACGGGCGCCGCCTGCGAAAGCCCACACTTCAACTGAATGGCTGCTCAGATTTTGTTCTTCTTGCTCGCGATCGTAGCTATCGCGGCGGGGCTCGGAATGCTTCTGTCAAAGAATCCGGTCAGCAGCGTTCTCTGGCTCATTCTGAATCTGTTTTGCATTGCGGGTCTGTACCTGACGCTAAACGCACAGTTCATTGCTGTTGTGCAGATTCTCATCTATGCGGGCGCCATTATGGTGCTTTTCCTCTTTGTGATCATGCTGCTGAATCTGGATGCGCTTCCAGAAATCAACAAGATCGAGTGGAAGAAAGTCTTCGGATTCGTTCTTGGTATGGGCGTGCTCGCGCTTCTTTCTTACACGGTGGCCGCGAGCCTGGACGTTCTTCCGGGTAATATTTCAATGGAGGCTGCAGCGGAAAGTGGCTCTGCGTCTGCGCTGGCGCAGGTACTCTTCTCCCGATATGCACTGCCGCTCGAAATCGTAGGAGTTTTGTTACTGGCTGCCACAATTGGAGCGGTTATGATCGCCAAGCGAAAACCTGTTTAATTCGGTCCCTGCTGAACAAAGCACTCTAAAGACGACGGTTCAACACGCATGGAAATCACGCTTTACTGGTACCTGCTACTCAGCGCAATCCTGTTTGTGATCGGGGTACTGGGCGTTCTTTTCAGGCGCAACGTGATCGTCATTCTGATGTCGGTTGAACTGATGTTGAATTCGGTCAACCTTACACTCGTTGCCCTGGCTCAGAATATGGGTGATACAGCCGGACAGATTCTCGTCTTCTTTGTGATATCGGTTGCTGCGGCCGAGGCGGCTGTTGGACTTGCTATCGTCATCGCCATTTTCAGGCACAACCTGACAGTGGACGTAACGAAGATCAACCTGTTCAGATACTGATCAGATGCTACAAAGCCCACTGACACTGTAAATCGGCAAGGACGCACACGCACTTAGATGAATCCGGATTTCTTCGTTCAAGTCATTCTTTTTCTCCCCCTGGCGGGAGCGATCTTCAGCGGATTGCTCGGACTGTTTGTTCCGGCACTCAGATCTCGCGAAGGTTTGATCGGAGCCATCGGCACATCCGCGGTCATCATTCCATTTTTCGCTACGGTACTGCTTTTTCTCGGTTTCGAAGGCGAACCGATCATCACCCACCTCTATACGTGGATGTCCAGCGGAGATCTGAGCGTCGCATTCGCCTACCGCATTGACGAGCTCTCACTCGTCATGGCCCTCATAGTCACTGGCGTCGGCGGGCTCATCCATCTCTATTCGATAGGCTACATGCGCGGCGATCCAGGTTTCTGGCGTTTTTTCGCCTACCTGAACCTGTTCATCTTCATGATGCTCAACCTGGTGCTGGGAGACAATCTTGTCGTGCTGTTCCTGGGTTGGGAAGGAGTCGGGCTCTGTTCCTATCTGTTGATTGGATTCTGGTATACGGACCTGAAAAACAGCGCCGCCGCCAACAAAGCGTTCATCATGAACCGTGTTGGCGATTTCTGTTTTCTTCTCGCCATGTTCCTGCTTTTCCGCGAGCTCGGTAGCCTTGATTTCGATGTTCTCATAAGTCAGGGTCCGAGACTCGATGAGGGCACTCTTTACCTGACGGTATTCCTTCTGTTCATGGGCGCAACGGGTAAAAGCGCCCAGATTCCTCTGTTCACCTGGCTACCGGACGCCATGGCGGGACCTACCCCGGTCAGCGCGCTGATTCATGCGGCGACGATGGTGACGAGCGGACTGTATCTGCTGGCGCGTTTATCTCCGCTCGTGCTCGCTGCGGAAGGGATCATGGCATTCATCGCCGTCATCGGAGCCTTAACGGCGATCATGGCCGCAACAATCGCCATTACGCAGAACGACATCAAAAAAGTTCTTGCCTACTCCACCGTCTCCCAGCTCGGTTACATGTTTTTGGCCAGTGGCGTGGGCGCTTTTTTCGTGGCCATTTTCCACTTGATGACGCACGCCTTTTTCAAAGGGTGTCTCTTCCTGGGATCCGGAAGTGTGATTCATGCCATGCACGGCGTTGAGCACGACCTTGAACGCGATTTCGAAGACGATT
>CAZGOS010000091.1:4707-7253 GCA_964527795.1 uncultured Rhodothermales bacterium | reverse complement strand
CGATTTCGAAGACGATTGCGCGGCCGGTGATTTCGATCCTCAGGATATGCGAACCATGGGCGGATTGAAGAAATTCATGCCGTCGACCCGCATAACGTTCCTGTTATCTACCCTGGCCATCGCAGGTATTCCGCTCTTTTCGGGATTCTTTTCAAAAGACGAGATCCTATTCAAGGCATTCGAATCGGCTTCTGCAAACAGTTACGCCATGTTTGCCTGGATTGTCGGCATCATCACCGCTTTCCTGACCGCGATTTACATGATACGCGCCTATGTGCTGACGTTCGAGGGCAAACCGCGCTGGCCGAAGGCGGACACGATCAAACCGCGTGAGTCCCCATGGACCATGACGCTGCCGCTCTGGGTGCTCGGCGTGCTGTCCGTCGTCGGAGGTTTTGTGGGCCTGCCGGGTGTCATCGCAAACGGAGACTGGAACCTGATCCATCATTTCCTGGGAGCGTCCTACGGAGGCCCGGTCGCCGAACCGTCAAGCGAAGTCCACGTCGCTCTGTCTACGGAGTGGATTCTCCTCGTTGTCGGGGCGGCCATTGCCATAGCGGGCGTAGCGCTGGGTTGGCGCTGGTACATTCGTCACGGCCTCGAATTTGATGCGAAGCTCGGCCGGCGCTTCGGATGGCTGTATCGCACGGCGAAAGGCAAGTTTTACGTGGACGAGGCCTACGACAAGCTGATCGTCAATCCGTTGATCGCAGGCGCGGAAAAAGGGCTGGCACCATTCGATAATTATGTAATCGACGGCATCGTAAATGGCGTCGCGTTTATTACACGGGGCATCAGCTTCGTGCTTCGTTATCTGCAGACGGGCATCGTGCAAACCTACGCGGTGGCCATCGTGCTCGGCGTCGTCATCGTGATTGCATTGATGTTATTTGGATAGAGGGAAGGGGACCGGAATAAGGCAACCATAAAGAATGAACATTCCGTATTTGACATCCATCGTCATATTCCTGCCGATGGCGGGTGCGATTCTCACGCTGCTCGCCCGCCGCGAAGCACATATCAAGTGGGCGGCCCTGATCGTGACGTCGGTTACGTTTTTCGTTTCCCTGGGCCTTTATCTGGGTTTTGATCCTGCCGTCTCTACGGCATCGGCTCCGCAACTGGTCGACCATCTGCGGTGGTTCCCGGAATCGTTCGACATCACATACTTCGTCGGAATTGATGGCCTGAATCTTCTTTTGGTACTCCTGACGACACTGCTCGGGCCGATCGTCGTTCTATCTTCCTGGACCTACATTCAGAAACATCTCAAGGCGTATTACACGCTGCTGCTCATTCTGCAGACCGGTATTACGGGCGTATTCACGTCGTACGATCTCTTCCTCTTCTACATGTTTTTCGAGCTCACGCTCATTCCGATGTATTTCATCATCGGTATATGGGGAGGCGAGAATCGCATTTATGCAGCATTCAAGTTCGTCATTTACACGCTCGTTGGATCCCTGCTCATGCTCGTGGCACTGCTGGCGCTCGGATTCATGGCGGGCGATGCGGTGAACAACGGCGTATTTACGACGGACTGGTACAAGCTGGTCACATTCAATATTCCCGTGAGCGCTCAGGGCTGGCTGTTTCTGCTGTTTGCTCTTGCATTCGCGATCAAGGTGCCGCTGTTCCCATTTCACACATGGCTGCCGGATGCGCACGTTCAGGCCCCCACCGGCGGAAGCGTCATTCTGGCCGGCGTGCTTCTGAAGATGGGCACATACGGATTGGTGCGCTTCTGTCTGCCGCTCTTTCCTGTGGCTGCGCAGAAGTATGCCATGTTGTTCGCGATTCTGGCTGTAATTGGCATTTTGTATGGCGCCCTGGTCTCCCGAGCGCAGACGGACGCTAAAAAGCTCGTCGCCTTCTCGTCCGTCAGTCACCTGGGTTTCGTCGTGCTCGGCATCTTCTCGTTCAATGTCGAAGCCATGCAGGGCGCACTCATTCAGATGGTGAATCACGGCATTTCTACGGGCGCCCTCTTCCTCATCGTCGGCATGATGTACGAGCGGCGGCATACACGGGCGATGGAGGACTTCGGCGGCATTGCCAGGTCGGTACCCATCCTGTCCTTCTTCATGATCTTTACCGTACTCGCCTCAGCCGGCCTGCCCGGACTGAACGGTTTTGTTGGCGAGTTTCTGATACTGATCGGGGCTTTCAAAAGCACGGTTCTGGCGAGCCCGGTCCTCGTCGCCGTGGCTACATCGGGCGTCATCCTTGCGGCTGTTTATCTGTTGTGGATGGTCTATCGCATATTCTGGGGACCGCTTGAAAATGAGGAAAACCGAACGATGGCCGATCTGAATGGACGGGAAATCGGTCTACTGGCGCCTCTCGCCCTTCTTATGCTCATACTGGGCGTTGCTCCAAATCCTTTCCTCGAGAGGAGTGAACCGGCGGTTCGAGATCTGCTCGAACTGGTTGAGTCCAAACGATTGGCCGCTGAGCTGGAAGGCACGCCGGACCACAGAGTGCGTATCGCCGAAGTATTGGCGCCTTCCGAATTCGACGTCGTATCCGGCGTCGTATCCGGCGTC
>CAZGOS010000091.1:0-4607 GCA_964527795.1 uncultured Rhodothermales bacterium | reverse complement strand
CGTCGTATCCGGCGTCGTATCCGGCGTCAACGCCGGCATCGTATTCGACGTTTCACCCAGAACCGACGATCGGACTGACTAAAACTTTACGTGCTCAGCCGCAGACCCTTTATGAAATCAGGCGCCGTCATATGGGCCCGTGCGGGCATCGTGGTTATGTTCGCCGCGTTTCTGTTTCCTGCGCCGGTTTTGGGTCAGGAGCAGGAGCCGGCCGAAGAAACCGAGCAGGTTTCCGGGGAACGCCAGGACCATGTTTCAGATTCGAACGGCACGGTAACCGAAAACGCCCAGGAGACCCAGGGTCACGGCGCCGATGTGGAATCGCACGATGAGGAAGACGGACCGCTCCCTCCGGTATGGCTCGTGCTGCCATTCGCGGTCATATTGCTCATGATTGCAACCGGACCGCTGTTCTATGCTCACCACTGGCATCGACACTACCCGAAATACGCGGTCGGCCTCGGGCTCCTCGTGGCGGCCTACTACCTCTTTGCGCTGGACAGTTTCGTTCCCATTAAACACGCGATTACGGAGTATCTGTCCTTTATTGCGCTCGTGGCATCGCTCTTCATTGCCGCGAGCGGCATATTCCTGAACCTGAACGTCAAAGGCACGCCGCGAAACAACATCATATTGCTGTTCGTGGCGTCGGTCATTGCCAATATTATCGCGACCACGGGCGCAGCCATGTTGTTCATTCGCTCTTACATGCGTCTGAATCAGGGTCGGCTTCGAGCCTACCATATCGTCTTCTTCATTTTTCTGGTGGCAAACGTGGGAGGAGCCCTCACGCCGATCGGTGATCCGCCGCTTTTCCTCGGTTTTCTGCGCGGCGTACCATTCTTCTGGACACTCGAGCACGTCTGGTACATCTGGCTACCGGCGACCGTCCTGATTCTGGTCGTCTTCTGGGTTTTCGACCGCCGCAACACCGATGGCGGCTCCGACGTGGATCCGGATCAACCGATGATCAGTCTGCAGGGTGCCAAGAGTTTTGTCTGGGTGGCCATCATTATCCTGTCGGTGTTCATCGACCCGAATGTCTTTTCCTGGGTCCCGAATCTGCCTGAGCTTTACGGAATCCCGCTTGGCATCCGGGAAATCATCATGTTCTCGGTGGCAGGACTCGCCTTTGTCACAGCCGACAGGGAAGCGCTGGCTAAGAACGAATTCAATTTCGAACCGATTCGGGAAGTAGGATGGCTCTTCCTCGGTATATTTGCAACGATGCAACCCGCTCTGCAGCTGATTTCAAATTTCGCCCGGCAGAATGCGGAATCGCTCTCGGTCGGCACGTTTTACTGGGGAACGGGAATACTTTCGGGTATTCTCGACAACGCGCCGACATACCTCAATTTTCTGGCAGCATCGATGGGCAAGTTCGGAATGGACGTAAACGCTCCGGCGGCCGTCGCGGCGTTCGCTGAAGGAGTCATGCAGAGCGGTTCTTCCTCGGTTCTGACGCTACAGGCGATCTCAGTCGCCGCCGTATTCTTCGGAGCGCTTTCGTACATCGGAAACGCACCCAACTTCATGGTGAAAGCCATTGCCGAGGCCAACGGAGTCGAGACGCCGTCCTTCATGGGCTACATCGTCAAGTATTCGATCCCGATTCTGCTGCCGATCTATTTCGTCATCTACGTGATCTTCTTCAGCGGGTGGGTTCTATAGAAGACAGACTGTATTATGAACGAACACACGACACTATCCACAGAAGAAATCGAAGCAGCGCTTGCCGACTTGCCTGATTGGCGATTCGAAAACGATCGGCTCGCGAAACGTTTTCAGTTTTCCTCGTTCCGTGAAGCGATGAGCTTCATGGTCCGCCTGTCTTTCGAGGCAGAAATGTTGAATCATCACCCCGAGCTGATCAACGTATACGACCGGGTGGACGTGGTGCTTGCCACCCACGATGCCGGCAATCGAGTCACTGCAATCGACATTGCGCTTGCGCGATCAATCGAACAGTTTTCCTGGATCTGACATACGGGCTGATTTTTTCAATCGAAGAAGACAAAATGGACCTGTCGCAATCATATTCGACCCTGGCCGCCGACATCGGCAATACGATACCTCTATTGCTCACTGTCCTGGTTGGCCTGTTCATCGTTGTACTTGACGCCTTCAAGCGAAATCATGCTTCGATTCCATGGATAACGGCCTTCACACTCGCCGTCGGACTCGGCATGGAGGTCAGCAACCTGGGCGCATCGAACCAGACAGCTTATTACGATCTAATTCGGCACGGAGGCATGGCCTCGTTTGTTAATGCCGTCATATTCGGCAGCGGTCTGCTTACGGTGGTGCTTGTACGGCCCTATCTGGAACGGATTGCACATCATCTCGGCGAGGTGTATGCGCTGATTCTATTTGCGACGACGGGCATGATCATGCTCGGCAGCGCCAACAGTCTCGTGACCATTTTCGTCGGTCTGGAGACGATGTCGATCTGCCTTTACATCCTGACGGCTCTCGTTCGAACGAACAAAGGCTCCATCGAGAGCGCCCTTAAGTATTTTCTTCTGGGCGCTTTTTCGACAGGTTTTTTCCTGTACGGCATCGCTCTGCTCTACGGCGCAACCGGCACGATGTATCTGCCGGAGATGCGAAATGCAGTCGGCGCCGGTGAAAACCTGATCATGTTCTGGTCGGGTGTAGCGCTGCTGCTCGTGGGTTTTCTGTTCAAGGTGAGTGCGGTCCCGTTCCACATGTGGACGCCCGACGTGTATCAGGGCGCACCGACCCCGATCGTCGGCTACATGTCCACGGCTTCAAAGACGGCGGCCTTTTCCTCGTTGATTCTCGTGCTGTATTTCGCGATGCCGGGGTCGCGGTGGAGCGGTGTGATCGCCGTCATATCGCTCATCACGATGGTCATCGGCAATGTGATTGCACTTTCGCAATCGAATGTGAAACGCATGCTGGCCTATTCATCGATCGCCCATGCAGGCTACATCCTCGTTGGAATCGCTTCGGGAAGCACGGCCGGGTATTCGGGGGCTCTTTTTTATCTGCTCGTCTATACGGTGATGAATATCGGCGCCTTCGGCGTCGTAGCCCTGCTCGAGTGGGATGATAGTGTTGGCAGTGAACAGAATCTGGACTCGCTGGCCGGAATCGGTTACAGGAAGCCACTGCTTGCGTGGAGCATGGTATTCTTCATGTTCGGACTGGCGGGATTCCCTCCGCTGGGAGGATTTTTAGGGAAAGTGGCAGTATTTGGGCCTGCGATTGATGCCGGACTTACCTGGCTCGCTATCGTCGGCGTGCTCACCAGCGCCGTGTCCGCTTATTATTACCTGCGCGTCCTCGTCGTTTTCTTTATGAAAGAGGCGGATCCAGATACCGTGCCCGCGAGTACGGTGTTTTCCGTCCCACCGGCTTCGGCAGCTGTGATCGTGCTTTGCGTGGTCATGCTCATCATCCTGGGAGTCTTTCCCGGCTTCCTGGATGTAACAGGAGCCTTTTTCGAAGGCGGTGCCATGGCCTCGCTGCCATAGCACTTTGCATTAAACGATGCCTTAGCACGATGCCTTAGCACGATGCCTTAGAGCTATGCCTGAGTACGATGGCTTAGAACCACAGCGCCGGGAAGACCACGAAAAAATATATCGAACAATCCTAAACCCTGGATCCTATGTCACACATCCTGCCCGATCTCCCCTACGCCCACGATGCACTGGAGCCCCACATCGATGCCCGCACCATGGAGATTCATCATGGCAAACATCACCAGGGCTATGTAAATAAACTCAACGCGGCGCTGGCTGATCACGATGACCTGGCCAACGAAGACATTTCGAAATTGCTTCGCGAGATCAACAGCGTGCCCGATGCGATTCGTACGGCCGTTCGCAACAACGGCGGTGGCCACGCCAACCACAGCCTTTTCTGGACGGTCATGTCGCCGAACGGCGGTGGGGCACTCCCCGAAGATTTTGGCGCAGCCATCGACGCCGCATTTGGTTCATTTGAGGCCTTCAAAGAATCCTTTGCAGCGGCGGCAGGCTCGCGGTTCGGAAGCGGATGGGCGTGGCTTGTGCGCACATCAAACGGTGACCTTCAGGTATACTCTACCGCCAACCAGGACAGCCCCTACATGCAAGGCGATATTCCCCTCTTGGGATTGGACATCTGGGAGCACGCCTACTATCTTAATTATCAGAATCGACGCCCCGATTATATCGCGGCATTCTGGAGTATCGTCAACTGGGAACAGGTCGCCCGGAATTATGAGAACGCGGGCTGACCGGTCTGCCTTACAGAAGATGATTCTGAAAGACGGATGATGTGCTGTGCAACTTCCTGACGACATTTATTTCCGTCAACTCACGTACAATCCGGGCGACGTGGCTCGCTGGGGAAGTTATCTCTCGCAGCAGGAGATCGAGCGTCGGGGCCTTATGAAGGCCGAGTCCAGGCAGCGCTCTTTCCTTCTCGGCCGTGCCGCACTTCGGCTGCTGCTCGGCGAATTAACCAACACCGATCCGAGCCTCGTTGAACTCCGTGTAATGAGTGACGGCCGTGTAACGGCTCCGGGTACGCCGTTCCATATTTCCATCTCGCACAGTGGCGACCGGGCTGTTGCCGTTGTATCTGAGCGGAGG
>CAZGOS010000090.1:0-11080 GCA_964527795.1 uncultured Rhodothermales bacterium | reverse complement strand
GGATGGACATACGGAGGCAGCGTCAGGCTCGGAAGGGTTGCCTGGCTGGAGGCAGGGTATACCGACGGCATTGCCCCGCGCTATGATTCGGCCGTCAATAACTGGTTCATTAACAGTCTGAACGTGCTTTTTTCACAATCCGACTACTACGACTATGTCGATGAAACTCGTAAATATGTTGCAGCCGGCGTCTCCGTTCCGGGTGTGGACGGATTGGAGCTGAAAGTGTCTGTGGAGGACCTGGACCATCGCAATGTCTCTAATTCAATTTCAAGAGGCCTTATCGGGCGAAAATCATCGTTTCGTGCAAATGCGGATATTGATGAAGGGTCGTTGAGACTGGTATCAGCAGCGATTCGTTATTCGGGCGATTCGGTTCCGGCAGGCATCGGTCCGGAGTATTCAATTTTGGCGACTCTCGAAAAAAGTATCGGCGGTTCTATTCACGATCGAGGTGCGTATTCCCGATTTGACGTCTCTATTGTGTGGCGAATTGCCACGTTTTTCCGACGACGGCTTCTTCCCAATACTCTTGATTTCAAAATTTCGGCGGGAACGTCGACAGGGCTGCTGCCACGACAGCGATACGGCATTGTCGAAGCGTCCACGCTCTTCACAACATTTGGTGGACTCAAAACGCTACGCGATCACCCGTACGAAGGTGAGCGGTACGTTGCTTTCCTTTGGGAACACAGTTTCAGAACCATACTGTTTGAACGCCTGGGATGGACGGGTCCCGTTCGAAGCGGCATCGATCTCATCGTGTTCGGTGGGCACGCACGGACCTGGCTTTCCGATGGTGAGCTGGAAAAGTCGGGATCGATCGTTCCCGTCTCAAAGCAGTTTCATCACGAAATCGGGGTAGCTGTTTCCGGAATATTCGGTGTGGCCCGGCTGGATTTTGCGAGAAGGCTCGACAGATTCGGCTACGCCGTCGGAATCTCTGTTGCCCGTATATTCTGACGTCTGAAGCTTCTTAACTGTTGCCTCGTGCCTTGGTGAGTCCGTAATGAGGCGTTGCTAATACCTGTAACGAAGGCTAGCTTCAAAGCTCGCAACCCGAGAAGCAAAGTTCGGTTCAACCGGTCCGGTTCACAAGCTCCAGGCGTTCAAATCAGAATGGCAAAAGGTACTCATTCGAACGGCGTGAAGGCACAGACACCTTTGATGTCTCAGTACTGGGCCATTAAAGAGCGACACCCCGGCACCGTGCTGCTGTTCCGCATGGGAGATTTCTATGAGACGTTTGCAGATGATGCACGACTGGTCCACGACGTACTCGGTATCACGCTGACCAAACGCTCCAATGGCCAGGCCGCGGACGTTCCGCTCGCCGGCTTTCCACACCACGCGATCGATAATTATCTGCCCAGGCTCATTCGTGCAGGCCTTCGCGTGGCGATCTGCGAGCAGTTGGAAGATCCGAAACTGGCCAAAAAGATCGTAAAACGAGACGTCGTTGAGATCGTAACGCCCGGCGTGTGCATTCGGGATCAGCTTCTTGATCCCAAACGATCCCAGTTTCTGGCGGCCGTGCATCGCGGACAAAAACGGCAATCGAGCGAAATGGTGGGTGTGGCGTTTGCGGACGTTTCAACAGGTGAATTTTCACTGACGGAAGTACCGTATGCCCATCTTTCCGCCATGCTTCAAATGATTTCTCCGGCGGAAGTACTGATCGAAACGACTCGAAAATCGGACCTCGATGCGGTGCATGACACACCGTTCGTTCTGACGAAACTCGACGATTGGGTGTTCAAAACCGACTTCGCGAAGGATACCCTGAGAAATCATTTTGGCACCCATTCACTGAAAGGCTTCGGCATACACGAGTCCGCGCTGGGCACGATTGCTGCCGGTGCGGTTTTGCACTACCTGCAGGAGACTCAGAAAGCGAGCGTTCCCCACGTACGAAAAATCACGCGATTCGACCCGGGAGACTTCATGCTGCTCGACGATCAGACCCGGAGAAACCTGGAACTCGTCTCGTCCATGCAGTCCGGACACCGGGATGGCACATTGATCGAGACACTTGATCAGACGTGTACCGCCGTGGGCGGGCGCATGTTGAGATCATGGTTGCTCAGACCGCTCCGGGACGTCACGAAGATAGAGAAAAGACATAGCGCGGTTGAGGCCATTTTTTCTCGAAAAACTTTCCGTGAGCGCGTTCGATCCGCACTTGAGCCCGTGGGTGATCTCGAGCGTATATCGGCAAAAATCTCCATCGGGCGAGTCACGCCACGAGATCTCATCTACCTCCGGGATACACTGGCTCAGATTCCACGGATCAAACAAATCCTGGGTGACTCAGGGAACAACGAACTCACGATGCTCGGCGAGCAAACGGTATGTTGTGACCAGGTCGTTGACAGTGTGGCCGGAGCTCTCGTCGAAGAACCTCCACCGTCGCTCAAGGACGGAGGTGTGATACGCGACGGTTTTAATGCGGAGTTGGACGAGTTGAGAAGGCTATCGAGGTCCGGGAAGGAATGGTTGACGAGTCTGCAGAAATCGGAGTCCGAAAAAACAGGTATATCGAGTCTAAAGGTCGGTTTCAACAAAGTTTTCGGATACTACCTGGAGGTTACGAATACGCACAAGGATCGTGTACCTGCGAGTTGGATTCGCAAACAAACCCTGGTGAACGCCGAACGGTACATCACCGAAGAATTGAAGGAGTACGAGGAACGCATTCTCGGAGCCGAAGAAAAGATGGTGAGGCTGGAAGCCGAACTTTTTCAGCAGCTGACGTCCGGCATTGCCGAGCATATACCTGAATTTCAAAACAATGCCGCCCTGCTGGCGGCTCTCGACGTATATGCTTCGTTTGCCGAGGTTGCTGTTCGAAACCGGTACATTCGTGCTTCCGTTGACGAATCGACACAGATCCGGATCACTGCCGGCAGGCATCCCGTTGTCGAAGTATCACTGCCGGTCGGCGAGCCCTTCATACCGAACGACGTCTTTCTCGATTCCGAATCACAGCAAATCCTGATTATCACCGGTCCGAATATGGCGGGAAAGAGCGTCGTACTCCGTCAGGTAGGATTAATTGTTCTGATGGCACAGGTCGGCTCATTCGTTCCTGCCGACACGGCAAAGATTGGCATTGTAGACCGCATATTCACTCGGGTCGGTGCTTCGGACAATCTGACGGCGGGCGAGAGCACGTTTCTCGTGGAGATGAACGAGACCGCAAACATTCTGAATAGCGCAACGACCCGGTCTCTGATTCTTCTTGACGAAGTAGGCAGGGGCACCAGTACATTTGACGGCTTGTCCATTGCATGGGCCCTCGTCGAACATCTCCACGACGAGAGATCCGTCGCCGCCAGAACACTGTTTGCTACTCATTACCATGAACTGAACGAGCTTGCCGAGCGGCTGGGACGCGTTCGGAATTTCCGGATTCAGGTTCATGAGCATGAGAATCGAATCGTATTTCTTCGCAAACTCGTATCCGGAGGTGCCGATCATTCCTACGGTATCGAAGTTGCCCGAATGGCCGGACTTCCTGAATCCGTCCTGCATAGGGCACACCAGATTCTGAATCACCTGGAGAGTCAGAGACTGGAAGTCGAAGAAGCTCTGGAAGAAGTTGGTCTCGGTGGAAAGAGGTTGCACATTCCGAAAGCGGATTCGAATCAAATGACTCTCTTTCCCGATGTGACGGATCCCGTCGCAGCGGAAATCAAGGAACGCATTCAGGCGCTGGACCCGGAACGATTGACCCCCATCGACGCGCTTATCGCCTTATCTGAGCTGAAACGCATGACGAAGGAGAACTGAGACCGGACAAGAAAAGACTCAGACAACGACCGGACATATTATGAACATTCTTGTCGTCGGAAGCGGAGGTCGAGAACATGCCATCGTGCATGCGATTACCCGTAGTTCAGGAAATCACGTCGTCATTTCCGCACCAGGTAACGCCGGTACGGCTGATCTTGGCAGCAATGTCGCGATTGCCGCCGATGACCTTGACGGAATTCGTGAATTTGTAACCTTACGCAAGATCGATCTCGTTGTTGTCGGTCCGGAAGTGCCGCTCGTTCTGGGTCTCGCCGACTGGTTGCGTGAGGATGGCGTCCTGGTGCTAGGACCTTCTTCTGCGGCAGCCAGACTCGAAGGATCCAAGATTTTTGCGAAGGAATTCATGGATCGCCACGATATACCGACGGCCTCGTACAAGGCATTTCAGCGTGGCCGGAAAGACGATGCTCTCGTTTACGTTGAGACGCACGGCGCGCCCATCGTGGTAAAGGCGAGCGGTCTTGCAGCCGGCAAAGGAGCGATCGTTTGCATGACGGAGGCTGAGGCGCACGAAGCTGTCGATTTCATTTTGCGTGACAATTCCCTGGGTAGCGCCGGAGACGAAATTGTACTCGAGAGCTTCATGACGGGTGAGGAAGCGAGCGTATTCGCGTTAACGGATGGGGAACATTACGTGCTTTTACCTTCAGCCCAGGACCACAAACGCATCGGTGAAGGGGATACGGGACCCAACACAGGTGGAATGGGTGCGTACGCTCCGGCCCCTCTCGTTACGGAAGAGATCCTTCACGATGTCTGCGTTCGGATCATCGAACCGACTCTTAAAGGTATGCAAGAGGAGGGATGCGCCTACTCGGGCGTGCTCTATTGCGGGCTGATGATGACGTCGGACGGTCCGAAGGTTGTGGAGTACAATTGTCGCCTGGGTGATCCGGAGGCGCAGGTTGTTCTGCCGCTGCTGAAATCGGACGCCGTTGAACTTTTTCTAAGAACGGCCAATGGTACGCTTGACGACTATGAAATCGAGTGGATGCATGGCGCGGCAGCGAGTGTCGTGCTCGCCTCCGGAGGTTACCCCGATGCGTATGAGAAAGGGAAAGTGATTTACGGAGTTGAAGAAGCAGCGGCTCTGGACAATACGTTCGTCTACATGGCAGGAGTCGAACGTTCGGGCGATGGGGATTACGTCACGTCCGGAGGCAGGGTGCTTGCTGTAACCGGATTAGGCTCCGACCTGTCTGTCGCCCTGGAACGCGCCTATCAGGGCGTGCACGCCATTTCTTTTAATGGCCGGTACTACCGCCAGGATATCGGCGAAAAAGGCCTGGCTCGTCTCGCTTTATCATGATCAGAATTACTATTACAGGCGCATTCGCTTTTCTTGCGTTCATCGTTACTCAGCAAAGCATTGCTCAGGCAACGGATACGCTGGTTGTCTCCGGTAATCCCGTGGCCACTTTCTCACGGGCGGGTAGTGTGGCCGTTTCTCCCGACGGACTGATCTATGTCACGGACCGCGACTGGGACAGGATTCTCGTTTATTCTGACGCCGGTAGATTGATTCGCCAACTGGGTGGACCGGGTACAAATGAAGGGCAGTTCGATGATCCAACCGACGTCGATCCTGGAATCGGCCTGGTAATAAGCATTGCTGACGCCCAAAACGGTAGAATTCAGCGGTTTTCAAAGGACTTTCGTTTCCTTGAGAGTCTTCCTGTAGCCGCGCAAACGGGAAGTCAGGTCGAGCAAAATGATCCGATTTTTAGAGTTGGAGCAGCCCAATTGCATCAGGCAGCGCCAGGACGCCCCATTGCGATTACGTCCTCCGCATCAGATGATTTATACGTGGTCGATGATCAGGCGGGCGTGGTGATCCGATGGGATCGAGAGCGCAGATATCGCTGGATTATCGGAGATCAAAGTGTCTTCGAGGGAAGGCTCTTGGACCCGATAGATGTCGTTGCGACTTCCGATTTGCTCTTTGTCGCAGATGCAGAATGTGCCTGTGTTGTCGTCTACGATCTGTTCGGAACGTTCGTTCGCACGATCGCGCAGGGAAGGTTTCCTGCTATTCGAAGTATCGAGAAATCAGGCGACGGGATTCTTGTTACGAGTACGGACAGTATGGCGGAGTACGACCGTCGAGGTACGCGGATTCGTGATACGATCGTGCATATTTCGGGTGATCTGATCGGTGCTGCCCTGCTGAACGGACGGTACGTGCTCCTGACAGAAACCGAACTGTATTTTTATCCATCTTCAAGGCAATAGTAATTACTTCCGTATGTCTGCAGTCCCCGGGAATAAATCCCCAAGCCGGTCAGAATTCGAAAACCGAGTTGAAGTCCATTCGGAAGAAAGCGGCTCCTATCTGGTTCTTCCTGCGCCGATCAAGGACGTTGTTTCATTTCATGGTTCATTCCTGAATATTCCGGATTACGGGAATGGTGAAGATCTGGTCCGGGATCTTACCGTTTCGATGCTGGACAAGGGAACGCAATCCCGGAGCAAACTGGAACTGGCGGAGGCACTTGAAGGCATTGGTGCGCAGATCAATTTTTCTACCGACGGGATCCGCGTCCGTGTTTCAGGACGCGCTCTCAGCAGGGATATTCTTGCTGTACTTGCTCTACTTGGCGAGCAGCTTAGGGAACCGTCGTTTCCGGAAAATGAATTCGAACTTCTGAAAGGCCGGTATGAAGCAGCCTTTCTGAGGAGCCTTACCAACACGTGCACGATGTCATCCTCGGTTTTATCCAGGTGCATCTATGCACCGGACAATCCCAACTACGTTCCGGACCCCCGGCGCGAGATCGAACGACTACGCGATATTACGATCGACGCGGTGAAGAGCTACTTCCGGAGAAAATGGATTGGGCGCGATTGGACGCTTTCAATTGTAGGTGATACGACGTGGAATGAACTCTCTTCTGCTCTCTCGGATGAGTTCAGACCTGCACTCAACGATGGCGCAACCGATTTTCCGGAATGGCCGGTTCGTCCTGTCGCTCCAGGCAGGGAAGAGGTGCATATCCCCGACAAAGACAATATTGACGTCAGATTCGGACACGCGGTCGACCTTAAGAGCATAGATGAGGCCTTTGTACCGCTCTATCTCGGGGATTACATATTGGGGGGCAATTTTTCAGCTCGCCTGATGAGTGTCATCAGAGACGAAATGGGACTGACATACGGCATTCACTCGTCGTTATCGGACATGGATCGCTGGCACCACGGCATGTGGGGGATTTCAGTTACACTCGGACGTGATCTGCTCGAAAAGGGAATTCAGGAGACATTGAATCTGGTTCGGCGATTCACCGAAAACGGTGTAACGCAGGACGAGCTGGAAGAAAAGCAGAACACAATCGTGGGCTCCTTCAAAGTCGGACTATCGTCAACGCGAAGCCTGGCGGGCGCCCTGCTGAGAAACGCTGAAAAGGGGCGAGATCCAGGTTATCTGGATCGCTTTTCGAGCATTGTAATGGATACTACACTTGATGAGGTCAATGACCGGATCTCTCAACATCTCGATCCGGATCGACTCCACGTTACCCTGGCAGGATCACTTTCAAATGGTGATCAGGATGCGCGAGCATCTTCGAATTCGTAATCATCCGTCAGGCATTACAAATGCCAGAATGATGTACACCAGAATACCCGGGAATCCTGTCGTTAGCAGTGTCAGGAGAATATATCCGACGCGAACCAGCGTGGGATCCACGTCGAAATAGTCCGCGATTCCCCCGCACACACCGGCGACCATTTTGTTGGACGCAGATTTTTTCAGTTTTCGAGTAGGCGCCATCTAGCTGATTGGATTAACTGTCTCTAATAATAGTGATGCGTTCTTCCAGCGTCTTTTCCTTGTCGGGTGACGGCATGATGAACGACAGAAGCAGGTAGGCCAAAATAAATGGTGGTCCACCCGTAGCAATTGTGCCCACGACAAAAGCAATTCGAACGAGTGTGGGATCGATTCCAAAATATTCTCCAATCCCTGCGCAGACTCCGGATAGTTTTTTATCGTGCGACTTGTAAAGCTTTCGTTTTTCCGTCGAGGACATCGCTCCGAGATCAACGTCTCTCTGACGGCTCTTCTTTTTCTGGCTCTTTGCGAGCTTTTTCTCAACTTTGATCTTCTTCTTATTTTTCTTGCTGGGGCGCCAGGAAAGAACCCCGAATCCAAGCAGAATAATGAAGATACCGGCGAGCCACGGGAGAAGACTTGCCAGAACGGTCAAATCGATACCTGCGCCCCATAGTCCAATCTGCTGGAATATGTACGCGATGCCGACCAGGATGAGCGATAAACCCGCCAGCGTCGGCAGGTTCAACATGCTCTTGGGCGATTCCGATTCTTCGTCAAACAGAAGCGTATCCAGCTCATCATCCGATAGTGCCTCCAGGTCGAGGGTGGTATCGTCGTATAACGAACTCGATTCTTCTTCGTAGATCGCTGTTTTTGTACGTGTCTTACTCATTATAGATACTGTTTCCGGCGATTTATCTTACGCGATCGCTACAGACAGGTTACATTTTGCTCACTTCGATGGCCATTTCCTCGGTAACGACCAACGAGACCGGAATATCGTGGTTCTCGTGTGGCACTTTTTCGATGACACATCTGGAAAAGATCGGACAAATCATTTGAACATGTATGGTGGCGAGAAACTCATCGTAGTACCCATATCCGTGCCCCAATCGATATCCGTCCCGGCCCACGGCGAGTGCAGGAACCACGACGGCGTCTATTTCCTTTTCAGAAACGATTGTATTTCCGTCTGGTTCGGCAATGCCCCATTCATTTTGATGAAGCCCGCTAAACGATTCAAGTTCTACATGTTTCATGCGTCCTCCCTTGACCGGGGTTTTCGAAAATGTGTGAACGACCGGCAATACGACGCGCTTGTCATTTCGAAACAGGAAGCGAATGAAAGCACGAATGTCTGGTTCACGCCATTTTGTCATCGGCCAGAATACGTGAACGCAAGAAACATGGCGCCATAGTGGAAGAGACTCGAGTCTGTCGCTGATTCTCTTGCTCATCTCGACGTAATCGCTTTCAGAAAGCGATTCACGCAGGGTAAGAATTCTTGCGCGCAGATCCTTTTTTCTATCGGAGTCAGCCATATTGGACCGTAGCACGTGTGCTTTCATTGATTCAGGAACGGAGAACTGCAGGCTCGACGCGGTTCCAGTTTGTAGACGGACCACGATACCGTTAGGCTTCGTCGATTTCAAGGGCCTCATCGCATCGATGGTGCTTCGATGTACGGTCATTCCTCACCTTCGACGAGCTGTAGAAACGATAATATTTGTACGTGAGCGTGAAAATAAAGTGGATTCACAGGAGTTGACCGTGTTCATGCCGGGAGCAGGGTGATCTGGTCAGGCGAAAATATTGTTTGTGCCTGGTGGGAGCCGTAACTTTGCTAGTCTGTACCAACTTGAATACAAATCCCTCTTTTGGGCTAAATAAGCGGTTTGGGGGCTGATTCGGACACATGTTTGAAAGCCTGAGCGAAAAACTGGAAGGCGCTCTAAAATCCGTTGCCGGTCAGGGCAGGATTACCGAGCTGAATGTCGCGCAGACCATGCGCGAGATTCGTCGTGCGTTGCTGGACGCCGATGTCAACTATCAAGTCGCCAGGGACTTTACAGAGCGTGTAAAAGAGCAGGCTTCCGGAAGCAAGGTTCTCACATCGGTGTCCCCCGGTCAACTGCTCGTTAAGATTGTTCACGACGAGTTGGTCTATTTTCTTGGTGAATCTCATGCGGAGGTGGAGCTGGCCGAGCAGCCACCTACCGTCATTCTGGTAGCTGGACTTCAGGGGTCCGGCAAAACGACTTTCTGCGGCAAACTCGCCCGGCATTTTAAGAGCAAAGGCCGCGCGCCGCTGATTGCCGCCGCGGATGTATATCGCCCGGCTGCGGTTCAGCAGCTGAAGGTGCTGGCCTCCGAAATCGACGTTCCCGTCTATTCGATTGAAGAGGACGGAGAAATCGTCAAGGATGCCGTTCGCGTCTCAAAAGAGGCCGTCGATTTCGCTCGCCGGGAGGCGCGCGATGTGCTGATCATCGATACGGCAGGGCGCATGCACGTCGATCAGGAGATGATGGCGGAAGTGAGCGAAATCAAAAAGACGATTTCACCGCATGAAATTCTGTTCGTCGTCGACAGCATGACGGGTCAGGATGCCGTCAACGCTGCGCTGGAGTTTAACCAACAATTGGATTTCGACGGCGTAGTTCTGACAAAACTTGATGGTGATACACGAGGCGGTGCGGCTCTTTCCATTCGTTCAGTTGTCAAGAAGCCAATCAAGTTTGCTTCAACGGGAGAGAAGCTGGATGCGCTCACTCCGTTCTATCCGGACCGTATGGCCCAACGCATTTTGGGCATGGGAGACGTCGTTTCGCTCGTCGAGCGCGCCCGCGAGCAGTTTGATGATGTACAGGCAGAGAAACTTCAGTCCAGGATTCGGTCCGATAAATTTGATCTCGAAGATTTCCTGGATCAGCTGGATAAGTTGAAAAAAATGGGATCTCTTACGGATCTCGTGGGAATGATCCCGGGAATCGGACGGCATATGAGCGATATGGAAATCGACGACGATGCGTTTCGGCACATTGAGGCGATTATCCAATCAATGACCATGGACGAGAGGCGAAATCCGGAGATTATCAATGGGAGTCGCCGGCGCAGAATTGCGGATGGAAGTGGTGTGGAAGTAAGCGACGTAAACCAGCTTCTGAAGCAGTTTCGTGAAATGAAGAAAATGATGAAGACCATGACAAAGTTGATGGGAAAGGGACGAGCCATGAATCTCGCCTCGCTGATCAGCAGTAATTGAGTCTTGTGAATTAGAACCAAACCAAAAGTAGAAAGCAGTGGCAGTTAAACTTCGTCTACGCAGAATGGGACGCAAAAAGCGCCCGCTTTATGGCGTTGTAGCAGCAGATACGCGGAGTCCCCGCGACGGACGATTTATTGAAGATTTAGGTCGATATGAGCCTTTGCACGAGCCCGAACGCGTCACGTTGAATAACGAGCGCATTCTGTTCTGGCTCGAACAGGGAGCACAGCCCACGGATACGGTCCGTTCAATCCTCAGTAAGCATGGCCTGATGTTGGCGCTTCATATGAAGCGCAAAGGCGCAAGTGATGATGAGATCTGGGCGTCCGTCGATTCTCACCGTTCCAGGTGGGCAGAGATTGAAAGCTCGAAGGTGAAAGTCACGGCTAAAGAGCGTCGGATCGCAGTGTTGGCGGCGGAAGAGTCGACTGCGAAGGAAAAGG
>CAZGOS010000089.1:0-11114 GCA_964527795.1 uncultured Rhodothermales bacterium | reverse complement strand
CCGGCCGTATACAGGCAGCCGCGGGTCGGCCGTGGCGGCAGACGATTCACGCTGTACAAGCTGCGCACCATGTACGTCGACAGCGATGCCGCCGGGCCCCGGTTTGCTTCGCTGGACGACCCGCGCATCACTCCGGTGGGTCGCTTCCTTCGCAAACTCCGGCTCGACGAGCTCCCCCAGTTGTGGAACGTGTTGCGGGGCGACCTGAGCCTGGTGGGCCCTCGTCCCGAGCAGGAGAAGTTTGTCGGGGAGTTTGCCGAGAAGATTCCCTTCTACTCCGATCGCCATCTGGTTCGACCCGGGATCACCGGTTGGGCGCAGGTCAACTTCGGCTACGCCGAGACGGTCGAAGAGACCCGCGAGAAGCTCAAATACGACCTCTTCTACATCAAGCACATGTCGGTATGGATGGACCTGCGGATCCTGCTGCGCTCGGTGGCGACGGTGATCACCGGATCAGGGTCGCGGTAAAGAGTTGCTCGGCAACGGCGTTGTCAGCGAGCCGGTGAGGGTCGGTAGCATTCGCCCCCCGGCGGCCGTGCCGGGCCGTTCCCGACTCGGAGTCCTGAAGTCATGAAGCCGCGGCAAACCGTCTTCGTCGGTTCTGACCCTCCAACCGATCGGGACTTCGACTGGGCGGTGGACCCGGCGGCCGCAGTGGCGCTGGGAGGGTCCGTCTCCGTACCCGACATCGCAGTCGTAAAAGGTTTGCTCGACGAGGCGGTACCGGTCATCGACGCCCTGACCGACGGGACGTTCGAGTCGTTGTTGCGGGACGAGTTCTTCCAACTGGTGCTGTCGGTGGCCAGGGTCGAAGCGATGCTGCGGGCTCTCGACTCGTCGGAGGTTCACGCGGTCGTCGCCTCACGGCGGCTGGCGCGGCCGTCCCGGTCCGGACGAATAGGTGCCGGCCTGGCCGGTTTCCTCGGAGCCGACCTCGAGTGGACCGGTGGGTGGCGCCCACAGCGTTTTCCCGCCGGCCTGGTCGGCTCGGGGCGGGCCTGGCGCTTCGTCCCGCTTCCTTTGCCGATGCCCGTTCGCCGGATTCCATCGAAAAATCGATCCCCATTCAACGTTTCCAGCGAGCATCGCCGAAAAAGGTGCTCATTCTCGGGGGCACCGGATTCATCGGACCCAACATGGTCCGCTACGCCGTAGAACGCGGCCATGAAGTCACGATCTTCACGCGCGGCCGCGCCAAGGCGGATATCCCGGACGTCGAACATCTTATCGGCGACCGGAACGACAACCTGACGGCTCTTGAAGGTCGAAAGTGGGACGTCGTATTCGACAACAATACGTCCCGCGACTACAGATGGGTGGATCTCAGCACGCAGGTCCTCAAAGACGCGGTCGAGCAGTACATCTTTGTTTCTTCGATTTCTGTGTATGCCGCAGAGTCCGAGGGCTATGCTTCCAAAGACAATGTTTTATGGGAACCGGCCATCAACGAGGATTCGGAGAGGTTCACTCCTCCAGAGGACTGGACTCACGGCGATAATGCGCACTACGGGCTGATGAAAGCGCTGTCCGAGGATATTGCAGAATCGGCGTTTCCCGGGCGTACGACTGTTGTGCGGCCCGGCCTGATCGTTGGCCCCGGTGATCGCACGGACCGGTTCACATACTGGCCGCTCAGGATCGAAGAAGGAGGAGAAGTTCTTGCACCCGGCAATCCCGATCATTCCAACCAGATTATCGATCAGCGTGATCTCACCGAATGGATTGTCCGCCTTGCCGAGAACGGAGTAACCGGAAATTTCAATGCAACGGGACCTGAATCCCGCATGTCGATGGCAGAAATGCTGAATGGCATTCGAGATGCGGTTTTGTCCGACGTGAAGTTCACCTGGGTTTCGGAGGAATTTCTGGAAGAAAAAGAAGTGCGTCCATGGATGGATCTTCCGTCCTGGATCCCCGGAGATCCGCTGATGTACGTGGACATCAGCAAAGCCGTATCGGCCGGACTCACGTTTCGATCGCTCGCTGTCACGACGCGCGATCTGCTCGCGTGGGATCATGCTCGCCCAACCGCTGAGCGGAACAATCGTCGAGCCGGTATGAGCCGCGAACGAGAGAGTGAGCTTCTGGCTCAGTGGTCGCGGATGTAGGTTTTATTCCCGACTCGATTCAGTTCCTGACCGGAACCCATCTGGGATTGCTGTCCGCAGCTTCGTTATTGGACAGATTACGCTCACCCGTGCCGTCGACGTTAATCACATAGACTTCGAACGGTCCGTGACGCCCTGAAACGAATGCGATCATGGAACCGTCCGGAGACCAGGCGGGAGCCAGATCGTCGCCTTCTGCCTGAGTGATTCGGATGAGTCCGGAACCATCGGCCGCATTCATGAGAAAAATCTCTGCGTCTCCTTCCCGCGTCGAACTGAACGCGATCTGGGAAGCATCGGGTGACCACGACGGGTACCTGTCGTCAGCCGGATCTTCCGTAAGGCGTTTTACGTCCGAGCCGTCGGAGTTCATGACGTAGACATCCATCGAATCGCTGTCCGGATTGTCACGATTAGAATAGAACGCAATGAGATCTCCGACCGGGGACCAGAATGGATGGCTGTCGGTCGCCGGATGATTCGAAATGTTCACGGACGAACCGCCCTCTGTTGGAATCACGAAAATCTCCGTATTGCCGTCTTCTCCCGTGGCGTCGAATACGATTTGAGAGCCATCCGGCGAAAAAGACGGATCGATGTTCTGAGCCGGACTGTCGGTCACCTGTCGCTGATCGGACCCGTCGCGATTCATTACCCAGATGTCCCTTTTGGCACTGCGCCCGCTTATGAAAGCGATCAGTGATCCGTCAAGTGATCCTGACGGGTGATAATCCAGAGAATCGTGTCTCGTGAGATTCTCAAGCCCGCTACCATCCGGATTGACGATATAGATTTCGGAATTTCCGTCGCGCACAGTCTGAAATACGATTCGGTCAACCGATTCTGAGCGGGTTCGAGATTCCCGTCCATCGGTGCATCCCGACAGGGACACGAGCGATCCAAAAACGAGTGCGATGAACCATTTCGAGGATTTCATTTCAAACTCCGATGTCTTAGTGCAGCGGTTCTCCGGCAATCAAAGAACAATCGCGGCCATTTCCAATTTTCGAATCGGAGCCAGGCGCGGTACGGATCCGTCCCTGCCGTCGGATCCGCACCCCGTGCGATCTGTTTCTATTCGAAGTTCGCGCTTATTCCCAGTTCTGCGCACTCGACCATGCGGCAAAATCCAGCCAGCCCACCTCTGGAAATGCGCTTCTCAGTCCAGGAATATCTACCGAGTAACCGACTCTGTCGAACCATTCGTACATGATGGCAAAGTCCTCGTTGCTTTCCCTTAGAACATCGGGTGGAAACGAGGTATAATTAATGTTTCGCCCCATCGCCGCCGACAGCGCTTCGGCGACGGCATCGCCGGTCAATTCGTCGCCGGCGATATCGAATCGTTGGCCGAACACCGACTCTCGTCGCTCGATAATCGACGCTACAAATTTTCCAATGTCGTCGACCGCGATCTGCTGAAGAGCAACAGGCCCCGGCAATGCCGCCGACAGCGTGCCGCTGAGAATTCCCGAAAGCATCCATTCGCTCGTAAAGTTGTCCATGAAGAAAACCGGAGCCACGATGGTATTTGGCACGCCGGAGGCAACAATGGCTTCTTCCACACGGTATTTACTTTCAAAATGAGGAATCCCTGTCTTCTGATCAGCACTGGCAACGGAGCTAAATACCAGGTGACCCACATTCGCCTCAGCGGCTGCCTCTATCATTCGGATTCCCTGCTCCGTTTCAACGTCGACACCTTCCTCGAACGGTGTCGTAACCAGAAATACGGTATCCACTCCGGTCAATGACGACTTGAGCGATGCCACATCAGTGAGGTTTCCGACGGCGATTTCGACGCCTCGTTCAGCCATGGATCTGGCCCAATCGGTATCGTCATTCCTGGTTAAGGCACGCACGTGATACCCACGATCGATTAAAGCTCGGATTACTGAGCCGCCTTGCTGTCCCGATGCTCCGGTAACAAGTACGCGTCTCGGGGTGTTTTCTGTGTTCGTCATGTTTCTATACGGATGATTGGTTGTTGTTACGTTAATTGTCTATACAATAGATATGTGAAAAAAATTATGATCTCATTTTATCCAGGAGACGATTCAGTTCTTTCGCTTCCTTCTCGGACAGATGTCTCACGCGGTTGTGTGACCTCCGAACCAGCGGGTCCAGTTCTTTCAACACTTCGAGCCCCTTCTTCGTGATCAGAATGTCTACCTGCCTCCTGTTCGATTCACAAACACCACGCTCTACATACCGTTTCTGCCGCAGCTTTTCCACGAGCCGCGTCGCATTGGACGCCTTGCTGATCATGCGATCACTGATAAGCTGAAGTGTGGTTGCAGTGGGGTATTGCCCGCGAAGTATTCGCAGAACATTGTACTGCTCCTTCGACAAAGCAAACGGTTTAAGAGCGGCATTCGTAGAACTCGAAATTCTGTCCGCCGTCAGAAGGACATTGATCACGGCCTTGGAAAACGGATCCGTAAAACGCTCCTGTTTTATTTCGTCTTCGAGTCTGATTGTTTTATAAATGTATATACGATAATTGTAATGACATATTTAATATACAATATAGTACGTAATCAATGCAAATATCCTTATTAAGTATGATTCCGTACTAAATGCGTACATTTCTGGCAGGTCCCGTTTCCTTGTCCCCCTCCCATGATTGAGCTCAGTCCGGAAACGCAAAACCGAATGCGGGCAGTCTCTCCTGCGTCTGATCACACAAGTGTGGAAGAAACGGTAATGGAATGATTTCACCACAAGAAGCACTATTTCGTCTTCGTGACGGGAACGGACGGTTTACGACGACCCTCCGAAGCCCTGATTCGCATCTTACGCTTCCTTCCCGGCTTGAGCTTGTTGCAGATCAGGAACCGTTTGCGGTAGTCATCGGCTGCTCTGATTCGCGAGTTCCGGTAGAACTGATTTTCGATCAGGCAATCGGAGACCTGTTCGTCGTGCGCGTCGCAGGTAACGTCGTCACGCCAACTCAAATCGGCAGTGTCGAATTCGCCGTCGAGCGGTTTGGAACGCGGCTCGTTGTCGTTCTTGGTCATTCGGGTTGTGGCGCCGTGCAGACAGCGGTTGAGTACCTGCTCAAACCGAACGAGGATCTGTCACCCGGTCTTGGGGTTATTCTCGATTGTATTTGTCCGGCCATCGCAGAAATCGTTGATACAACCGGAAAGCCGAGAGTTTTGGCGAAGGCTGTCCGGGCCAACGTGGTGGCCAACGTCGGTCATCTACGTTCCGGATCGACTGTGATCGAACGCCTGATTCGCGAAGACGGCCTGAAAGTCGTCGGTGCCGAATACTCCGTCGAGACAGGCCGAGTGGATTTTTATTGACCGGACCCGCGGTGCAATAGTTTTATCAAATGAAAGCGCAATCTCTGCAACCCATAGGCGTCGTACGCTCAAGTCTAACGAGCCGACAAGAATGTCCTCGCCAGGGATGGGACGGAGCGCCCGAGGCGTGGCTGGAAATTGACCCTGCATTTGCCGATGGCCTTGAAGGGATCGCGCCCGGGCGCGAGTTGATCGTTCTGACATGGTTGCATCTTGCTCTGCGAGACGTGCTAAAAGTCAGTCCCCGCGATACACCCGGCGATGTCTACAAGGGAGTCTTCACTACGCGCTCTCCGGATCGACCGAATCCAATAGGATTGCATCGAGTCGAGGTGTTCGAAGTCGACCACGGTGGCAGATTGCGGGTAGGGCCGCTGGAGGCGCTCGACGGCACGCCTATTATCGATATCAAGCCGGTATTGCGGCGATCGAAAGACTCCTGATGCGCGGTTCTCGGAAGAGAACTGTGCGAAACGGCCGGCTCAGTTCAGCCGATACGTCTCCCGCACGAGATCGTAGGCGAGCGCCCTCGCAACTTCGAAAGCCTCGCTTTCGTCGATCTGATGCCGCACCACGAGACTGGCCAGGTAATTGGCATCGACCCGCCTGGAGAGGTCGTGTCGGGCGGGGATCGAGAGGAACGCCCGGGTATCATCGTTGAATCCGGCCGTGTTATAGAATCCGGCGGTTTCGGTCGCGAGTTCGCGATAGCGGGTCATGCCGGCGATGCTGTCAAAAAACCACCACGGCGGCCCCAATCGCATGGCTGGATAGTGGCCGGCCAGCGGGGCCAGTTCTCGTCCGTATGTGCTTTCGTCGAGCGTGAAGACGACGAGGCCGAATCGCGGATCCGTGCCATACGCGTTCAGCAGCGCTTTCAGGCCACGCGTATACTCCGTAGCGACCGGTATGTCGGCCCCCACGTCGCCGCCGAATCGATCGAAGAGCGTCCGATTGTGATTCCGCAACGACCCGGCGTGGATTTGCATGACAAGGCCGTCCTCCACGCTCATTCGCGCCATTTCCATCAGCATGTGGGCTTCGAACCTTTCCTGATCCCCGGGTGTCGCACGTCCGTGCAGTGCGCGCTCAAAGAGCTGACCGGCTTCTTCGTCCGATAAACGCTCGGTGGCAGGGTTCGTCAGCCCATGATCCGTCGATGTCGCTCCCAACGCCTTGAATGCCCGCCTCCTTTTCCACAAAACGTCTATGAACGTCCGGTAGTCGGAAATATCGGTTTCGGAAACGGCGGAAAGTCGACCTAATTCATCGTTCCATCTCTTCGACGCGATCTGAAAAGCGGCATCGGGCCTGAAACAGGGCACGACGCGCCCATTCCACCCGGAGTCCCGGATGGACCGATGGTGCTCTAGAGAATCGGATGCGGCATCTGTCGTCGTGAGCACCTCAATGTTGAACGCCTCGAAAAGCGCTCTTGGCCGGAACGCGGGTTCCTGCAGTCGCTCCAGGATTTCGTCGTAGACGTACATGGCCGACGACGAATCGAGCTTCATTCGGATGCCCAGAACTTCATAAAAAACGAAGTCCAGCCACGCACGGGTGGGCATTCCCCGAAACAGGAAATAGTGGTCTGCGAATCGTTGCCAGATGATTCTTGGATCCGTCTCTACAGGCGTCCCGTCTTTTGTCGGTATGCCCAGCTCTTCGAGCGGAATTCCCTTCGCATAAAGCATGCGAAAAATGTAATGATCGGGCGTAACGATGAGGGATGTCGGTTCGGAAAAGGGTTCATCATCATCCAGCAGTTCCGCGGGCACGTGCCCGTGCGGGCAGACCAGCGGCAGATCATTCGTCGCTTCGTACAGCACTCGCGCGATCGATCGAATGGACGGATCGGCGTCGAAAAATCGATCGGGGTGAAATTCGAGCGGCTCCATGGAGATCCTATTTTGAGTCATCGCTCAACCCTACCCGAGCCGCTGCCGGCCACGAGGCGTTCCACTTCCTCTTCCGACACGGCGTTGAAGTCACCCGGAATCGTCTGCTTCAGGCACGATGCAGCGACCGCGAATTCGAGCGCGTCCTTCGAATTGGATTTTTTTAAAAGGCCGGCGATAAGACCACCCGCAAAGGCATCTCCCCCGCCGACGCGATCAACAATCCGTATATCGTATCGCGTCGAGCGATACGGCTCCGCGCAATCCTTGTCGTCGTGCAGCATGGCGCTCCATCCGTTCCGCGACGCCGAGTAACTCTCCCGAAGCGTGACGGCGACCGCGGAGAATCCGTACTCCTTTTTCAGTCTTTTGACCAGATCCGCATAGGCTGCCGGATCGAGACTGCCGGATTCCACGTCTGATTCTCCCAGTCCCAATCCGAGGCTTTTCTCAACGTCTTCCTCGTTTGCGATACAGACATCGACATACTCCATCAGGGGCCGCATGACACGCCGGGCATCTTCCGGTGTCCAGAGCTTTTCTCGATAATTCAGGTCGCAGCTGACCGTGACGCCGGCATGCATTGCTGCGTTGCACAGTGAAACGAGCGTTTGTCGCGGGACGGGCCCTAGAGCGGGGGTAATCCCGGTCCAGTGAAACCACGCTGCTCCGTCAATGAGCGCTTCCATGTCGAGTTCGCTCTCCGCCAGCGTCGTTACCGAAGCCTGCGCCCGATCGTAGATGACCTTGGAGCCTCGTTGACTGGCGCCCGTTTCCAGAAAATAGATCCCCACCCGATCACCGCCGCGTACGATGAAGCGGTCCGATACGCCGAATCGGCGAAGGTAATTGACCGCCGCCTGGCCGATTTCGTGGGAGGGCAGCTTGGTGACGAAAAAACTCTCGAATCCGTAATTGGCCAGAGAAACGGCCGCGTTGGCCTCGCCTCCGCCAAACGTCAGGTCGAACGAGTCGGCCTGGATGAATCGCTGGAATCCCGGCGTGGAAAGCCGGAGCATGATTTCTCCGAAAGTAATCGTCTTCATAGTGAAAATGTGTGCATCTCTATGCAATTTCTCCTCGGTTTCGAGCCTTGTCAATCGAGCGGCGAAGCATGCGTGCGTTCTCCGTGATAACGTCGAAACCACCCTCGGCGATCGCCCGCCTGTCCAGCAGAGCGCTCCCGATGCCGACAGCGCAGGCGCCGGCTCGAATCCAGTCACCCGCGTTCGTGGGCGTCACTCCACCCGTCGGCATCAAACGAACGTGGGGCATGGGAGCAAGTACCGCCCTGAAAAAAGCCATGCCCAAAATGTCGGCCGGGAACACCTTGACGATGTCAGCCCCCGCTTCCGTGGCCGCCTGGATCTCCGTCGGAGAAAAAGCGCCGGGCAAGGCGGGTACGCCGCGTAAGTGGGCTGCGGCCAGCACGTCCGGCTTGAAAACCGGGCTGACGACATAACGCGCACCTGCGTCGATGGCGCGATCAACGTCTTCCGGATCGAGCACGGAACCGACGCCAAGGAGAATAGAATCACCAAATCGAGAGTATACGTCGGCAATCAACTTAATCGCGCCTGGGGTCGTCATGGTGATTTCGATCGCTGTCAGACCGCCTTCGGCAATCGCCTCCACGACCTTCAACAGCTTCCCCGCTTCCTCCATCCTGACGACGGCAACCGCACCCTGCCGAATCAGTTCATCGACGATTTCAGTCCTGGAGGCCATTTGCTGCCGCTCTTTCAGTTAAGACCGTATCCTCATTACAGAATACGACCGCCGGCGATGGCTGTCACACCCGTCGTCAGGAAGTACGGTGGCAACATCCTGCCGCCAGAACCCTCACGCCGGTCTGGATCGAATTCAGTAGGGCACGTCGGGCGTGCGGTCGTCCGCAGGATCGGCCCAACGGTCGTTCGGGATGAGCGGAGTCCAACCCGGCCTGAGTGGATCCAGGTCGTAGGGATACGGGCCGAGGCGTTTGAAAAGCTCATGGTACTCCGCGACCTTGTCGCGATCGAGTTTGACGCCGAGGCCGGGCTCCGAGGGCACCGCGATCGATCCGCCTTCGTATTCAAATTTACCTCCGAGGATGATATCATCCTCGAGCTGGTGATAGTGCGCATCGGCCGCAAAACTGAGGTTCGGAATGACGGCGCCGAAGTGCAGCATCGTGGCAAGCTGAATGCCCAGTTCACCCGATGAATGCACGGCCACTCCCAACTGGAACGTCTCGCACACACCCGCCGCCTTGATCGCCGGACGAATGCCTCCCCAGAACGTCGTGTCGAGCAGTATGACATCGACGGCGGTATTCAGCGCGTTGGCAGAAAGCTGCTCGAAGTTGACTACCACGCTGTTGGTGGCGAGAGGCATCTTCACCTTCTCGCGCACGCGCCTCATGCCGTTGAGTCCAAAAACCGGATCTTCCAGATAGTCGTTCTTGATATCCTCGATCTGCTGCCCAAACCAGATCGCCTGTTCGGTCGACCATACACAGTTCGGGTCGAACCGAAATGAGTCGCCATCGAATTCGGCGGCGAGTGCCTTGTAGCACTCAAGCTCGTACTCTGGATTGAATACGCCCCCCTTCAGCTTGTGGGATGTGAAACCGTAGCGTTCCTTTAGCGACGTCGCTTCGCGCACCAGTTGATCGATTGTGCGCACTTCGCCTTCACCCGTCCCGGAATGCGGATAGCGGAAAAACAGGTACGTCGCGAACCGAACGCGGTCGCGAAGCCGTCCACCCAGGATCTCGGACACCGGAACACCCCATTTCTGTCCCAGAATATCCAGGCAGGCAAACTCGATTGCCGCCAGAATCTGTGTGCGATTGTTATAGAGAGAGGCCGAAGGATTGGCAATCAGAAAGCGCAGCTCCTCCACGCGTGCCGGATCGCGGCCGATGAGGTACGATTTCAGATAATCGATTGCCGCAGCGGCGCTTTCTCCACCACCGCCCATTTCACCCAGACCGACAATTCCCTCATCCGTTTCAATTTCAATGATGGTGCGCACGAAGCGGCCCCAGTGGCACCCGTTCGCATGACGCAGTGGCGCCGTGAGCGGTACCGTTACCGGCGTAGCCCGGATGTCCGTAATTCGCATTTCGAAGTCACATGGTTTAAGACCGAACTACCTGATACAAGCTACCTGAAGGCCGGCGTTTGTATCTCGCAATTTACCGTGAACTCATCGAAGTTGGACGGGGAGGTATCGATGGGCTGAGTCATCGATTCTATGCACGATGCGGATGAGAAACGCTGCTTCCAGGTACCCGATGTACCGTTTGATCGTGTTCTTTGCGACCCCTGAATTTGTCGAAAGCCCTTGTAAGGAGAGTTCGTCGGCTGTATTGAATGCGAGGGTAGTGACGTGTCATCTAGCCCGAGGGGCGTAAGGAACTCGTAGAACATGAGGGGCTGAAGAAGAAAATCGGTGAACCTGCCTGCTCCTGATAAAAAAAAAGAGTCAACAGTTTGATCTTACTGATACATGACGCCCTATACCGTTGTCCTGGTTGGAATTATTGGACTAATTTAGTGAGATATGAGCGCTCTCGACCACTTATCGTAGCTTTTCTTGCCCCAACAATTCGAGTCGTTGTAACGGGTTGCGGATCTGCGGACGCGAAACGCACGAATTACCTGACTTCCGCGTAATGATATACGCTTTTTCTAAGGCGCTACCACTTAGGCGGTTTGCTAACTTTGTGGCCGTCTGGCAACATATATGGATCTTTGACATACTCCCCTCGACTGAAGTCGGGGGATTCTCAGATCAAGCAACAGCCG
>CAZGOS010000088.1:0-11120 GCA_964527795.1 uncultured Rhodothermales bacterium | reverse complement strand
CCGTGAGGGTGGCCGCACGGTCGGCGCCGGTGTCGTATCGAAAATTACAGACTAAGCGCTACGGCCAAATCAGAAGATTACCATGGCAAGCCAGAAAATCAGGATCAAGCTCAAGTCTTACGATCACACGCTGATCGACAAGAGTGCGGAAAAAATCATCAAAACGGTCAAATCGACCGGTGCTGTCGTAAGCGGACCCATTCCGCTTCCCACAAAAAAGGTCATCTACACGGTGCTCAAGAGCCCGCATGTGGACAAGAAGAGTCGGGACCAGTTTGAAACGCGTAGCCACAAGCGCCTCATCGATATTCTTTCGACGAGCAGCAAGACAGTCGACGCACTGATGAAGCTGGAATTGCCGAGTGGCGTCGACGTAGAGATCAAGGTTTGACCGATATGAGGAGGAAGCACACGATGCGCAAATTATCAACTTATTTACTTGTCCTGGTCATCGCCGTTGTTGGCGTAGGCTGCGACAGCGACAGTAACGACGACGAGATCAGCATCGACGAACTCATCGCCGATGGCTGGGTGCTTACGGGTGTTTCCGACGCAGACGGAGACCAGATGGCAGTTTTCGCGCAGGGATTCAGTTCGCTTAAGATCACGTTTACGCAGGCAGGAGCATTTACGATCGTCGTAGATGCGATCGATGATGCTGGAGATAATGTCATTACCGGGACCTATTCGATTAACGAATCCACGAATCGCATCACGTTGACAACGGAGGCACAAGGTGTTCCAATCCAGCTCAACTTCAACTACGCGTTCAACGGTGACGATGTGGTGACGTTTGCAGCCGACAGTGTGACGAGCACCTTGCTAAACGTTCTTTTAGGCACAACGCTGCAAGGATCGGTCTCTCTCACTGTTACACGCACCTAGAGTAAAACGCTTACCAATCCGGTCGCCCTGGCGCGATCGCTAAATAGGGATTGCAATGAGCATCGGAATATTAGGAAAGAAGCTCGGAATGACGAGCGTGTTCAGCGATGACGGAGCACAGATTCCGTGTACCGTCGTTGAAGTGTCGCCCAACGTAGTGACACAGGTAAAAGATGTCGAAAAAGACGGTTACAATGCCGTTCAGCTTGCATACGGAGAGCGTAAAGACAAGCATACAACCAAGCCCATGAAGGGCCACTTCGAAGCAGCCGGTACGTCACCAAAGCGTTTCATCAGGGAGTTCGACGTGTATATCGAGCATGCATCTGTTGGAGACGAGCTTAAAGCTGAGGACATTTTCGAAGAAGGTGATCTCATCGCTGTTGCGGGTACGTCAAAGGGCAAGGGATTCCAGGGCGTTGTCAAACGGCACGGCTTCAAAGGAGTCGGAATGGCCACGCACGGCCAGCATAACCGGCAGCGAGCCCCGGGATCGATTGGTGCTTCGTCGTGGCCATCACGTGTGGTCAAGGGCATGAGAATGGGTGGCCGGATGGGAAACGACCGCGTCACGGTGAAGAATCTTACGATTGTCAAGATTCTCTCCGATCAGAATCTGGTCCTCGTGTCGGGTGCTGTACCGGGACCAATAAATGGTCTCGTAGAACTGAGAAAGAAACAGTGAGCTTCGAATAGACGATGAAAGTGAAGGTATATCAGCAAGACGGTACTGACACCGGGAAGTCGGTTACGCTCGACAAATCGGTATTCGAAATGGATCCCAACGATCACGTGATCTGGTTGGACGTGCGTCGCATTCAGGCAAATTCCCATCAGGGAACGCACAAGACAAAGGAGCGTGGAGAAGTAGCAGGAAGTACCCGGAAGCTCTATCGTCAGAAGGGGACAGGCCACGCTCGTGCGGGTACATCAAAATCTCCGATTCGCCGGTCCGGTGGTCGCACCTTCGGCCCACGTCCACGCGATCACAGTATCAAAATCAATCGTCAGACGCAGCAGCTGGCACGACGCTCGGCCCTGAGTTACAAGGCGAAGGACAAAGCGATTCGCGTCGTAGAAGATTTCACTTTTGAGAGCCCGGATACGAATGAACTGTCCGCGTTTCTGTCAAATCATGATCTTTCCGGTCAGCGCGTGCTGCTTGTAACGGGGTCGTATTCGAATGAGTTGTACAGATCGGGACGAAACGTGCCGAAGCTGACGGTGCGAAATGTGACGGATATTTCGACCCTGGATGTGATGAGCGCTCACGTTGTTGTCATGCAGAAGGGAGCGCTTAAAACTCTCAGCGAACAGCTCGGGAGAAAAAAGAAGAAGTGAATCAAGAAGTGCAAAGACGAATGCAGAGTAGATAGCGATGATCAACGACATTCTCATACAGCCCATGGTCACGGAGAAGCTGACCACTCTGATGGAGAAGGGCCACTATGCTTTTCAGGTGCGTCGCGATGCGAACAAGCTTGAAATCCGGAACGCGATTGAAGCCCGCTATCCTGGTGTCCAGGTCAAGGAAGTTCGCACGATAAATGTCAGGGGAAAGCGGAGATCACAGTTCACGCGCAAAGGGAAGGTGTCCGGCAAAACGTCAGCATATAAAAAAGCGCTCGTTACGCTTGAACCAAGTAGCGAACAGATTGACTTCTTCGAGGAAATATAGAACGCGTGCCTTTGAGGCAGTTACGGTAGAGGATTTACAGAAATGGCGCTTAAAATATTAAAGCCGAATACGCCGGGACAGCGGCAACGCTCTGTTTCCGCTTTCGACACCATAACGCGGTCGAAACCCGAGAAGAGCCTGCTGGCTCCACTGAAAAAGAAAGCCGGGCGCAATAATACCGGTCGAATCATGGTGCGGCACCAGGGTGGCGGTCATAAGCGCCGTTACCGGATTATCGACTTCAAACGGAACAAGTTTGGCGTACCCGCAAAGGTTGCCGGCATCGAATATGATCCGAATCGATCTGCTCGCATTGCACTGCTCGTTTACGCCGATGGAGAAAAACGGTACATCATCGCGCCGAATGAAATCAAGGTGGGCATGAAACTCGAAAATGGTCCGGATGCTCTGCCGGAGCCGGGAAATTGCCTTCCTCTTTCGAAAATTCCTGTTGGTTCGTTCGTGCACGCGATCGAAATGAAACCGGGAAAAGGAGCCCAGCTTGCTCGCAGTGCAGGGACGTTTGCACAGTTGATGGCGCGGGAGGGCAAATACGCCATTCTTCGTCTGCCGTCGGGAGAAACACGCATGGTGATGGCCGGCTGTATGGCCACGATCGGCACGACCTCCAATCCTGATCACATGAACATTGATCTGGGCAAAGCCGGCAGAAAACGGTGGCTCGGTGTTCGACCTAAAACGCGCGGTGTAGCCATGAATCCTGTGGATCATCCGATGGGCGGTGGTGAAGGGAAAGCCTCCGGAGGCCACCCGAGATCTCCCAGCGGAATGCCGGCAAAGGGTTACAGGACAAGAAAGACACACAAACAGTCGGATGCGCTGATTATCCGTCGCCGAATACAGAAATAATATGTCTCGGTCGTTAAAAAAGGGTCCCTTCGTCTACTACAAGCTCCAGCGGAAAGTGGAAGAGCTGAATAGGTCGGGAAAGAAGAAGGTTGTCAAGACGTGGAGTCGGGCATCGATGATAACACCTGAGTTTGTCGGTCACACGTTCGCCGTGCATAACGGGAAACAGTTCATCCCGGTCTACATCACGGAGAATATGGTCGGGCACCGCCTTGGCGAGTTCTCACCAACCAGACACTTTCGCGGTCACGCGGGTACGAAAAAGGATAGACGGGTGTAGTAACCTGGAGAGTATGGTACCGGTGATGCCGTTTGCGTCGTAACCCGGTAGAAAAGAAATAGAGACAAAAAATGGAAGCCAGAGCTGTACGCAAGCATATTCGGAGTTCGCCGCGGAAGCTGCGACCCGTCGCGAACGTAGTGCGAGGGATGCGCGTGCCCGAAGCGCTGGACGCGCTGAATTTTCTTCCTCAGAAAGTGACTCGGCTGGTCAAGTTGACCATTCTTTCGGCCGTTCACAATCTGATGGATCGCAACAGAGATGAGCGATTCGAAGAGACCGAACTGGTCGTAAAGGAGATTCGAGTAGACGAAGGTGCGCGATTGAAGCGTTTTCGTCCGGTTTCCCGCGGACGTGCTCATCCCATACAGAAGCGAACGGCTCATCTGACGGTTGTTGTCGCTCACATTGGCGACCCGGAAGAGGTGGCAGCGGAAACAAGTGCAGCGGTGCAAGAGGATTAACAAAACGTATCGAAACAGCAATCAGTTTTTGAATCGAGCAGGTTTATGGGCCAGAAAACGCATCCAATAGGATTTCGTCTCGGTATTATTCGCGGCTGGTATTCCAACTGGTACGCCGGAAAAGACTTCGCCGAAAAACTCATCGAAGACGAGGAGATCCGAACGTACCTCGGTGCTCGTCTCAAAAGAGCAGGACTGAGCCGGATCATTATCGAGCGCACACCGAAGCGGGTCATTCTTACGTTGCACACGAGTCGACCGGGTGTAGTTATCGGGCGCGGAGGTGCTGAGGTGGAGAAGCTTCGCGAGGAAATCAGAAAGCTTACGAACAAGGATATTCAGATCAATATTAACGAGATCAAACGTCCTGAATTGGATGCGAGTCTCGTTGCCCAGAATATCGCTCAGCAATTGGAGGGCCGGGTCTCGTTCAGACGTGCGATGAAGCAGTCGTTGACAGCCGCCATGCGAATGGGAGCCGATGGGATCCGCATCAAGGTCAGCGGCCGCCTGGGTGGTGCAGAAATGAGTCGTTCGGAACAGTACCTGGATGGACGTGTGCCGCTTCATACGATTCGAGCGGACATCGATTATGCTGAAGCCACGGCTTTTACGATTTACGGCACGACGGGTGTGAAGGTCTGGATCTATCGAGGTGAAATTATTGGAACACCGGATCTGAGCCCGAATGCGGCCGCTCAGCGTCATCAAATGCAACAGATGGATCCGGATCGCAGGCGGTCCCGCAGACGAGGCGGTGGAGGACCCGGTTCAAGACGCGGTGCTAAAGCCAGACGAAACAAAAGCTGAACCGAGTACGGGAATCGTAACACAGACTTCGACGGGTTGAAAAGAATATCGGCCTGGAGAGAGAATAGAGAGGATTTGCCATGTTAATGCCGAAGCGCGTAAAACACCGTAAGGTCCAGAAAGGACGCGTCAAGGGCACGGCCCAGCGAGGGGCCCGAGTCTCCTTCGGTGATTTCGGTATCAAAGCGCTGGAGCCCGGCCGGATTACGAGTCGCCAGATTGAAGCCGCTCGTATCGCGATGACGCGCAAGATGAAGAGAGCCGGTAAAGTCTGGATCCGCATTTTTCCGGATAAACCCATTACGAAGAAGCCTGCCGAAACCCGAATGGGTAAAGGGAAAGGGAGTCCCGAGTACTGGGTTGCCCCGGTGAAACCGGGTAGGATCATGTTCGAGGTAGGTGGAGGCATTCCCTACGATCTGGCCAAAGAAGCCTTGAGATTGGCGCAACAGAAACTGCCGATCAAAACGAAAGTCGTTGTTCGACCAGACTACAATCCTGAATAAGGCACGATGAAGGCGAAAGAAATCAGAGAGCTTAGCTCCGAGGAAATAGCTGAGCACATTAAGGACGAGGAGGAGCAGATGAGTCGCCTGCGTTTTCAGCATGCCGTGGCAGACCTGCACAATCCAATGATTCTGAGGGAGAAGAGAAGACTCATTGCACGGCTCCACTCCATTTTGAAAGCGAGAGAGATGGAAGCGCAGGACTCCACATAACCGATTAATTGATAAGAAACAGGTAGTTGGTGGGCAACGGTTCACGGCTCACCAAGCCTTATATGCACATGCAGAGTACGAAAGAGAGAAGTTCCAGAAAGGAGCGCATTGGCGTTGTTGTCAGCAGCAAGATGGACAAGAGCATTCTTGTTGCGATCAAACGACAGATCAAGCATCCGATCTACGGCAAGTTCATCAAGAGGACTACCAAACTGATGGTTCATGACGATCAGAACGATGCCGGCGAAGGTGATACTGTTCGAATCATGGAAACAAGGCCTATCAGCAAGAACAAACGCTGGCGCCTGGTGGAAGTGCTTGAGCGGGTGAAATAAACGGATTGAAGAAGCAGAGTAGCCGATAACGGCTGGATAGATAGGACTTTAAGTGCACAGAAAACAATGATTCAGCAGGAGTCCAGACTGAAAGTTGCGGATAACAGCGGTGCCAAGGAGGTGCTTTGCATCCGCGTGCTCGGTGGTAGTGGGCGTCGATATGCTCGGGTGGGTGATCAGATTGTGGTTACGGTCAAGTCTGCCATCCCGAGTGGAAACGTTAAGAAAGGCGATGTGTCGCGCGCAGTAGTGGTTCGCACACGCAAGGAATACCGCCGTGTGGACGGTTCGTATATCCGGTTTGACGAAAATGCAGCCGTGCTACTGAATGAACAGGGTGAGCCCCGAGGTACGCGAATCTTTGGCCCTGTCGCTCGAGAACTTCGAGACAAGCAGTTCATGCGCATCGTATCGCTAGCACCTGAAGTTCTCTAAAAGCCGAAAAAGCAGACGCGTACACCTGCAATAAATCCTCCGACTTAACTAACAGAAATTGATTGATCATGCCGAGAACGAAGAATCAGCAGAAGAAGCTGCACATTCGTAAAGGCGATATGGTGCGGATTCTTTCCGGAAATGACAAAGGGAAGGAAGGCAAAATTCTTCGGGTATTTCTGGAGAAAGAACGTGTGATTGTCGAAGGCGTCAACCTTCGCATCCGGCACACGAAGCCGAATCAGCTTCACCCCCAGGGTGGCCGAATCGAACAGGAACGTGCCATTCATGCGTCGAACGTTATGCCGCTTGATGGCACCGGCGAACCAACACGAATCGGGAGGAAGCGTATTGAAGACCAGGAAACGGGTCACAGTCGGTGGGTGCGATACGCTGTAACAACCGGCGAGGAGCTTGATAGCTAAACGACAGGAATTCCTGCTTTGGTGCAGGTAAAGAATAAGGTGATTGGTCCTGGATGGACGGATTTACGGACAGAAGTTGAACGAACAGACGAACAATGGACGGGTACGTAGCAAGATTAAGAACACGGTATAAAAAGGATATTGTCCCGGCTCTGATGAAGGAGTTTTCGTACTCCAACGTTATGCAGGTGCCGAAACTCCTCAAGATCTGTGTTAATAAGGGAGTAGGCGAGGCATCGCTGAACAAGAAGTTGCTCGATGACGCTGTCGATGAGCTTCGCACGATTACTGGCCAGCACCCTGTGGTCCGCAATGCGCGAAAAAGCGTTTCGAATTTTAAACTGCGTCAGGGCATGTCGATCGGTGCATCCGTAACACTGAGAGGTGAGACAATGTACGAGTTTCTTGATCGGCTCATCACCCTGACTCTTCCTCGTGTACGCGACTTCCGAGGAATTCCGGAAAAGAGTTTCGACGGGCGCGGCAATTACACGCTGGGAATTAAGGAACAGATCGTTTTTCCTGAGATCAATGTGGACAAGATTGATAGAATCAACGGTCTGGATATCACTTTCGTAACATCGGCTCAGACGGATGAGGAGGCCTTTGCCCTTCTCAAGGCCTTCGGTATGCCGTTCGAAAGGCGAGATAATTAGTATATGTACGGGGAAACCTGACTAAAAGAAGCGAAAATGGCCAAGAAAAGCTGGGTAGCAAGAGAGAAAAAACGACGTAAGCTCGTTGAGAAGTATGCCGACCGACGGGCCGCGTTGAAAGAAGCCAAGGACTGGGAAGGATTACAGAAGCTTCCCCGGAATGCCAGCCCTGTTCGCCTGCACAATCGTTGCAAGCTTACAGGTCGTTCGCGCGGTTACATGCGGGACTTCGGGCTGTCTCGAATCGCGTTTCGGGATATGGCGCGCAGCGGAATGATACCCGGCATACGAAAGGCCAGCTGGTAACAAATAACGAGAGAGACGTCAACATAGGACGAGAGGTCGATAAACGATCTTTAAGGAACAACGAGTTGAAGTATGAGCGCAATCACGGATCCAGTATCTGATTATCTGGCACGCATTCGGAATGCCCAGAAGGCCGACCATCGGCACGTCGACATTCCGTCATCCAAAGTGAAGCGTGCGATAACGCAGATATTGATGGACAAAGGATACATCCGTCGCTATGTGAATGTCGATGACGGCAATCAGGGTCTTATCCGAATATACCTGAAGTACGAGGCGGATGGCACACCTGTAATCCGATCTCTCCGACGTGTTTCGAAGCCGGGGCTTCGCCGATACGTCAGGGCCAACGAGCTACCGCGCGTTCGAAATGGCCTTGGTGTGGCCATCGTGTCGACTTCTCGCGGCGTGATGACCGACAAAGAGGCACGAACGAACAGCATTGGCGGAGAGGTTCTGGCCTATGTCTACTAGTCGGGAAGAGCAATCTGATCAGAAGTAAAGAGCGAGTAGATACCATGTCACGAGTTGGAAACAGTCCGATCCGGGTGGCCGACGACGTTACCATCGATATTGCGTCGAGTAATCTGGTAACGGTGAAGGGACCCAAGGGCGAGTTGTCCCTTCAGGTAGACCCCGACATCATCCTGAAAATGGAGGAGGGTGAGCTGCTTGTAAAGCGGCCCACGGAGCAAAAGCGTCACAAATCGCTGCACGGTCTCTATCGATCGCTCATTGACAACATGGTAACCGGCGTTTCTGAGGGGTATCGACGGGAGCTTGAAGTCATCGGAATCGGTTTTCGCGCGATTGTTCAAAACGGCGTTTTGGAGTTGGCCCTCGGATACTCGCATCCGATTTTTCTCGTGCCGCCGGAGGGAGTTGACATCAGCGTCGACACGAAGAGAGGGAAGAATACCTTCATTATAATAGATGGCATCGACAAACAGAAAGTCGGTCAGGTTGCAGCGAAGATTCGCAGTCTGAGACCACCCGAGCCGTACAAGGGTAAAGGCGTTCGCTACGCCGACGAGTACGTGCGGAGAAAAGCAGGAAAGACAGCAGCAGCAGGTTAATACGTTTGAATCGGAGAAAGCGTCGATTTCGACGCGCATTTCCAAACAGAGAAATAATCCATGGCTAAGAGAAAAACTGATCGTCGCCGGCGGGTTAAGAAAGGAATTCGTAAAAAGTTATCGGGTACTGTCGAGAGGCCGCGTCTTTCGGTGTACCGGTCCAACCGTTATATCTATGCTCAGCTTATCGACGATGTCGCGGGAAACACGCTCACGTCAGCCTCAAGCCTTGATACGACTATTTCCGGTGAGAATCCGGTTGCTGTCAGTAAGGCGGTAGGTATCCGTCTGGCCGAGAATGCAAAGAAAATCGGCGTGGAGCAGGCCGTGTTGGACAGAAACGGATTTCGCTTTCACGGCCGAGTGAAAGCGATTGCTGAAGGTGCCCGGGAAGCGGGGCTGAAGATCTGATCAGAGCAGGATTGCAATAGAGGATACTTGAATCATGGCAAAAGGAAGAAGTCGTCAGCAACGTGATCGAGCCGAAGACCCTCAGTCCGAATGGGTTGAGCGCCTGGTTTCTGTAAAGAGAGTCGCCAAGGTCGTCAAAGGTGGCCGGAGATTCTCGTTTAATGCGGTCGTCGTAGTCGGTGACGGCAAGGGTAGTGTCGGTGCTGGATTGGGCAAGGCGAATGAAGTGGCGGATGCGATCAAGAAAGGTACAGAGGATGCCAAGAAGAAGGTGGTCCGAGTGCCTATAAATCGTGGTACGGTACCGCATTCCGTTATCGGTCGGCAGGATGCAGGTCGCGTTCTACTGAAACCGGCGTCCAATGGAACGGGCGTTATCGCCGGTGGCGGGGTTCGTGCCGTCCTGGAGTGTGCCGGCTACACAGACATTCTATCCAAATCCCTGGGTTCGAGTAATCCCCATAATCAAGTTGGGGCGACCATGAACGCGCTTACGAATCTGGAAGACCCCATGGTCGTTGCAAAGCGGCGCGGTATTCCACTGAAGCGCGTTTTCGAGGGATAACAGCAATTCGAGAATTGAAATGACCGCTAAGAAAAAAGTAGCCAGGCTTAAGATTACGCAGGTTCGCAGTGTCATCCGGCGACCTGAGATTCAGAAGAAGACGATCGTCGCTCTCGGTCTTCGAAGAATGCATCAGACGGTGATCCATGACGACACTCAGCAGATGCGAGGGATGCTGAGGAGGGTAGAGCACCTCGTCGAAATTGAAGAGGCATAAGCAGTCGAAGGCAGCCGTAAATGATTGGTGGCCGAACCGGTCACTCTAACATAAAGCGAGTCTCCCGTAAAGAGGCGTAATAGCAGAAGCATGGATCTCAGCAATCTCAGGCCCGCTAAGGGTTCCACAAAGAAGAAAAAGCGACTTGGCCGGGGTGTCGGTTCCGGATACGGCGGGCACAGTTCAACGAAAGGAAACAAAGGCCAGAAAAGTCGCGCCGGTGCAAAAATCCCCGTCTGGTTTGAAGGTGGACAGATGCCACTTCAGCGGCGTGTCCCGAAATATGGATTCAAGAATCCGTTTCGTACGGAGTACCGACCCGTAAATGTTGCCAAACTGAACGAGTTGGCCGGCCAGGGCCATATTGATGCGAAAAAGCCTGTAACTCCAGAAGTTTTGGCCGGCGTTGGTCTCGTGTCCGCGAAAGACCTCGTGAAGATTCTCGGGGGCGGTGAAATCGAAAGTGCGCTCAACGTAACGGCGCACGCCTTCAGTGCCTCGGCGAAAAAGAAAATTGAGGCCGCTGGAGGCTCAGTTACCGTTCTATAGTCACCATTTACGCTTCTCAAGGAGAGATATAGAAAGGCATTACCATGGCGGGTCTTACCGAAAGCGTACGAAATATCTGGAAAATCGAAGAGCTTCGTCGACGCATAGTCTATACGATGGGTCTTCTTCTCATCTATCGGCTTGGTGCGTTCGTCACGCTTCCCGGCGTGGATGCAAACAGATTGGCCGAAATCAATGCCACCAGTGATCCGAACAATTTGTTGGGCCTGTTGGACATGTTTGTCGGGGGCGCCTTCAGTGCCGCTGGAATCTTTGCTCTCGGCATTATGCCGTATATCACGGCGTCGATTATTATTCAGCTGATGGGTGCCGTAGTACCGTACTTCCAAAAGCTCCAGCGAGAAGGGGAGGATGGAAGGCGAAAGATCACGCAGCTCACGCGCTACGGCACGATCGGGATTACGGCGATGCAGGCTGT
>CAZGOS010000087.1:0-11286 GCA_964527795.1 uncultured Rhodothermales bacterium | reverse complement strand
GAGGAATAGGGCCCGTTGCACCTTCATAGGACTGTTACCGACTTCGGCACATCAACTGATCACGGACCTCGAGTTGAATGATTGTGTGAATCACCTGGGTTATCTGCCTCATTCGGATACGGTTCGGGCCATGAAAGAGGCGGACGTTCTCTGGATGACAATCGGTAACCAGGCAGGTTCATCCGGAATTTCTACAGGCAAGCTGTACGAGTATATCGGAACCGCCAAGCCAATTCTCGGCCTTGTGCCCGAAGGAGATGCAAAAGAGACGCTTCAATCATACCGCGCTTCGGAAATCGTACCTCCGCATGATGAAGACGGTGCTTCCGCCGCGCTGACGCGCCTGTTTGAGCAGTGGAAAACCGGATCGTTACCGGAGCCGGATGCATCATTCGTTTCCGGCTTTGACAGGCGACGCCTTGCGTTTCAACTCGCTGAAATCTTGAACAATCTGGCAATGCCCGATTTAGTATAGAAGAGTCTGAATTGTTTTCGTAGCTTCACGCTTTCTTTCCAGCCCCTCCGGCACCGGCTGGCGACCAACCATCCTCTGTACAGATGACATCGGCTACTCATCCAGGTGCGCACAGCGAGCGACTTGTGGTTGAATCGTCTTATTCTGAGCTGGAAGTAGTTGTGGATGCAGCGTATTCCTTTTTTTCCGCATATACCGACAATATGGACTTGCTCCATAAGGTAATGTTGCTGACATCGGAGGCTGTCACCAACGGCATGAAGCACGGAAACAAACTTGCCGCCGGTAAGACGGTAACAGTTGATTTCAAGTGCAACACTCCTTATTTGGAGGTCTGGGTGGAAGACGAAGGAGAAGGCTTTATTCGTGAAGACATCCCCGACCCGCTATCCGCGGAACATCTCATGGACGAGGGGGGAAGAGGTGTTTTTCTCATCGAAAAAATGGCCGACGAAGTCCGCTACGAATTGGGTGGCAGGCGAATCGGAATGATATTCCTGAAAGAATCCGAAGAGTCGGGATGAAAATCAGTCGGGACGATCTCATCGTAATGGTCGTTCTGTTCCTTGATTTTGCTGCGATGGCGTATACGGCCGGAGTACGAGACCTCCGGTATCCGTTTGTGGGATCGGCCCTGCTCGCAGGTCCTCTTCTGGTCTACTTCTGGAAACGAGACTCGCTTTCCATCGGCGCCATCCTCGGCATCGCGCTGCTCTTCAGGCTTTTTTTCCTTCCGCTGGCGCCGGGTCTGTCTGACGACATGTTCCGCTATATCTGGGATGGACTTCTGACAACGTCGGGCATCAATCCCTTCCAGTTTATTCCCTCGGACGAGGCGCTCTCGGCGTTTCAGTCTGAACCGGTGTACAGTCTTCTCAACTCTCGCGGCACTTTTTCCACGTATCCGCCCGTGTCGCAAGGCATATTCCGGGTGGGAGGGTATTTCTACGCAGGCGATTGGACGATCAGCTACTATGCCATCAAGGCAATCATCGCCGGTCTCGAATTTTCGGGCATCCTGATCCTTTCCCGCCTTATCTCAAGTCGATCACTCATTTTGCTGGCGTGGCATCCTGTTATCTTGATAGCATCTGCCGGGCAGGGCCACACGGATGCCGCGCTCGTGCTGTTTCTTGGGGCCGGGATCGCGTATGTACTCAGGAATCGGGGAGTTGCTGCGGCAGCGCTCCTCACGCTTGCCGGCTGGATTAAACTCTTTCCTTTTTTTCTACTTCCTCTCGTGTGGCGCCGCTTCGGGTGGAAGAGTTTTTCGATCTCAATAGTTCTCGGCCTCGCGCTCGCTGTCCCGTTCGCCGCCTCTTATGTGCCGGCAAACATATCGGCGTCATTGGATCTCTATGTCCGTCTTTTTGAATTCAACACGGGGCCTTACTACGGGGTCAAGAAGCTCTTTACCATATTTACGGGTGACGACTGGTCAAAGCAGTTGGGCCCTGCTTTCAGAAACCTTTTCTTCGCTTTATTGCTGGTCCTCTACTGGTTCGACTGGAAGAAAAAATGGCCCGTTGCAAAAACAGCCCTCTTCATTGTCGGGGCACTCCTGCTCACCGCCACAACGATTCATCCCTGGTATTTCGTTGCCGTTCTCGTGCTGATAGCTGTTAACGGTAGACCGTCCTGGCACTGGCAATGGGCGGCGCTACTTTCGATAGGCACGTATCTCTTGTATGTCGGTGGACCTTACTGGCTGTTTGTTAATTTGACGTGGGTAGGATTCGCTGTGGTATTCACGGTATTTCGAGGCCGTGACACTCTCGAATGGCTGATGAAAAGCCGTTCAGCCCGAAAGGCTCGCACTATCCAGTGCATACTCGGTATGCATCGGAATAAGAAGATTCTGGATCTTGGGGCGGGGGAGGGGTTTGTCGGGGAGTATTTGTCCGTCGCGTACGGGTACGATGTCCAGTTGGCAGACATCATCGATATGAGTCGTGTTGAGTTGCCGCATATTCTTTTTGATGGATCTCGATTGCCACTTGAAGACGACAGCGTCGATTGTACGATTCTGTATTTCACGCTTCATCATGCTCAGAATCCTGAGCAAGTCCTATCCGAATCGCTTCGGGTATCTCGTAATTCCGTTATTGTGGTTGAGTCGGTTTACCAGAATGGGTGGGAGCACTTTCTCTTGCGGACACTGGATCCGCTGGTAAATCGATTCCGCTCTTCTGGAAGAATGAAGGATCAGGATAAATTCCTGTCATTCAGAAGGACCGAAGAATGGGAAGAATTAATTCGTACACAAGGAGGCCGGCTTGTTACCGTGCACGAGCGCTGGAATCCGATCCACAGGAAGGCTTATTTCCTGATTGAGACGTAGAGCAGTTTCTTGTAGCGAATAACTTAATGCTCGCAACAAGTAGGCGTTAGATGATCCTAACCAAGGAGTACGCATTCTCCGCGGATCGGCAGCGATAAACGTGTCAGGCGCCGGCAACCAGAGCGGCTAACGGACTGCTTCGGCTCCCGGTGGCCATTCTCCTGTTAAAAAGCGATTGACGGAGTCGAAGAAGATCTCAGGCTGTTCGACATGCGGATAATGACCAGCTCCTTCAATCGCTAGGAGCCTGGCATGTGGAATGATCTCTGCCCACTCCCGACTCGATTCGACCGGGAAGTTGTCTTGTGCACCGTGGACGACAAGAACGGGCACCTCGATCGTTGAAGCCTCAGCTCTCCAATCCCAACTTCCGAGGCCAATCAGGATATGTCGGAATCCCATGTTCTGTGGCCATTCGTTCTTGTATTCACATATTCCCGCTGCCAGAACCGCATCCACTACCGTTGTGTCAGCTAATTGCTTGTGGACCATTGCCCGCCAATACTCATGGCAGTACCGAACCGGGTCGCTGTTCGGCAGACCTTTGTCCCGCATTTCTGCAATACGCCGATCAGCCGCTGGGTCGGCACGGGCAGCCATATCCGCAAAGGCCTGCGGGACAAACGGATCATAGCGAGGTGACATTGCACCAACCTGAACAATTCGTGCAACACGATCAGGGTAGTCCATCGCATAGCGTGCTACCACAGCCCCGAGGTAGGACCATCCGATCAGCGTCAATCGTCCTATACCGAAGTGTCGCCGAATAGCCTCAAGGTCGCGAACCTCGTTTTCCATACTCAGTGACGTATCGTGTGCTGCGTCAGATCTACCTCTGTCCCGCGGATCATAAAGGATGAGGGTACGTCCCGGTAGAAGTGGCTCGACATGCGGATACCACCATGTCTGAAGCGGTATTACCAGAGTGTCAGATCCCGTGCCAAGTAATCTGTAGTGGAGTCTAATCTTCTCGTTGACGGATATATACCCCTCAGCTATCGCCGACGGCGCCTGGTCGCACGATGAGATCATAAAAAGAAGGATTACGACGCCGTATAAAGCGGGACTTTTGGCGTATCGATTCATGACCACATTTTGGGAATGCGTGTGTAGGCTCCTAACCGTAATCTACGGACGAAAACTCGTGCACGGTTAATTTATGCTCGGATCTCGCCCCAACTGATATTCATATGAGTAATCACCTCACCAGGTGAGGGAGCAAGAGATCGTAAGCGATATGAAGAAGTGATTTTCACTTCGTATAGTCCGCACGGCGTGCTCGATCATCTTGAGCTCGTGAGACTTTCTATGATCTGCATCTCTTCGCCACGATCCAGATCAATCCACGTAACCTGTTCATACTTTCGGAACCAGGTCAGCTGCCGCTTTGCGTAGCGCCTCGTATTTCGTTTGATGAGCTCGATCAACTCGTCGCGACTAAGTTCGTCGTCGAGAAAGCGAAATACTTCCTTGTAACCGATGGTCTGGAGCGCGGAAAGGGTCGGCGATGCGCCGGATGCAATAAGGCGCCGAACTTCGTCGACGAGTCCGTCATCGATCATTTGATCAACACGTTGATTAATACGATTATATAGGCTTGATCTATCGCGAGTAAGTACGAATATATCGTAATCGAAACGCGGTAACGCCTGCCCCGAGAAATAGGATGAGAGCGGTTGGCCTGTGCCGGAAAAGACTTCAAGACCACGCACGATACGTTGTGTTTTTGTCGGATCCAGTGTGCCGGCAAACACAGGATCCACTTCCAAGAGTTCCTGGTATAGCACTTCCGGGCCTTCAGTATCGAGGCGTTCGTTCAAGTATTGGCGCACTTTTGCGTCTACGTGTGGGATCTTAGCGAGTCCGAATATCAAAGCCTTCAGATAGAGTGTAGAACCTCCTGAAATGATCGGAACTTGTCCGCGAGAAATAATCTCAGTGATTCTCTCTTCTGCCATCCGCGCAAAGATCCCTGCAGAATAGGGATCTGACAGATCAAGCTCATCTATGAGATGATGTCGGACTCTTTGCAGGTCCTTCTCAGGCGGCTTAGCCGTACCAATATTCAGATTACGGTAGATCTGGCGGCTGTCAGAGGAAACGATTTCTGCTCCAAGCTCTTCAGCGAGTCGAATGGCAACCGAGGTTTTTCCGACGGCTGTGGGTCCGGTAATGACTGGAATTCTTTTCACGATCTGAAATGGGGGGCGCTGGACGTTCGTCTATGAATCTGGATCGTCTGAGCGGACGTGAATGTAATCGGCGGCGCTGTCCTTGAGCCGGTCCCTCTGGTGAATGTAGACCATCGTCGTCTCGATATTCTTGTGGCGAGCATGGGACTGCACCTGCTGTAGCGACGCACCAGCTTCAATGGCAAGAGTACATCCAGTATGTCTAAGCGTATGCGCTCCGATATCGGGCAGACCAGCGGTGACGGCGGTGCGTCGGACAATCTGATAAATGGATTCCGTTGTCAATCTTCCGTCCCTTTTGTAATTGGAAAGCGATCGCCATACGGGTCCGGACGTAATGTCGTAATGTCGGAGATGGCCTTCGACTTCTTCTACTAGATGCGCGGGCATTTTTACGTATTGGTCCGCACCTCCTTTGCTTCGGGGGAGATCAAGAACCCAGTAATGGCCGATCGGGCGAATGTGTTCAACGTCCATAGCCGCCACTTCGGACCGGCGCAGCACACAATGCAGCATAGTCATGATCATCGCGCGGTTGCGCACAGCCGCTACGCCGGCCTCTGAAGTCGCTTCGATCAAAGCCGACGCCTGTGTGGCCGTCAGATAGAAAATCGGGCGATCTTTTGAAGAAACCGACTTTACCCTTCTGATCAGTTGTTTTTGAGCCGGATTCTTTTCAATGGCCCCGAGTGCATGCAACCAGTCGAAAAAGCCTCTGATCGAAGCGACACGCCGCCTTATCGTAGATGCTTTTCGCCCCAATGCTTCTAAAGAAGCTATGTATTGGTTCACATGAACAAAGTTAACTTCTTGTACCAGTTCTAGATCAACCTCGTCCGATCCGAAGAAGTCAACCAGGTCCGATCGATATGATCGCACGGTCTGAGGGCTGTCAAACCGCTTTAAATAGACGTCTATCAGCCTGTCCGGCTGAACAGAGGACGGAAGAGTAGAAATCCTTGAAACCAGCGCATCTCCATCCATTCCCATCGTTCCAGGTTGTGATAACTATTATTATCAAATGTAGCGAAGATCTACGAATTCTGCAAATCCACTGTGCATGTACGGGCTAAATTCCTTCATGCAGCAAATTGCGTTCGTATACGTATACGTGTTCATTAAATCATTCAGTACATGTTTGCACGTCTGTTAGCTCTTTTCGTAATCGTCCCTGCGATCGAACTCTACCTTTTGATCCAGCTCGGCACAATAATCGGCGCTCTGGAAACTTTCGGGATCATCCTTGTCACAGGTCTCATCGGATCCTACCTGGCGAAATCTCAAGGACTTTCCGTCTGGAGGCGCCTGCAGGCCCGTCTCAGTACGGGCGCCGTTCCCGGGCAGGAACTTATGGATGGTGTAATTATCCTTCTTTCCGGCGCGCTATTGATTACTCCGGGCGTTTTAACGGATATCGTGGGGCTCCTTGGGCTTTTCCCGGTCACAAGGACGCTGATCAGAAACTATCTCAAAACCCTTTTTGCGAAAAGTATCTCGACCGGTGGCATTCGCTTCAAGTCATTTTCCAGCCCCTACCCCAATAACGGCTTTAACACCCGTCATGAGAGGCCGGAATCTCCCCATGTCTCTAAAGAACCGGACATACAGATAGGCGGACAGGCCAAGAGACGTCCTTCTCGCGACGAGAAGTTGGATTAGCACACCGGATTCGCTGCGCGGAAACGAGCCCGGGATCAGGACGCGCCGACCTCCCTCCCATCGAGTTTGATATCGACGTGCCAGACACTGGCAAGGAGTTCGATCATATTCCGTTCGGGGTCCGTCATCTCGTTATCCGATTTTGCAACGAATGCCAGGTCGCCAAGCACTTCCATGCGCTGACTTCGCGAAAGATTATGCAGAATAGCCGTCGATGACTCGTCGAGATCCTCCTTTGTCGGGCCTGTAGAATAAAACTGGAGAGCCTCAGCAATAATCTTGCGAATAGTTTCCTCATCCAGGTCCGGCTGCCACACACTCAGTCGCATAATCATCGCGCCGATTTCAGATTCCTGCAACGTATTGTCCGAGCCGTGTGCGACAACGATATACAACAATGTCATGTCATGGAGCAGACTCCAGAGGGGGCCCTCTTCCAGTTCTGCCGAGGATTCTTCCATCAATCGGCTGTGAGTGGGTTGAATCTCCCATATTTCAGCCAGAACCGTAATCAGCGTTCTTTCGTTGTCCAGGATTATACCGTCCGCCTCGGCAATACGTACAGCGTCTTCCAGGGCCTGGCGCCGCTGATCGATCGTCAACGTTTCTTTGAGCGATCGAATGGACCTTGCGACTTCTTCGTCTGCGTCGCCTTCCAGAATCACCGCGATGGTTTCCATTACGATCTCGTTGATGGCGTCCTCCGAATCGTCCGGGCGCCACGCAGAAAGCGACTGTGTGATGGATACGATTTCAGAATCCGTTAGATTTTTGTCGGAGCCATACCCCAACGCCGTAAAAATGAGAGCCAGGTCATGAGCTCGGGTCCAGGTGTCGCTACCCTGTTGCATGGATGTGCGATTAGATGTCAGATTTCGAAACGTGCGCCTCATGATACGAATTCGTTTCGCATGTCGCGCGGCCCAGGCGCCGGAGACGCACTTGCCTTTACCGCGCGCCCCGTGGGACTGATTCCGGCACATCCGATTACTTCAGGTGCTCCTCCATGGTCGGCATGCCGTCTATGTAACGCGAATGAACTTCCAGATAGACTTCCCGCATAAGCTGATCGATTTCCTGCGCTGCCATAAACTTGTCCGCGAAGCGAGGATATGCCGGATCGATAGTAAGCTGAGCGGCTGAAATGAAGTGTGAGATCAACTCCTTCGGATTCTCATCGCCAACAGCTATTCGAATGGTCGTCTGCTCGATGCCGGCATCATGCAACGCATCAGCATCAAGTTCGGAATGCGTAGTGTATGCCGGGCAAAGAATGGTCGTATTCATCTGGCCTAACGTCACGTGGTGATTGAAGCTCGGCGCCAGGCAGTCAAAAAAACTAATGAACGTCTCTCTGTCGATTCCCGCTTCTTCGAAATCGATCGTGAACAGCGGCGCAGGCAGGCAGAATTTAAGAGTTTCTTTTCGAATGTCGAAATTCGGGTTGCCCTCGATGATGTTGCAGTTGACGTTGATTTGAGGGTGAGAAGCGAGGAAACGAGCAAGCACGATGGTATTAATGCACTTCCTCATCACGCGCAGTTCAAGCGTCTTAATGCCACTGATGACTTCGAAGGCCTTGTCGGCATCCAGGAACGATCCCTTGATGTAATACACGTTCCAGAATAGCGTTTCGTCCCAGGAGACCCCTTCAAATGTCTCTCCTTTCGGAATGAACATCAGACGGTTTTCGGCGATAACAACACCCGCCGTGGCATTTCCGTTTCCGGTCAGGTCCTTCGTATAGGAGTGAATGACATAGTCCGGACGTTCCGACTTATCAGATCGATACAGCGGCTTGCTCAAAAACGGGGTTGCGACTGTTGAATCCAGAAGTACCGTGTGGCCATTCTTATGGGAAGATGCGCAGATTCCAGGCACCTCCAATACATACCCGTGGGGATTGCACGGCGATTCGAGAAAGACAACAACGCGCCTGTCATCGGCGAGTGCCGCCCGGTGCTTTTTCTCGACATCCGCCAGGCACTGATCGAAGGCCTCAGCGGTGTACCCATCGAACCATTCCAATTGCACGTTCATTTTTTCGGGAAGAGCGTAGAAATCGTGCAGAAGCTGGTATGTACCTCCGTAGACGTTTCGCGAAGAGATAAGAATATCATCACGCCGAAGAAGATGGCCGAGCAGCACATCGATAGCGGCCATTCCGCTATTGAAGTTCCACGCAAAGTACTCGGACGCATAGGGCCCCGCTTCAATATCGACAATGTAGTTGGCCAGAGATATGGATGTCGGATTCAGCAGGCGCGAGTAGATTTCGTGGAGCTGTTCGCGGCCCTGAAAGGCGTCGTTTACCCACTCGGTACAGGCATAGATGTACGTGGCCGTTCGCACGATAACCGGGTTTGCTGAGAAGAGCGCCGTCACATTGTCGAAGATCGGGTATGGCCCTTTGGAGTAAAGCGTGGCGTCCGAGTAAGAAAGGCTCTGATACGACCGGCGAAATGGATTCTGGAGGGAATCAAGGATCTTTGCCAATTGAAAGCTCAGGAACTTCTTGGCGTTGAAATACGCGATCCGGTCTTTGCGATCCAGAGAGTCTATCGTCTCCAATGTGATGTCCCAGAGGCGATGTACGTCAGCATGCGCCCGATACAAGCTCATCGCTGAGCTATAGAGGGACTCTCCGAAAGGCGTATCCGGATCGATGCCGAAATGAGCGAGCTGCTCACGAGCAAGACCTTCGATGGTCTGTTGCCGGCTGCTTTTTCTGCGCGGAGAGAGCAGACGCGCGGCAGAAAATGAACCGTCGGACAAGCCGTCTCCGTTCTCGACGTGCGAGTTTATTTTGGGGCTTTCGAATAACTCTGCCATAGCTCCTACCGTTTCCATCGATCGAGTTGATATTCATTCCGGAGAGCGACAGAAGAAGAGCTGCTTGTGCGGTTACGTCCCTCCTACCTTGCAAGATGTCACGTTACAGAATCCGCTCCCCGTAGAACTCAATATAGTCTGACAATGGAGGAATCGTGTGCTCCCGAACTTCTCAATCGGAGCACAGACGTGTGGGGGATTCTCTACTTGGACGAGCGTTCGAAGCACCTTCCGGAAGTTCCTGCCTGTCGCTGCACATATCAGCACATTTAGCAAATTCGGCAAAAAAAGAATTAGTCCTAATATCGTCGTATCTGACGTAATTAGGACTAATTTAGTCGTAGGCCCACGGGGACTCGAACCCCGAACCCTCTGATTAAGAGTCAGATGCTCTGCCAGTTGAGCTATGGGCCTGTTCTTATTGGGCGCTAATATACGCGCTTTCGTATCCTACCGTTCATCAAACATCCCGCGAAAATTGCCGGCATCTATCCTGCATCAGACTAACCCAATTAAGAACCACAAGAAGACAAAACTTGGCCTGAAAGAGAATTGGCAACAGTTCTCGCTTCTTGTGCTCGTAAACGCGTTTGTCGGCTCGATGGTGGGCCTTGAACGCGCCGTTCTCCCGCTTCTCGCCGAAGACGAATTTTCAGTCGCTTCCAGAACAGCCATTCTATCCTTCATCGCGACTTTTGGCCTGGCGAAAGCGGCAGCCAACCTGTTTGCCGGGCGATCCAGCGACCGTTTCGGCAGAAAACCAATACTCGTTATCGGCTGGCTGATCGGTATCCCCGTTCCTTTCATCATCATGCTGGCGCCGTCGTGGTCGTGGATCGTCTTCGCGAATCTCCTGCTCGGCGTAAATCAGGGCCTGGCGTGGTCGGCGACGATCATCATGAAAATTGATCTCGTAGGGCCAAAGCAGAGAGGACTCGCGATGGGTCTTAACGAGGCGTCGGGCTATCTGGCGGTTGGAATGGCTGCCCTGGCGTCCGGATACGTAGCGACCGCGTACGGCCTGCGTCCGGAAACCTTTTATATGGGTGTCGCCTTCGCCCTGCTCGGCACGCTGCTTTCCGTGCTGTTCGTAAAGGAAACCAGGACGCACGCGCAGCTTGAAGCCGATGACTGGCAGGCTCCTGATACTGAAAAAGAAAAAGAGGAAGACAAGTCACCATCTTTTGCATCAATTCTGTTGCTCACGAGCTGGAAGAATCGCACGCTCTTCTCAGTGAGCCAGGCCGGAATGGTGAATAATCTGAACGACGGCATGGCGTGGGGACTGCTTCCCATTCTGTTTGCAGCAAGCGGTTTCTCCATCGAGCGAATCGCGCTGCTCGCTGCTGTTTATCCGGCCGTCTGGGGACTCGGCCAGCTTTTCACGGGTGCATGGTCCGACCGGATTGGACGAAAGAAAATGATCGTGGCCGGAATGTGGCTTCAGGCCCTGGGAATCTTCATGCTCTTGTTTGACAACGCCTTCCCGCATCTTCTGACTGCCCTGACGTTAATGGGCCTCGGAACCGCATTCGTTTATCCCACGCTGTTGGCGGCCATCAGTGATGTGGCTCATCCAACATGGCGTGCAACTTCCGTAGGCGTATATAGGCTCTGGCGCGACGGTGGTTATGTGGTAGGTGCGCTTCTCGTCGGTATCGTCGCGGACCTGCTGGGAATAGAATGGGCCATCGCGGTGGTGGGCATTCTTACGGCGCTCTCTGGATTCGTTACAGCCGGGGTAATGCAGGAAACGCTAAGAACCGACACAGAGCCGCACTAGTACC
>CAZGOS010000086.1:0-11508 GCA_964527795.1 uncultured Rhodothermales bacterium | reverse complement strand
AGCCGAACAGTCCCTGTAGTCGAAGAATCTTTCGAGGACGCAGGGTCAGGACGGCTCCGGCGTGCAAGCCCTCGACCTTGTTCACCCAGAGCGACGGTGTCATGGTAAGATTAAGTCGTCGAAGTCCGCGCCTCCCGGTAGCGGAACGATCCTCGCCGTCGCCGCCGGTGTTTACTACAATGTTTACGAAACGGGACAACGGACCGGTGGGCCTGTAGGCCTTTTCCATCGTCATCGTGGTATCGATCTTTTCATAGGCCTCCACTTCGCGAGGCGTAAGAGGCACGGCGATTGCGTCGAGGTTCAACGATTCTTCTGAAAAACGAGCGGTCGTGTCCATGACTACCACCCTATTCTGGGCATAGAGCGAGTCCGGCAAGCTGACATTCAATTCGAAATTCGATAAACGGGAAATCTGTTCGATGCGTATGGTTGGAATGACAAGAAGACCCTGGAACGATACATCCAGGGCGATCGACGACCGCAGGTCGGCCGGCAGCCAAACGTCCGATCCGAAATTCGAAAACTGTTGTCGATATCGAACCGTCAGTCGATCAATGGGGATCGGAAAATAGAACGCCTCTCCCGGAATCAAATCGACATCCAGCAGCGCATACTCCACGTCCAGCACAGAGAGTCGGCCGACGAACCCGCTGGCCAGGTTCGAGCGAGGCTCTACCTCGATATCGTAGACAAGCCGATCGTCGATGGACCGGGTGCCCACCAATCGAAATGCATAATAGTCAAGAGCATCCGGATGCGTGACGCCCATGATTCGGTGCCCCGCAACATCGATGTCGTCGTCATACAAATTTTGCATCAAGAGGGCTGCCGGAAGAACGCCGTCGATTTCAATATTATCTGTGTGACGTTGCCATATCCCGACTTCCCGAATACCACGCTTCCTGTCCCAGTACGCGATCGTACCGCTTTCCCAGATCGATACGATTCCGGAGTCGTTCTCCATCCGGAACCGATTGTACGCGTCAACCTGATAGGTTTGCAGCAGAGACTGCCACTCCGCCTTTCGCTCGATGACGCGCCGCATGATGTTGACCGCAGGATCTTCGCCGCTTACCGTAATCTCGGGAAGGCGGATAGCCGCGGGTTCCGGTTCGATCAGGATCGGTGCTGCGGGAGGTTCACTGTAGACTTTGCTGACGCTCTGGTAACCTATAAACCGTGTGACGAGAGTCACCGGAAAGTCCGGCACGCCGATTACAAAACGGCCGTTTTCATTGGTAATGGTGCCCTGAAACGTTCCTTCAATCTGCACCGTTGCTCCGGACAACACCTCTCCGGTCGTTTTATCCCGGACCTGACCTTCGATACGATGCTGTGCATGAGCAACATTGGCCGCAGAAATCAGGAAACAGACGAGTAGAAAAGTAAGGCGTGCAAACGCATTCTTCCGACCAGAATAGCGATTGAATGCGTGAGCACTATCGTGTGGCCGTCGAGCCCGCATGGTGACCCTCCATAACACCGTGGCACAGAGGTGTTATGCAACCTCCTGTTCCTCCGCGACTCCATTCGTCGGCTCAGCAGCGACGGGGAGCATTCCCAGGACCTCCTTGACGCGATGAGTGATTTCCGCTCTCATGGCGTCATTTTCAAGCAACCACATTTTCGCCGACTCGCGACCCTGTCCGACCTTGACGTCCCCATAGGAATACCACGATCCGCTCTTGGTGATAATGTCGTTCTCGACCGAGATATCAATCAACTCGCCCAACGAAGAAATCCCCTCGCCGTATATGATGTCGAATTCAGCAAATCGAAACGGCGGAGCCACCTTGTTCTTGACGATCTTTACGCGCGTGCGATTGCCTACGACATCCGTTCCTTCTTTGATTGCGCCGATGCGACGAATATCCATGCGAACGGACGCATAAAACTTGAGGGCGCGACCACCCGTCGTCGTCTCGGAGCTTCCGAACATCACGCCGATTTTCTCGCGAATCTGGTTGATGAAAATCAGAACGGTTTTGGTGCGATTGATCGATCCTGTAAGCTTTCTCAGCGCCTGACTCATCAGTCGGGCCTGAAGACCCATGTGACTGTCGCCCATGTCACCTTCGATTTCTGCCCGCGGTACCAGCGCGGCAACGGAATCGATCACGATCACATCGAGTGCACCGCTTCGCACGAGCGTATCACAGATATTGAGCGCATCCTCTCCGGTGTCGGGCTGCGAGATCAGAAGGTTATCCAGATCTACGCCCAGTTTAGCAGCATAGGACGCATCCAGTGCGTGTTCGGCGTCGATAAAGGCACAATTGCCTCCCAATTTCTGGGCTTCGGCAATGATGTGGGTGGCCAGCGTCGTTTTTCCGGACGATTCCGGACCGAATATTTCGGCCACCCGTCCGCGCGGAATGCCTCCCACGCCGAGAGCAGCGTCCAGAGCGAGCGATCCTGTCGAAATGGTATCCATCCGGGTATCGGGCGCATCTCCCATCCGCATGATGGCGCCTTTTCCGTATGTTTTTTCAATCTGCTTGAGCGCCAGATCCAGGGCGCGCTGTTTTGCGGACTCGTTTTGCTGCATTCCTCTCTCGATGTGATTGGCTCCAATAATGCAAATACCGATTCAACCGGCTGCGAGTGTGATGATCACTTTGGACCGTGACGTGAGCGCGAAGCGTGAGCTTACGAAATGTCGGTGACAACTATGTGTCACAGTTCGCGCTCGTTGTCACGAAGACACACTCGGATAAGAAATATAACCGAGGCGCTCGCTGAAATCCCAGCAGGTTATCCACATTCGGCACAAACTCATTCGCTTTGCCGTCGATCCCGCTTCTCCAACTGAAGACGTACCATATTGAGTACTGCTGTGGCCGTTCGGTCTTTATTCCGTATTCGATCGCCACCAAATCTAAGTTGAGCTGCACTGCAACTTTTTTCATCGGCGTATCCCATCCAGACGGTGCCAACCGGTTTGTCGCCTCCGCCACCTGCCGGACCCATAATGCCTGTCGTGGAAACGCCAATGTCGGCGTTCATTCGGGTGCGAATTCCTTCAGCCATCTGTGTAGCTACCTGTCTGCTTACGGCTCCAAGCGATTCGATTGTCTGTGGATCAACTCGAAGCTCCCGCACTTTCACTGCATTGTCGTACGCGACCAGACCTCCCAGAACATAATCGGACGAACCGGCGACGTCAGTCAACCGACTGGAAACGAGTCCACCCGTACAGCTTTCAGCCGTAGCGATCGTAAACCCGCGTTCTCTTAGCATCGCACCGACGACGCCTTCAATCGTGTCGTCTTCCTCGCCGAAGAAATACGAACCGGCCTTTTCCCGCAGTACCGCCTCGAGCGCAGCCATTCGATTCGGAACCGCCTGGTCCCGGTCCGGAAATCCGGTAAGGCGCATGCGTACGCCCTTGAGACCGGGAAGAAATGCCAGTTTCAGATTGTCGTCCAGGTGATCCGCGAGATCGCCAACGAGTTCATTGAGATTGGACTCCCCGATGCCCGTGGAGAGAAGAGTTCGTCGAACAATTCGGTCGACTTCATGCGTTTCCAGGAGACGCGGCAATACTTCCCGCTGCATGATGACCTTCATCTCCGGCGGAACTCCCGGCAACACGCAGAGCACGTGTTTCCCCTTCTCGTCATCAAACCCGTGCCACAATCCGGGAGCCGTACCGATTGGATTGTGCAGAACTTCGACACCTTCTGGAATCATGGCCTGCCCTTCGTTCGACGTCGCAACAGAAATTCCGCGAGCATCGAAGCGACGCTTTATTTCTTCAAAGATGTTCTCATCAAAGCGGTACGACATCCCGAAATAATCGGCGACCACTTTCTTGGTTATATCGTCGTGGGTAGGACCAAGACCTCCGGTAATAATCACAAGCCCTGTCGACTGCAAAGCTTCATGCAACTCATCTCGGATGGCATCGCCGTCATCACCCGTCGTCACCATTTTGATGACCGAAACGCCGATACCGGTCAACTCGTCCCCGAGCCAGGCCGCATTCGTATTCACGACCTGCCCGATCAATAGCTCATCGCCGATGGTAATGATTGATGCTTCCATCTCCTCTTCTGTGCTGTCTACCGGACGATCAACCGATGACTTCCGTGGACCACTTCACCGGATCCGCATACCAGTTTGTCAGCGACTCCAGACCTGAATCATTTATGGAGCCGGAGGATCGTGCTACCTGTATAAGCATTTGGAAATCAGTCAGCGTGAATAGACGTGTATCCACCGCAACAAAGGCCGCTCTCGCACGCGAGAGGCCGTATGTAAAAATCGCAAGGACGGCTGCAACATGAGCACCAGCCTCCGCCACCGGTGAGATTGCCGACGTGGATGACATTCCGGTAGAGACAAGGTCTTCTATGAGAACCACGTTTGCTCCTGTTTCGAGTGCCCCTTCGATCTGCTGCTGACGACCGTGCGATTTTGCCGAGCTGCGAACGTAGATCATGGGTTTCTGCATCCGATCGGCAAGCCAGGCTGCGTGTGGAATACCGGCCGTGGCTATGCCGGCGATCACATCGCACGGCAGACAATGCGCTTCTATCACGCGTTCGAATCCTTCCGCTATGGTCTCACGAACTCTCGGATACGCGAGCGTCAAACGATTATCGCAGTAGACCGGCGACCTGAGACCGGAAGCCCACGTAAATGGCCGATCAGGAGAAAGGGAAACAGCCCCGATGTCCAGCAACTGTCTCGCGAGCAATCGCGACAGCTCATCTGTTGACGTCATCATCCAGCAGCTCGTTGACCTTCACGAAATAAATGACACCTGTCAGAACCGTCACCAGCACAACAACAACCAGCAACCAGTACAGAACGTCACTTCCCAGGATCGCCGTCGCATGGCGGCCAACCGCGCCTGGTATGCGTGAAAGCGTAAGAAGCAGAAGCGTGCCGATTAAATAGGTCAGCTGAACCGTTGTCTTGGCTTTGGCAATACGGAGCGTTCGAAGTGTTCGGTTCTTCGTTTTTCGTACCCAGCTTCTGAGGCCTGTAACCGCGATATCGCGCAGAGCAATGAGCGCAACCGCCCATACCGGCACCAACTCGGGCAAAACGAAAATCAAAACAATAAATGTGCCCAGGACCAGCACTTTGTCTGCAAGTGGATCCAGGTACTTGCCGAAAATCGATTCGACCTCATAGCGCCGCGCCAACTTACCGTCGTAGTGGTCCGAAATAGAGGCAAAGACAAATAGACCAAGCGCCCACGCATAGCCCGTCAGCGTATTGGAGAACAATAAAACGAGAAGTACAGGTGTGACCAGAATCCGGGTGATGGTCAGCGTATTGGGGACATACTTCATGACAACCGATAAAATGCACCCGGCAATATACGATTGTCGGCATTCATGCCGACCTCGAACGACCTGGAAACGACCATTCTGGAGTTGGATCAGACGTTTTCGTGACGGACTTTCCACGCCCTACTCCGCAATTGCTGTCATTCTGTCGCAAAAATCAAATCGGCATTGTTCTTGTGAAACGAGTACCAGACGCACAAATGCGTCAACCTGACAGAACAATCACCCTACTTATAAACTCAGCGATTAACAGAAGGAATGGGCAAGATAATCGGAATCGACCTTGGAACGACGAATTCTGTCGTCTCCGTCATGGAAGGAGGCGAACCGGTCGTAATTAACAATACGGAAGGCGCGCGTACATCGCCCTCCATAGTCGCTTTCAAAAAAGATGGAGAGCGACTTGTCGGTGCACCTGCGAAACGCCAGGCGATCACGAACCCGGAGCACACGATATCCTCCATCAAGCGATTCATGGGTCGTAAGCACGACGAGGTTTCGTCGGAAATGAAAACGATCCCCTACGAGGTCGTCAAAGGAGACAACAATACGGCCCGCGTCAAAATCGATGACCGTGTCTATACGCCGCAGGAAATCTCTGCCATGATCCTGCAGAAGCTGAAGCAGACGGCCGAGGATTATCTGGGCGAGAAAGTCACCGAAGCGGTAATCACTGTGCCCGCCTATTTCAACGACTCACAGCGCACGGCCACAAAAGAAGCAGGTGAGATTGCCGGGCTTCAGGTCAGGCGAATTATTAACGAGCCTACGGCTGCATCACTCGCCTACGGTCTGGATAAGAAAGAGATCGACGAGACCATCGCCGTATTCGACCTGGGTGGAGGCACCTACGATATTTCTATTCTTGAACTGGGAGACGGTGTATTCGAAGTCAAGGCAACCAATGGTGATACGCACCTCGGTGGCGACGACTTTGACCAGCGCCTGATTAATCACATCGCCGACGAATTCAAAAAGAACGAGGGCATTGATCTTCGAAAGGACGCGATGGCCCTGCAGCGACTGAAAGAGGCTGCCGAGAAAGCGAAAATTGAACTTTCGAGTGCGACTCAGACGACGATCAATCTACCGTTTATTACGGCGACGTCGGAAGGCCCGAAGCACCTTACCATGGACATTTCGCGGGCACAGTTCGAAAAATTGGTGGATGATCTTGTAGGACGCACAGTGCCCCCCATGGAGAAGGCGCTGAAAGACGCCGGTCTCAATAAGGACCAGATCGACGAAATCATCCTTGTTGGTGGTTCGACGCGTATTCCTCGCATTCAGGAAGTGGTAGAAGAGTTCTTCGGCAAGAAGCCGAACAAGTCGGTGAATCCGGACGAAGTCGTCGCTATCGGTGCAGCCATCCAGGGTGGCGTGCTTTCCGGCGATGTTTCCGACGTGCTGCTGCTTGACGTAACGCCGCTCAACCTCGGCATTGAAACTCTCGGTGGCGTGATGACCCAGCTCATTCCAGCCAACACCACGATTCCGACGCGAAAGAGCGAGATTTTCTCGACGGCTTCGGATAATCAACCGTCCGTTGAGATTCACGTGATGCAGGGAGACCGATCGATGGCAGCCGACAACCGGACGATAGGACGTTTTCATCTGGACGGCATTCCGCCGGCTCCCAGGGGGCTTCCGCAGGTCGAAGTGGCCTTCGATATGGATGCCGATGGAATCCTGCATGTATCGGCTAAAGACAACGCCACCGGCAAAGAGCAATCCATACGCATTGAAGCTTCAAGCGGTCTTACCGAAGCAGAGATCGAAAAAATGCGTACGGATGCGAAGTCGCACGCCGAAGAGGACCGTAAGAAGCGTGAAGAAGTCGACAAGGTCAACTCAGCCGACTCCCTGATCTTTTCGACCGAGAAGAACCTGTCCGAATACGGAGACAAACTTCCCGACGACAAAAAAGCCAAGATCGAAACGGCGCTTGAGCGATTACGGGAAGCTCACAAAGCAAAAGACCTGACTGATATAGACTCGGCCATGCAGCAGCTGAACGAGGCGTGGAGCGAGGCCAGTCAGGACCTGTATGCAGCGCAGCAGGAAGCGGAGGGCTCTGCGGACGGTAACGGTGAAGCCGCGACGGAAGAAACAGACGCCGAGGAAGAAGTAACGGACGTCGACTACGAAGTCGTGGACGAAGACGAGAACAGCTGATACCGTAGACTGAATCCAGAGAGGTTTCCGTAGACGGGAACCCTTTCACATAGATGCCCCTGCGACCACGTGGTTGCAGGGGCTTTTTCATGGGCGGAGCTTGATAGCTCGGACATAGATCGTCTACGATTCAAGTGCGAGCCGGGCCGCCGTTATGAGGAGTTCGGGATGTACTCATGGGGCAGCGTAATGAATGAGATGGATAGCAGCACTCCTATTATAAGTCCGGATGAACCGTACTGATCAGCTCTCGGTGCATGAACGAATATTTTCGTTACAACATCTTGATTAATCTTTCATGTTTTGTCTGCCGGCAACCGGAGTAGCGGACTAGTATCTTCAAGCACGATTCTGTAGTCGCTGTGTTGTCCTTGCGTTCTCGTTGCGTGTATCACATGTCGTCCTTCGTTTCCCATCTTGAAGGTGCCATCGATGGCACCAGGCTTGAAGCCCGGCAGTTGCACACCCTGCATCAGGACCGCCCCATCTGGGTGAGGTATGATCTCGATGCGGTGCGGCGCGCGGTACGCCGGGAAGATTTAATTGGAAGGCCCCCCACGATGTGGCGGTATAGAGAACTGCTTCCGGTCGAAAACGAGCAGTCTATCGTCACGCTGGGTGAAGGCATGACTCCGCTGCTGGCCTGTTCCGGATTGGGCAAGCGACTCGGAGTTCATGATCTCTGGATCAAAGATGAATCACAACTCCCGACCGGCTCTTTCAAAGCGAGGGGTATCGCCACCGCAGTCAGCATGGCCTCGTATTTCGGCATCGACCGCGTAGCTATGCCGACAGCCGGCAATGCCGGAGGTGCACTGGCGGCATACGCGGCACGCGCCGGGATGGAGGCGTTTATTTTCATGCCGGCCGATACACCACAGGTGAATCAATTCGAAGCGGTGGCACTCGGTGCCAACGTTTTCCTTGTTGACGGTGTGATCACAGACTGCGGAAAGCTCGTCGGCGCCGGCAAAGAGGCAGCCGGATGGTTCGATTTGTCAACGCTCAAGGAGCCGTACAGGATCGAAGGCAAAAAAACCATGGGGTTGGAGATTGCTGAGCAATTCGAGTGGCGCCTTCCTGACGTCATCGTTTACCCGACGGGGGGCGGCACTGGACTGATTGGTATGTGGAAGGCGTTTCACGAACTGCGTGACCTGGGGTGGCTGGATTCGGAAACGATGCCGCGCATGGTTTCTGTTCAGTCTTCGGGTTGCTGCCCTATCACAAAGGCCTTCGAGACACACGAGAGATTCTGTACTTTTTTCGAAGGAGCCGAAACGGTGGCAAAAGGGCTTCGAGTTCCGGCTGCGATAGGAGACTTCATGATCCTCGATACGATTCGGGAAAGCAGTGGCACGGCCCTTGCCGTTGAAGAGGAGCGGATCGTGGAATGGATGAAATTGGGAGCCCGCCTGACGGGCATTTCCATATGTCCGGAAACGGCAACGTGTATCGGTGCTGTAGAAGAACTCGTCGGAAACGGTTCGATTCATGCAAACGATCGTGTCGTCATCTTTAATTGCGGTGCACTTCAAAAGAGTGTCGACATCTTTGATGTAGACATTCCCTTTCTGGAGAAAGACGTTATACCGGACTGGGATGCCGTTCTGGCATCGCCCGACAGGTAAGCGAGCATCAACCCCGCTTTAGTTTGAGTTGATTACGAAGTCGAACTGCACCGTGATTGCGTCGCGGGTGTGAAGCGCTCCGAATAGCGCCGTTGGAGGCTTCATTCCGAAATCAGTCATCTTCATCTCGTATGAGCCGACGAATCGATATCCACCTCCATCTGCTCGCCTGCCTTCAACATCGACAGTAATTTCATTCGTAACACCTGCGATAGAAAGATCCCCAGTGGCCGAAATCGTGAAAGAACCCGGATCATCGCCTGCAACCATCTGCGCCCCGGTCAATTCGAAGACGATTTCCTCGTACTGATTCGTTTTGAGTGCCCGGTACATCAGGCGGTCCATGATCGGACTCTTGTAGCTTTTGATCTGTCGCGAAATCACATGCAACTCTACCGCAGATACAACGGGGTTTCCTTCGTCGTCAGCCGTGTATTCCACCGAGCCATATAAACTGTCCGCCGTAACCGTCCATTCACTTTGATTCGAGTCTCCGGCAATAGTCAGACTACTCTCCGGAAGAAAGTCGACGCGCTGCTGAGCCGTGACCGGCTGCATCGAGGCGACGATTGCTACGAGCAATGCGGCAACGAGTATCGTAGCTGAATTTGATCTGCAATAATGTTCCTTCATAAATGGTTGGGTCAAGAATACTCCTGGTTTTTAAAAGTACGTAATGGAGAGAATAATAGACCCGGGGTAAACTGAATAATTGATTGATTTCCGATGATGCCAACGACCGGCGCTGGCATTTGATGCAGCCGGTATTATCTTTCAGTATGTATTGATTTTCGCATCAATCATGCACTCTGTCCGCCTGTGTACATCAACCACTCATAGGAATCATGAGCACATCTAATTCTAAGGACAAGAAGAACACTTCCCGACGGGATTTCATCATGAAAGGGGCTCTCGCTGCTTCGGCCATCGTGGCCGGCGTGAAAACAGATCCCGTTCGCGCTGCCAAAACGCGCTACACAACGACTCCTTCAAGTGTTCTGGGAGCCAGCGACCGGCTACGGTGTGGTTTTGTCGGTGTGGGTGGCCAGGGTTTCAACGCCCATGTTCGCACCATTGCAAATATGACGGGAGAGGACAATGAGTCCTGGCATTCATACGACTACAACGCTGTTGGCGTAGCTGCCTGTGACCTTTATTCGGCCAGGCGCGAACAAGCTGCCGCGCTGCTGGAATTGGCGCGGGCGACCAACGGCCTGGGTGATTACACGGTGGGTACGTATGAGGATCACCGCGAGCTTGTGGAGCGGGACGACATCGATGTTGTCTTTATCGGATCCGTGGATCACTGGCATTCGCAGATTGCCATCGATGCTCTTGAGTCCGGCAAACATGTGTACTGCGAAAAACCAATGACGCGGTACCTGCCGGAAGCGTTTGATCTGCACGATACGGTCAAAAGGACCGGGAAGAAATTCCAGATCGGATCCCAGTACACCACGGAAGGCAAATGGCATGTTGCAGCGGAGATCATTCGCGCCGGAAAAATCGGGCGACTGGTACTCGCGCAGGACTCCTATATGAGAAATTCCGCCACCGGTGAATGGAACTACTACGAGTTGGAAGAAGGTGTCACGCCCGAGACATTGAACTGGGATCACTGGCTCGGGAAAGTGCACAATCGGGTTCCGTTCAATAGAGAACACTACCATCGCTGGCGCAAGTATCTCAGGTATTGCGCCGGCATCCTCGGCGACCTGCTCGCCCACAGAATTCATCCACTCGTGATTGCTACCGGGAATCCGGAGTTCCCGAAACGTGTAGCGTCACTTGGCACGAACAGCATCACACTTGAAGAAGTTGGACCGGACGACCGCACAGTTACCGACAATACACAGATAATCGCTGAATTCCCGAGTGGATTCGCGATGCTCATATTGGGATCTACGGTCAACGAGCAGGGACTGGCCCCAATCATTCGCGGACATGAAGGCACGCTTTATTTCGGCGGAAATTCGGTCGAACTGAGACCGGAGCGCCCGTTTGGCGATCTGGTCGACCCGGAATCGCACGAGAATATCGAACCCGGCGAGAGCATCCCAGCACACATAGGCAATCTTTTCGATGCGATTCGTAGCGACACCGAGACGAATGGCAACATGGACGTTGCTATTCGCGCCCAGACGATCATTTCCATGTCAGAGATGTCCGAGCGAATGGGCGAAATGGTCTACTTCGACGAAGAAACCCGTAAGATGTCAACCGGCAGTGGTCGAGAGCTGGAAACGCTTACATACGGTACGATGGAGCTCTCCTGAATTTTCAGGCTTGAGTGTTGGCTGCCACGGCATAAATACTTGAATCGTGCAGACCGTTCGACTCGCGCTTGACGCAATGGCAACGCGTTTCGAGATCGTGTTGCAGGGGGAAGACGACCT
>CAZGOS010000085.1:0-11534 GCA_964527795.1 uncultured Rhodothermales bacterium | reverse complement strand
CCGAATTCATCCCCTTGATCGCAAGTCAGGGGCTTTCTTCGGGATTCTTCGTAAGCCACACGTATCGTAGCAACGAGACGGAGATTCGAATCATCTCCGCTCGTTCAGCGACAAAAAAGGAACAACGCCAATACAACAGCTACCTTTTATGAGAGAGGAACATGATTTTTCGGCCTCCAGGCCGACTTCGTATACGAAGCAGTTGAAAAAGCAGGTCACCATTCGACTGGGAATAGATGTGATCTCTTATTTCAAGAGTTTGGCAGAAGAAACCGGCACACCATATCAGAACCTGATCAACCTCTATCTTCAAGATTGTGCTAGACAGGAACGTAAACCAAAGATTGTTTGGAGTTCAGATTCAGAGGAGGCATAACGAGCGCAGATCAGCGGTCATGAATTGCGACCACGAGCGCATCAAATAACGCGGAATATTCGTCGCCAAATGGAACATGGACCGAAGTGGATTAGCAAACACTGCAGGGTTTATGCGTGGAACCATGAGAGATTGGATGACTGGGATGAACAAGCGGCTAAAGATGCCGGGATATAGTCCACACCAAGGAGCTAATCGTCATTGGCCGCACAAAAACCCATTTGACACTTCGGTTTTTCTTCCTCGGTCAAGAGTCGACCGAGAAGCTTATAGATTGACTGAATCTGAACATCCATCTTCTCGATCTTCATTCTCATTTCAACATTGCCGGCCAATAGCTCGCGCAGCTTAGTGAATGTCCGGATGATCTGAATATTGACCTGCACCGCCCGCTTGCTTTTCAGGACACTCGAGAGCATGGCCACGCCTTGCTCTGTGAAGGCGAACGGTGGATATCGCCGACCGCCCCAACTTGAAGTCACAATTTGTGACCTCAAGTCGGCGAACGCTTCTTTGGAGAGCCGAAACATAAAGTCTTCAGGGAACCGATCGCTGTTACGACTTACCGCCTGATTAAGGACTTTCGTTTCCACATCGTAGAGCTCGGCCAGGTCTTGGTCGAGCATCACCTTAATCCCGCGAATGAGCAGAACCTTGTTGGCAATTCTTTCGTCTGGAACAAGAGAAACGGATTCGCCGGATTGCTTCATAACCCCGTTATACCACAGGCCGCTCTACTCTCCCACGATTGGAGATCACAAATTGTGATTTCCAGTTCGCGGAGTTTGCTTATTACACAATCCGTTCAACTGACGTCCGTTGGAGTAAACGATAAGCTTGCGGGGCAGCTCCGTTCTGACACAATAATTGCGTGTCCATAACCATCACACTTTGTGAATGGATATCCGAAAAATGATTTAGGACACACACATCTCTTCTGAAAGACATCGTGTGCGGCACTGACGAGCAAGCCGTGTTTACTCATTGCTGTTCTTCCGGAGGCGTCAGTGTGAAACCGAGTTGTTGATAGAGATCCAGAACGTTCCAGAAGGTCTCATCTTCAACGATCATTCCATCAGCAACGCGAGTAACTGCGAGACCGGTGAGGCTGAAAGATTTGCCGGTCGGAGGAAGTTCACCCAAGGGGCCCGTGTTTGTGCCCGACAGGGAGAATCTTCCCCAGATCTCGTCGCCACGGACGAGAAAGTCATCGATAGTGGCGTTAAAATCGGAGAAGGTGTTTGCCGTGTTAGTAACCAGGAATTTGTATGCCTCGATTCCACTTATCGCGTCAGGAAACATGGGAGAACGAAGAACAAACTCCGGAGAAATGATTTCATCGATCAGAGCCATATCTGCTTCATTCATCGTTTCCATGTACCTGTCCAGAAGAATGCCCGCCTCTTCGTCGCTAATGACATTCTCTGCAGCGGGTTGACATCCGAATGAGAAAAAGAGTGAACCCACGATAAATACAATACCGAGTCTGGCAATACCAGGCCTGGGGATAAGATTATATGGCAACGTCATGGCGTCCTCCGTACAAATGAGAAAGATGTTTGCCGGCCGATGCCACCCGGTGATCACCCGTCGGTATCTTAAACCAGTAGTTTGTATCTAAGTGTAAACGATTCACAACCACGTAGGTATCGGGGAATTCACTACACGTAACGTCCTACCCACAATGTCGCGGCTTTATCATTACGGTTTTATCTGCGCGCTCCTGCTGATTTCAGGCTGCGAGCTTACCGGGCCCGACGATTCCGTCCCGGCATCTCGGTTGAACATCCTTCAGCCTGGAGACCCATGGCCCAAAGGAGATCCATTCGAGGTGATCAGCGCACGGATCGAAGGAGATTTTCTCCGCCTTGAACTGGCATACTCAGGCGGATGCAAAGAACACGAATTCTCCTTTCACTCCAACGGTCCGGTTATCAAGACACTTCCACCCGGGGCCGATCTCATCATTTTTCACGACGCGAACGACGATGCATGCGAAGCCTGGATCACCGATCAGTATTGGATCTTCGTCGAAGCCATACGTTCACCAACGAGCCGCGAGGTACGCATTCATATCGTCGACGGCCGGCATCGAGGGGATACAACCGTCAGCTATCGGTACTAGATGCGCGAATCACATCGTCCAGAAAGCCACGTAGCAGTACCATCTGATTGTACCCGAGTCGGCGTCCCATTCGTGCTATGGCGTATATAAAAAGACTGAGCACGATTGCGACGGGGCCCGCCCAGAATGCCCAGGCCGGATTTCCGAGTATCATCTGGGAATAGCCGAAAATAACTCCCATACTTCCGACGAATCCGACACCGACGTATAGCGCGATGAACATGGACCATATAGCAGGTCGAGGTCCATATATCCCATGAATGATCGTGCAGGTGTCTCCGTCCGGATCGACAGATACTTCCAACTGGGGAGACCAGAAGTGCACATCCGCCAAGGGTACGCGAAGCACGCTGGAAGATTTGTAAACGGAGCCTCGCACACCCGCAGTTGATTTGGCCAGGCTTTGCTCAAGCGTTCTCACCAAGGTTCCGGTCTCACATTCGACCGCTACTCTGAAACGTGGACGAAGCCGAATATCGGGCATAATATTTCCCTGAGGTCGTACGTGACGTTGAACGGATGTCGGCAACATGATCCAATATCCTTGCGCGACACGCAAGAGCAACACCGCTACTCGCGGAGAACTACACCCAAGTGACGGTTGACCTCGAACGTTTCAGAGCGCATTTTGACAAATGATTCCTCCTGACGCCCGATGTCGATGTGACGCCCGAGGCGAGTTGTTCTTTTGTAGCGGGGTTCTATGCTGCAGCGAGTTTTTCTGTTACGGCGAGTTTCTATGCTTCAGCCAGATCAATCCGGAAAGAGCGAGACATCGATTCCAGGAATTACGCGCAGCGCGTTTTGGTAGTAAATGTGCCGGAGTACATCGTCCGGAAGATCGAGTCCGTAGAGCTTCCAGTGTGCGTGCCGTTTGCGGTAGTAGTCGAAATATTCGTCCGCTGTCTCGAGAGTTCTGAAATAGACGCGGTACTCGTCAACGTCCCAGGCGTCCTTGCCAAACATCACCCGGTCCTTGTAATCGATCAGAAACTGCCTGGCCGCTCGGGGCTGCCGGCCCAGCTCGGCAAGCACGGCCCCGAGTTCGGTGTGCATGTTCGGGATTTCATCCAGAAGCTTTGCCATAGCGCCGAGGTCATTTCCGTACCAGCCCAGGTGAGCATTGATGAACGTCGTTTTCGGATGTTTTCGAAATACGTCGTGCTGCTCGCCCATGATTTCTTTCCAGGACGGATATTCGGCTGTGTCGCGGTAGCGTTCGGGCCGCTGCTTGAGTTCCAACCACCGCTCATTGAATCGATCGCGCGGCGACCAGAAGGATGAGGGTTCACCGGAGTGTATGAGCACGGGAATTCCCAGTTCGCCGCACTTGGCCCATATCGGGTCAATTCTCAGATCGTTTACAGGTACTCGCTCACCGTTCGCATCAACGATGCCGAGTCCGAGGCTCTTGTAAATTTTAAGTCCCTGTGCTCCGTTGGCGACATCTTCTACAAGCTGAGCGACCGCTTTTTCAGTCCAACCCGGCTCCCCAATTCCGTCGAAATTCACGTTGGCGAACACGACAAATCGGGTAGGATACCGCCCTTTCATGCTCTCGACCACGGCAGCCAACTTCTCGTCCGATCCGCCGCTCAGATTGACCGCCACAGCCATGTTGATCGAATCCATATCTGTGACGACTTCCGCCATCTCTTCATCGGTGAACATATCCGCACGGAAATGATGGCTGTGCACATCGATGAACGGGTATTTGGCCTGATCTCTCGGGTGCTGATCCACAACCAGTGTGGAAACCGGTTCGTATTCCTCGACGGACATGTTTTCGCGCTCGTCCTGCACGCAAGCCTGAAGCGCAAACACGAACAAAAAGGCGAGAACGGGTAATCGGGTAAACATGCGTTTTACCTTCCGGGCATTGATGGTTTTGAATCGGAAAAGAAGAACCAATCGAACGGCATCGGGTTCACGCCTCCTTACGGTGGTCTTCGGACGACGTTTCTGCGGGAATCAATTATCATGTATGAGCCGGCTTGCCGCAACGGACCTGACGTTTCGACTGCAATCGGAGTTTGAACCGACCGGCGATCAGCCCCGAGCGATTGAGGAGCTGACGGAGGGTCTCAATCGCGGTGACCGGCATCAGACGCTTCTCGGCGCCACAGGTACGGGAAAAACGTACACGATTTCGCACGTCATTCAGAACCTGAATCGCCCGACGCTCGTGATGAGCCACAACAAAACGCTGGCGGCTCAACTCTACGCCGAATTCAAGCATTTCTTCCCGGAAAACGCCGTTGAGTTTTTTATTTCATACTACGATTATTATCAGCCCGAGGCCTATATCGTTCACTCGGATACGTATATCGAAAAGGACATGTCGGTCAACGAACGCATCGACCGGCTTCGGCTCAAAGCAACGAGTTCAATTATTTCAGGTCGGAAAGATGTGATTGTCGTCGCAAGCGTTTCGTGTATTTACGGCCTGGGCTCCCCTGACGAGTACCGCTCGCAGATTGTGCAGGCAAAAGAGGGCGCCGAGATCGAGCGCAATGAGCTTCTGCACGGCCTCATTTCGATTTATTACACCCGAAATGACATCGAATTCATTCCCGGCACGTTTCGCGTGCGCGGCGACGTCGTCGAAATATTTCCCGCGTACCTGGAAGACCAGGCGTATCGAATCGAATTCTGGGGAGATACGATCGAGAAAATCAGTGTTTTCGATCCCATTTCCGGAGCGGTCATAGCTACGGAGAAAATTCTAACCGTTTATCCGGCCAAGATTTTTGTCACGCCGAAGGACAAGCTGGACTCGGCGATCAAGACGATTGAAGAAGAGCTTCGGTGGCGGCTGGCCGTGCTGCGGGAGAACTCCATGATGCTCGAGGCGCACCGCCTGGAGCAGCGCACGCTCTTTGACATCGAAATGATGCGCGAGGTCGGGTATTGCTCGGGTATCGAGAACTATTCGCGTCATCTTACGGCTCGCGAGCCGGGTGAGCGCCCTTACTGCCTGCTCGACTACTTCCCTGACGATTACCTCACGATTATCGACGAAAGCCATGTCATGCTTCCACAGGTCCGCGCGATGTACAACGGGGACCGGTCGCGCAAACTCACGCTCGTCGAACACGGCTTCCGCCTACCGTCGGCACTGGACAACCGACCCATGACATTCGAAGAGTTCGAGGCGAAAACGCACCAGGTGATTTACACGACGGCTACACCCGGCGACTATGAGCTTGAGACATGCAACGGCGTATTTGTCGAACAGGTGATCAGGCCAACCGGAATTCCGGATCCGGAAGTGGACGTACGACCGACCCGGAATCAGATCGATGATCTGCTCGAAGAAGTCCGACTCGTGTCCGAGCGCAACGAACGCATCCTGGTGACGACGTTAACGAAACGTATGGCCGAGGACCTCGCCGACTACCTGGACTCGTACGGGCTGCGTGTGCGCTACCTGCATTCGGATATAGCCGCACTGGATCGAGTGGAAATCCTGCGCGGTTTACGTGTCGGCGATTTTGACGTTCTGATCGGTGTAAACCTGCTTCGAGAGGGTCTGGATCTTCCGGAAGTGGCCCTCGTAGTGATCATGGATGCCGATAAGGAGGGTTTTCTGCGCAGCGATCGATCCCTTATTCAGACGGCGGGACGCGCTGCGCGAAATGCCGGCAGTAAAATCATCATGTACGCCGATACCGTTACCGGCTCCATGCAGCGCATGATGGACGAAACGGATCGACGACGCGATATTCAGAAAGCCTACAACGAGGAGCATGGTATCGTGCCGACGACGGTGAAAAAGTCGTTGGATCAGATCATGGAAGGCACGATCATAGCGGAAGAGAAGCGTGAGGGAGGTGGGCCCACTACCACATACTACGGCGGACCGGATCAGCTGAAGGCGGTTGCGGACCCCGTGCTCAAGTATCTGACCGACGATCAGAAGAAGGATCTGATGGTGCAGCTCAGAGCTGAAATGGTAGAGGCCGCCAGTAATTTGCGATTTGAGAAAGCAGCCGAAATTCGAGACACGATTGCCCAGCTCGAAGAGCAACTGGCGGGCACGTAATCTGTCTAAATGATCGAGTAGACCAGATACGAACAGAAGTTGATCAATAGCGGTTGTAATACTTTACCTGAGAAGCAGATGAGATTGGCCCCAATAGTACTTCTGATTCTTTTGCCGGTAGCGGGCGGCTGTCAACGGGCAGAAGTAGAAGTTACGGACGATACCGAGCCACTTTATTTCGAAACGATTGGGTGGGGGCACTTTGGCATCGTTCGAGATACGACCGAGCTTGTTATTCGAACCGGCGATGAATGGGCCCGAGTGAGTGCGAATTACCGGCCTCTTGAAGATTTTGAGGCGGTCGATTTTTCGCAGGCCATGGTTGCCTTGATTGCCCTGCCGGCCGAATACGGTGGCTATCTAATCGAGGTGGAGTCGGTTGAGTCCGCGGGAGGCGTCATAACAGTGGCCTATCTCGTCAGCGAACCGGGAACAGATTGCATAACACCCACTGTGCTGACGTTGCCCTTTCAGGCGGTGCTGATTCGAAAATCGGAAGGTAGAGTGGAGTTCGTTCGACGTACCGAGCGCTTCAAATGTGGCATGTAGAAGTTAGCCGTGCTGCTGTTCGTGACCGTTGTCGGCCGACTTTACTATGCCGTCGAGTATAGGTGAGTCGACGATTTCGTCTGACTCAATCAAACCATCTCGTAAGCGAATGATACGCCTGGCATGGCGGGCGATGTATTCCTCGTGCGTAACGACGAGCAGCGTATTGCCATTCCTGTGGAGTTTCTCGAACAGCTGGAGAATTTCCTCACCGGTCTTTGTATCCAGATTTCCGGTCGGTTCGTCGGCGAGCAGGATGGATGGATCGTTTACGAGCGCACGCGCAACGGCCACGCGCTGACGCTCTCCACCGGAAAGCTCATTGGGTTTGTGATCCATGCGATCCGCCAGGCCGACGGCATTGAGTGATTGCGCCGCCATTTCTCGTCGTTTTGCCTTTTTAAGCCCGGAGTAAATGAGCGGAAGCTCGACATTGTGGAGACAATCGACGCGCGGCAGAAGGTTGAATGTCTGAAAGATAAAGCCGATTTCGCGGTTTCGTGCGGCCGCCAGCTCATTATCGTCCATGTCGCCGACTTCGTTGTCGTTAAGGACATAGGTTCCGCTCGTCGGGATATCCAGGCAACCGATGATATTCATCATGGTGGATTTTCCCGAACCGGAGGGCCCCATAATGGCCACATACTCGTTAGGACAGATGGACACCGATACGCCGTCCAGGGCGCGGACTTCCGTGTTGCCCATTTGATAGATCTTCCTGACGTCCTGTAACTCGATTATAGGACGTGGCTGGGAACGGGTTGGCTGCATGGTGTTCGGCAACTACGTTTCGATTCAAAGGCGGCTAGTTGGCTCGATCGCTGTTGCGCTCGCTTCGCGAATCGTCCTTCTTCTCTTCAAGCAGATCGTCCGGCTCAAGGGTTCTTGAGACTGCTCGATAGGGACCCGTGACGACCGTCTCTCCCTCACTCACTCCGGAAAGAACCACAATGTGCGTGTCATCGCTGATACCGGTTTCGACCTCGACCATCTTGGCGTGCTCGTCAACCATGAGAAATACGACGCGCCGCAGATCTTCCTCATCCTTATTTCGACTATTACTACTCACCGAATCGGGATCTGCATTCGACGCCGGAGTCTCAGAGCCCTCGGTTTCAGCAGCCTCGTCACCCTCACCAGGTTCGTCATCTTCGAGCTTATTGAAGTCGCGCACGGTTACAGCCTGGATCGGAACCGCTATTGCAGCGTCGATCGTCTGCGTAAAAACGTCGACCGTACCGCTCATTCCCGGCCTGAAGTTGGGTGTCTCTGTGGACTCGAGAGGAACTTCGGTGTTCAATACGACATCTTGGGCGCCGGACGTTTCGAACGAAATGTTGTGTGGATCCAGAATGCGGATCTTGACCGGGAAGTTGGTGATCTGCTCCTGCGTACCACCGCCCTGGACTCGCGCCGAATTGGCAATTTCAGTAACCGTTCCTTTGAATGCGCGGTCCGGATAGGCGTCGATTTCGACCGACGCCGTGTCGCCGATCGAGACATTGACTACGTCGTTCTCGTTGACGTCAACTTCGATCTCCATGCGATCCAGCTTTGCCACGCGCATCATTTCGGTGCCTGCGAACTGGCTCGTTCCGACGACGCGTTCGCCGAGCTCTACCAGGAGCATCGAAACCGTGCCGTCCATCGGCGAAAAAATGCGTGTCTTCGAGAGTTGCTCGTTCACCTCGTCCAGGCGCGCTTCATTGATCTTGACCGAATACCCGGCCGCCTCCAAAGTCGACTTTGATGTCTCGTAACGCGTCTTCGCCGCCAGGTATTCACTTTCGGAAATTGCCTGCGATTTGAATAGTGCCTCCGCCTTGTTCTTTTCAAACTCGGCATTCAAAAGATCGGCGCGACGCGACGCTTCGGTGGCTTTTGCCTGTAGAACGGAGGCAGATGCCTGTTCCACCTGCGCCTCGTAAAAGTCGGGCTTGATACGGGCAAGAAGCATTCCCCTTCTGACCGCATCACCCTCTTTCACGGGGAGCTCGATGATTTCACCCGGTACATCCGGGCTGATGGTGACCTCGATCTCCGGCTGAATCTTGCCGGATGCGGTGACAACCTGGGTAATGCTTCGGATTCCCACCGTTTCGACCTCGACTTCGGTCGCCCGTTCACCTCCACCAACGAGTCCAGTCGCGCTGGCGACAATACCGAGAACGACAACCAGTGCCACAAGCACTCCGAGCAGTATGAAAATGCGCTTCGTAGCGTTTTTCTTCTTTTTCGCCATAATAAGGGTACGCCTTTGCCAATCGGTTCCCGAGCGTACGTATACTCGGTGAGCAGGTTGCTTTGGGCGTTTACGGTCTCTTTAAGGTTTTGTCAAAAGAGTGGTTGAGAAGGATCAAGAATTCCCTGATAGTACTCGAGCAATCGCTGTTGGAAGTAGAACTGAAAGATCGCCTGCGCACGCTGGCTTGCAGCGTCCGTGAAACGGGCGCGTGACTGCGTCAATTCAACAAGGGTTGAAGCTCCAACGTCGTAGCGCTCCTGCTCTACCTCCAGCGCCTGCTCTGCAGCCCGCTGCTGTTTGTTGGTCACGTCAAGCTGTTTGACCGATATCTCGTAGTCGTAGTAGGCCTGCCGGATGTCCAGTGCGACGGACTGCTGCAACGCTGCCAGGTCGAGCATTGCATTTGCATGCTGCACCCGACGCGTTTCAATGGCCGTGCTTGTCTGGAGTCTGTTGAAAATCGGAATAGTCAAACTCAGGTTTAACGATCTGGCCTGATTGTCACTGAGCTGATCTGAAAAAGGCGTTTCTACGAACGTCCCATTTACTCGACTGCCGGAACGACTGGAATAACTCGTGCTATAACTTCCCGAAAAATTGAGTCTCGGGAGGTAACCGGCTTTAGCGATTCGGATTCCCTGAGTCGTAGCGTCTATAGACGCCTCCTGCGCCCGAAGATCCGTACGACTTTCAAATGCGCCGAGCATGAGATTTTCCGGATCGTACTCGCGCACGTTCAGTGATATATCGTCAGGATCTGGTGCGACAAATTCATAATCGCCGAGTGGATCTAACTGGAGCGTCTGGATCAGCCGTGTTTTTGCCACCTGGACCTGGCTTTCCGCGTTTAGGACCTGTGCTTCGCTTGCTGCCAGCGTAGCCTGCTGCGTATAAAGGTCTGAAATGGCTCGCACGCCCGCATTTACGAACTCCTGAATCTGATCAAGTAACAACTGCTGTGCTTCGAATTCTTCGACCCGAATTCGATAGCGTTCTTCCGTCAAAATGACCGTCAAATAATTGGTGATGACGTTGAATACAGTTGTCTGCCTGGTGCGATCATAGGAATATTCCTGACTCTCAAGGGTTTTTCGTGCCTGTTCGAGCGCCGCGATGTCGGCAAAACCGTTGAATATATTGATGGTGGAACTCGCGCTCATGCCGAAGCTGTCGCTGGCATCCAGAACCAACTCTCCAACTGTCTGATCGAATGACAGTCCAATGTTGCGCCTGCTACTGGAGCTGAAATTCAAATTCGGCAGGAAGTTGGCTTTCTGTGCTGTTACCGTGGTTGCCTGCAGCTCCACATTGTTGCGTGAACGAAGAACCGCTACGTTGCGCTCCAGCGCGATTCGAACGGCGTCATTGAAGTCGATCCTCTGGATCTCCTGTGCGGCGGCCGATGGGCTGACTAACGCGGAGATCAATACGGTCGCAAGAAATCCGAGGAGTACCCGGGTCCGAAATCCGGACACAAGACTGCGGTTATTAAATGGGAAAGTCATGGCTATGAAAAACGGGTTTGTTCGGACAAATGAAGGCGTTTCGTAATCGCGATGCTCATTCGATCTGGACCAATCGCGACGAAACCCCCATATCTAGACGACCGGGCGAGGGTTCTCATTCCTCGCGTGTCATGGCGGTCTCCGGCCTGAACTACAGCGCCCTTACGATGATCCAATTCTCAATTTCATGCTGGCGCGTGTACGGCTTTGCTCGACGGGTGTTGCGATGACATGCTCAATCTGAATAGGTGTGAGCGTCGTTCAGCAGAAAATTGCCGGAAGCACCCCCAACGGTTGTTAACGCAGGTGCGACCACCGGTACAGTGTCACGTTTGGGTCCTGAAATCGGCATCAAAGCGAACAAAACCGGCGGATTTTACGTTCGTAGTTTTCCGTACATCATGGAGCCAGTCATGAGAAAGCTGATTCTCGTGTTGGCTGTTGTGGCATTCGCCTGTAATACGCCGGAAGTCGGTGAGACCTACGAGTCGCAGGAAGACGGCACACGGTGGACCTCAACCTTCGTTTTTACGGGCGATGAAGCGGGGTTAGCCTGCAGGGATAGGAGCGCTAATGTCTGCATCAGGCTGACGCAATCCGGAGAAGCCGGTGCCCGGTATGTTACCTCGGCGCAACTCCGCAGAGACTACACGTGGGTGGGGGATTGAGTGGTGTTCGGCTTTGTGCCG
>CAZGOS010000084.1:0-11591 GCA_964527795.1 uncultured Rhodothermales bacterium | reverse complement strand
TACTAGCACGAGAGATGCCAAGGCGCAATGTGTTCAAGCTAATTCCTGATTCGAGACCTTTTTGGCAAGCACGAGTATTGACACACCGAAAGGAAAGGAGAATTGCGGCATAATGAGGCGCTCCGCGGACATCACCCCAAAAAGCAACGCGTTTGTTATCCCGGAATGCCTTCTGAAATCGGTCCCTGAAGTCCGGGAAATTCGCCCCTTTACGATTCGCACGCCCGCCACGACCGGGAAAAGCACCGTATTGAAGTAGGTGGCATATAGAGGCTCGAAGCCGGTTCGTCTTATGAGGCCAAGGACTTGTGCCCTCGTATAGCGACGTTTATGCTGATTCAGTTCGTCGTGCCTGCTCCACAGGAATTCATACGCCGGTACGGTGAGCAGGAGATGTCCGCGGGTCTCCAATAGATCGTTCAGGGCTACCAGAGATTCTTCGTCTTGCTCCACATGTTCAAGCACGTCGAGCAGACAAATCAGGTCAAAAGATCGATCAACGGGGAATTGGTCAGGCAGCGAGCCAGGCTCTACGACAGCCAGGTTGCGAGCGACTGCGCGCGCCCTGGCATCTTCGTCCCGTTCGACTGCCCGCAACATTCCGTAGGTCGAGAGTAACTCGAAATTTCCTCCAGAGCCACACCCGACTTCAAGGATCTTATTGTCCCTGCCGGACAGATACCGGTCGAGAACCTTCTGGACGATGGCTCGCCTTGCCCTGAACCACCAGTGATGCTCTTCGAGCTCGAATATCTGATCCAGGGCCTCGCGTTGCATATTAGAATTGCACAGTATGATTATCGCGGTCGTATCGCCGTTCGAGACGTTCCCTCCTTCGTGAATTAGACGCCTCAAGTTATTGCGTTTCCCGGTTTATTGCGCTTGAGAAATCCCGTAGTCCTGCCGATATAACGGGAATGAAGACCAAAAAAACAATCATCGTCTTGGCGCTTCTCAGCCTTGCCGGTTTTGCATCGGCACTGGTCCGTCCTCTGTTCAAAGGAACGCCCTTTGTTCGGCCGTAGAAAGCGACCACCTTTTTGACCAGCACTAGATGACTCGGGTCAGGCAATCGATGCGAGTAGGGGAGTCGTTTCGAAAATTTGGCGGGGCGGCAAAACTTGAGAAACGCACTCTGGCGCCGATATCAATTTCATGCGATTTAGTTCATTTATCCTGCTCGTACTTCTGTTTTCAGTGCAGATTTCGACTGCGCAGCCGACTTCCGATTTCGCACGACAGGGAGAAGGAGCCTTTCGACTACTGAAGAGAAACGGCATACACCCGTCAAAAGTAGTAATCGCCGAGTTTCGCGAAATGAACGAAGGGAAATTCACTTCCGACGGCGGACTACGGAAAGATGTCGACTACGTGCTCCCGGTGCGCATGATCGATCAACCGTTGTTCGGTGAAGAATTTCGAAAGGTGGACATCGTCAGTACTGTCCTGAAGGGTCGTGTTTTTTATCTGGTAGGCGGCCATGGCGGTGCGGATCCAGGAGCGATCGGAGTACGAGAAGGTGTGAATCTGTACGAAGACGAATACGCGTACGACGTAATGCTCAGGTTTGGACGTGCCGCCCTGGCGCACTCGGCAACCGTGTACTTTATTTCGCAGGATGACGATGGTATCAGGGACATTAACTATTTGAAAGCTGATCACGACGAGACGCATCGTGATGGCAAGAATGTTGGCAGTGGAAAGAGGGGACGTCTAAAACCACGAGTGGACGAGATCAATCGTTTATACAGGAAGCACGAAAACGCATACCAGCGCGTGGTAGAGTTTCACGTGGACTATTTCCACCAAGATCGACAGATCGACGTCGACTTTTATTACGGATCGCGCAGAGGGAAGGAACTGGCCGAACGGCTCAGAGAAACCATCAGGTTAAAATACGAACAGGTTCAACCCGGCCGTGGATACAAGGGGCGAATCCTTCCCAGGTCCTGGTACACGCTGGTTCATTCTATTCCGGTGACGGTCTACATCGAACTCGGCAACATCAACCACAAAGGCGACCAGGTTCGAATCATTGAACCGGACAACCGCCAGACCGTAGCCGAGTGGCTTCTTGAGGCGTTTATTGAAGATGCCAAGTCTCAGAGGAAGTAACGACTCTCGCGGGTAGCGCTCCGGCATGGTGCGCACATTCTGGTCAGGAGTTCGAATCGTCCAGGGCCTTTGGGCGGAGCAGCGACGCTAAGAAATAGGTATTCGCAAGGTGTTGGTAGCGTCACACAGCAGTATCTCGTACATACTGTGCAAAGAGTTCTTGCTGCTTGTGATACTCGCAAACATGATTGCCTGGCCAATAGCTTACGTTGTTGCGGCTAAGTGGTTGGACAGTTTTGCGTACCCCATCTCCGTATTCGAGTGGTGATGCTCAGGTACCTTTTCGACGCATTCGTAGTGCAGGTCGATTTCGTGTCAAGGGCAGGTCGAAGCCGGTTGTCGAGATGAGAATTACTTCTCGTTTTCGTCCGGAAGAAGAATTTCAGAAAAGCCTGCCGACGCCGTGGTCTCAAATGCTGATTCTTCACCTCCGGAGATGAAATACGCAGCCGGGCCTCCGTGCAATTCAACAAAGTCCAGCGCTCGTTCCAGACCCATCACCATGAACGCTGTCGCGTAGGCGTCCGCCGTCATACAGTCAGGCGCCAGAACGGAGACGCTTAACAAGGAATTGATCTCCGGGTAGCCCGTTACTGGATTTATTATGTGAACGAATTTCTGTCCGTTCCGCAGATAATAATTCCTGTAGTTACCCGAACTCGCCAGCGACACGTCATTTAATTCCACAACGACTTGAAGCTCACGGCGTGCTTCGAGCGGTTTTTCAATTCCAATGCGCCATGTTCTGTCTTCGGGATGGCGCCCGCGCGCGCGAACTTCACCACCGATTTCGACGAGATAGTTGACTGCACCGGTGCTTTCGAGAAGCAGACCGATTTCGTCGACGGCATAACCCTTGGCAATGGCACTGAAATCAAGTTCAGCTTCTGCCATGCGCTTGTGAAGTACCGGACGTTCCGAATAATCTATATGAAATGCCGCGAAGTCGCTCTGCGTAAGCAGCATGGCGACTTGTGCGCTGTCAGGATTACGTGGCTCGTCGGCCCCAAATCCCCATGCGCGAACGAGCGGTCCAACGGCCGGATTAAAAGCACCCTGTGTGGCTTCATACACTTCCTTCGCCGCTTCAAAGACCGTCAGAAAGTGCTGGTCAATGCGATGCGCGAGTGAGGTGTCTCGTGAACTATTGATCTCTGAGATCAGAGACGTTTCCAGATAGGTGGAGAGCGACTGATTGATATCAAACAGAGCATATTCGAGATCGGCCTGCGAAAGAACGATGCCTCCCGGGCGCACGCCGAACGTCACGCGGTACGTCGTACCCATCGTCTCTCCGTCATAGGAATGAACCTGTTCTGCATTTGAAACACAACCGGTTAGAGCCGATGTGCTAAAGAATAATATGAAAACAAACGACCGGCTCATTCGCATGCACCTATTAGACTCACAGATTCTTACAATTCAGTAATCTCGAAAAGAAGTACCTTCAGCCACGTAAAGAAGTTCTAAGCGCCTCGTACGCCTTCAAATTACTCTGGCTACTGAAAGTGGTGACCGTTATGATAAACAGAGGATACCTCATGCTTCTCGCCACGCTTCTCCTGGCGGGATCCGTTCATGCCCAGAACGCAAGCACACCACAGGGAGAGCAGGAGGACGAAACTCTTGCGCTTATTCGTGAAGAGGGACTGGAAAGATCTCAGGTGATGAAGACACTCCATCAACTGACCGATCGTTTTGGACCGCGTCTGACCGGTTCACCCAGCCTGGAACGTGCCGGCGAGTGGGTACTTGACTACGTTACCGAACTGGGGCTGGCAAATGCACACAAGGAGCCGTGGGATTGGGGACATCCCGGTTGGGAGAACGAGCGTTTTTCCGCACATATCATTTCACCTATCCGTGAGCCACTCGTTGGCGAGGTACTGGCGTGGACGCCCAGTACGAAAGGACCGGTAACGGCCGGGATTTTCCATCTCATGCCACCCGACGAAGCGACCGAAGACGAGCTGAATGCTTATTTCGCCTCCGTTAATTCCCAGATCGCAGGGAAAATTGTGCTCATCGGCCAGGCGCGAACTCCGAATTATTCGTCCAGTCGGCCGATGCGTCGTGATGACGAACAGGTCAAGGAGCAATACAATCCTGACGCCGGCGGTCAGGGCGGTCGACCAGCCTATGCACGGCGACCGGCTCCGGATCGGAGAGAAGGCGCACTATCGTCACGCGAGGTCGGTCAGCGCATAGATGCGTTTCTGCTTTCGGCCGGCGTTCAGGTACGCATAAACGCTGCAGGCATGATAGACGGGCTCGTCCGGGCCTTTGGAAACCGCTCATACGATCCGTCAACTGTCGTTCCTACAGTCATTCTCCGCGACGAAGACTTCGGACGTCTCACGCGTTTAAACAACTGCTGCAATACGATCGTGGTGGAGATCGAAGTAGAAAATACGATCTATCCGGAAGGAGCGACGGCGCATAACTACATCGCTGAAATTCGAGGTACAGAGTTTCCGGACGAAGTTGTGATGCTCGGTGGCCACCTCGACTCCTGGCACGCAGGCACGGGAGCGACGGACAACGGTACCGGCTCCTCCATCATGATCGAAGCCGTACGCATTCTCCAGGCTTTGGATCTAAAACCTCGCCGGACCATACGTCTCGCTCTTTGGGGCGGAGAAGAGCAGGGTCTTCTTGGTTCGCAGGCTTATGTTGCCGAACATTTTGGTACGTACGAAGATCAGAAGCCGGAGTACGCATTGTTTGGAGGCTACATCAATGTAGATTCCGGGACGGGCAAACTTCGTGGCGCGAGCGTGTTCGGACCGCGTGACGCGGCCGTCGTATTGCACGAAATCGTTCAGCCATTAAGTGATCTGGGTATTGCCGGGGCGAGGGCGTCAGCAAGTCGAGGCATCGGTGGTTCCGACCATACCGCGTTTAACCACGCAGGGCTGCCCGGCGTTTCGATGGGTCAGGATCCTATTCGATACTTCACGCACACGTGGCATACCAACCTGGACACGTATGAGCAGGTGCTGGAAGATGATGTCAAGCAGGCTTCTGTTGTTGTGGCCTGGACGATCTATCAGCTCGCCATGCGCGACGAATTGCTTCCGCGCTTCAGTGATGAAGAGATGCCGCGTCTAAACGTGGCTACGCAATAGTCTCGGAAAGATATCTGGTAGGTTAAACGCCGTCAGTTCGTTCGAATCGGCGGTGTCTCATCCTTTGGATATTTCTGGAGCATGCCTTCTTCCGTCATCAGGAGTTCTATGTCCTCCATTTGCATGGGCACGAAGTCGGAAACGATTTCGGCGTGGTCCTCATGGATGATGATCAAATCTTCCATTCGGACGTAGATCTCTTCTTCCGGAACGCGTAGCGCCGGCTCGATCGTAAACACCATGCCGGCGCGCAGCGGACCGGTGAAGGTGCCCACATCGTGTGTGGCCATGCCAACCCCGTGACCCATTCGGGTATTCGGGTTCTCAGCCGAGCGGGCGTACGAGTTCACGAAACTCTCCGCTGCCTGCTGATAAATATCCCTGGAAAACGTCCAGCCTGACAGGATTTGCTCCATGTCCGCGACGGCCTCACGCTTGATCTGCCGGGCTGTGACATCGGGTCGTATGCGGTTCAGTATGGCCCGGTAAAACTGTTTGTAGACGCCGTACAACTCACGCTGAACCGGGCTGAACCTACCGTTGACCGGCATCATCCGTGTGACGTCTGACATGTAGTACCCGTAATCCGGAGCATAATCCATCAGCAGAAAATCACCGTCCTGCATGATGCGCCGGCCGGCGTTGTAATGAGGCCGATAGGCGTTCGTAGAACTCGCGATGAGGGAGTAATAGGCATCGCCCTGCGCACCGTTCCTCCAGTAGATGTACTTGGCAACGGCGTCGAGTTCCATTTCTTTCTGGCCCGGTTCCACCGATCGCATGGCCTCCATTATTCCCAGGCCTGAAAGGCGCGTAGCTTTTCGAATCAGATCCATCTCGCGCGGGCTCTTGATGAGTCGAAGTTCGTCGAGAATGGGGTTGATGCTTACGACCTCGAATCCCGGAAAACGCTCGCGAAGCAGTTGTATGAATCGTGCCTCACGTGCGGGCTGACCGTCCCACGGATCGGCGGCGATGTCTGCTGCACGGCGCATGCCCAGGTCTCGGCTTTCAGACATGCCTTCTGCGGGCGCGAACATGGTATACAGTGTAGTTGATTCTGCTCGACGTCCGTAGCGACTCAACATTGCAGACAGGTCCGCTACTGCCGCAACTGCATCCATGCCGGTTAATTCCAGAACGACTTCTGCGTCTTCAACCGACAACATTTTTCCCTCGCTGCGCTCTCTGCTCTCGTTGCGATGAGGCAGGAAAATCGTCGACTTCCTCGATGCGCCATCCAAGAGCAGATACGCGTGCGGTACTTCAATGCCCGTCAGGTAATAGAATTCGTTGGACTGACGAAAGCGGGTATATCCTCTCTGCGTGGGTTCACCCTGCAATACGACGATGGCGTCCTCACCCATTGCATCGAATATTTTACTGCGCCGTTCAGCAAACTCGTCTGGAGGGAAGTCGTCTGTGAAAAGCGGCATGCCGTCCTGGGCGAGTGCCGATGCGGCGAGAAATAGTAAAAAAGTCAGCGAGAACGTGCGGGTGAGCGCTTTCATATCGGCTTCGATGAGAGTGGTGGTGGATTATGAACTCGTGTGAGATCCTTGGCAAATCTATCTAATGAGTAGCATCGAACCTCGTTCTGCGAAGTCATCTGCCACAATTTCGAAAAAATAGGCCCCGTCTGCCGTGTCGCTCGGTAACCAGTCAATGAAATGACGACCACGCGGTAAGTGGGTATCAAGCAGCTGCTCTACCTGCCTTCCAAGAGCATCGTACACATTTACACGAACGCGGACCGGTCTGATGACTTCGAATTCGATCCGAGTGCGCGAACTGAAGGGATTCGGGAAATTTCCTTCCAAAAGAACGGGATTTTCAGGGAAAAGAGTTCCCCGATCTGCTGCGCCGGCTCGCGATTCGAGGATATCGGCCTCTCCAATTCCCCGCTTGGCGAAAGCAAATCCGGCTTTTTGTGAGCAGAGTTGTGATTCACAGCATACAGTAACTTGGGGATCGGCGCCGAGCGCACAATTATTGGCAGCGAGCATAAGCGCATCGCGCCCTTTATGAAAATCGGGGGTCCCCGAGATGTTGAACAGGGACTCGATGACAAAGGCAGATGAATGCAGGCTTCCATCCGTTCGGTCAAAGTCCATGAGCGCCGTCGAAAATATCAGGCTGTTGTCATACAAATTGATACTCGTCGGGGTACCGGCTATACCCGCGTAATTCGTTTTGCCCCTTCCGCTGTAGTGCGGTTCGGGAGAGCTGAGATCTCGGGGAAGGTCGTGAGTCAATTCAGGAGAGAGAAAATTGCCGATTACGGGCTGTTCCCAGGGCCTATAGTGGCCCAGTTGAAAACTTCGATATACAAGACCCAGGTAGTCTGCGTAGGCCTCGCCCATCTCTGTGTGTTCTTTTTCTATAACGCCCAAATACGAAGCGGTCAGAAAATCATACTGGAGATTATGAGTCGTCTCATGGGCGATGGTTGCGGCCTCGAGAGCGGCATTCTCAAAAGCCGAATCCGGCACACCAAAATCAATCTTTCCTGTCTTGTATCGGGAGACTGCCGTACTTGTCTCGGTCGAACGCACGTATGCATTGAGAGAATAGTCACTCCCGATCAGCGGATCGAATCCCCGATCCCGCATCATCGACAGGTAACTGTCGATATGATAATAGACCGAGACGTCTTCAAACTCCGATGAGTCGGGATGGAACGTGAATACGCCATCCGGGGTGGAAATGACCTCTCCTGTGCCTTGTCCCACCCACGATTCCACGTGCACCTGTTTACCGGATAGGGTGACCGGACTTTGCTTGCACAGATTGTTCAGCGATACGGTTTGCAAATCGTCGTTCAACGGATTCGTACGATATGCGAACGCGCTGCCGACGAACGAATAATCATCCTGGGGGCAGGATGATGACACCCCTCGTGATGCCTCGATTCCGGCGAGTTCAGAATCGGTGTTGCCCCGATCCGTTTCGTCTGCGTATGAGTCAACAGAAGCGTGCTTTACTCTCTGTATGAAATAGACATACCAGTCCGCGCGAGGCTCGTCATAGTCTCGTCTCTCGCCTAACGTCTGGAAAAAATACCCGGGGGGCGCCACATTACCATCCTGGTCGATATAAAAGCGATCTCCCTCGAACGGTCTGTTAACGCCAATGAGGAAGTCATCTCCCGGCAGTTCTACGCCGTCTGAATGGGTGTGGAACAGCATGCGTCGCCCACCGGCACGTGTCTCTCGCTGTGCGCCCGGAACGAAGGAAATGTTCTTTTCCGGGAGGCCGAGCAGAGTGCGAAACTCAAGCAGAACAGATTGGCCGACATCGACCGGCGCTCCCTGGAATCCCTTGATTTGCACGCCGGACACCATGGTCGTTTCGCCTGAATACCGGTGCCAAGTGATGGTGGCGTTGGGATAGGCAGCGAGGAACGCCGCGCGTTCTTCTGCGCCGGGCACCGTTACCTGCCAGGCAATCGAATGACCCTCAATAAGAAGAAGGAGGAGGGTGGCTAACGCGATGCGAACTTGTTTCATGGCCTCTCCCGAGGGAGGTATGAGCCATAAATATAGTTAGGCGTGCCTCGATTACAAGGATATACAATCGAGCCCGGTATTCAAGGGTAATAATAGTGACCGCAGCCTACTCGGTCGACGTTTCCAGCCCGAGCGTCAATCCTTTTTTCACTGCAGGAACGCCTTGTTCCAGCCAGACCGGTGCCGGAGCATTCATCAGGTAATGGTCGAAAAACTGCTGTAGCCGAATCGTCCAGTCCTTTCGGTTCTTGTACTGCCTGAGACCGTGCGCTTCACCGTTGTAATTGAGCATCCATGCCGGTTTACCCAGTCGACGCAAAGCAACCATGAATTCGATTCCCTGGTACCACGGCACCGCACCGTCTTCGTCGTTGTGCATCATGAGAACGGGTGTTTCGACCTTGTCGGCCTGGAAAAGTGGCGAATTGTGGATATACCGCTGTTGGGCGTTCCAGAGCGTGCCGCCAATTCGACTCTGCGTCATCTCGTACTGGAACATCCGGCTCATTCCGGATCCCCATCGAATACCGCCGTACGCACTCGTCATATTGGATACCGGAGCGCCGGCTTCCGCAGCCGCGAACAGGTTGGTCTGAGTGACCATGTAGGCGATCTGATAACCACCCCAGCTATGACCCTGCACACCAATACGGTCGGGATCGATGAATCCCTCATCAATCAGTGCTGTTACACCGGGCATTACAGCATTCATGGCGCTTTCGCCCGGATATCCCACCTTGTACGGAATGTCCGGTACGAACAGTACGTAACCTCGGCTCACGTAGAACGAGCGGTTGATACTCGAACTACCGGCGCGCGGCGTATGATGGCCATGCAGCCCATTCGAGCTCTTCTCATAGAAATAGACCATCATCGCATACGTCCGGGCAGGATCGAAACCGTCGGGTTTGTACAGAATGCCTTTGAGCGGTTTACCGTCCAGGGAGGTCCACTCATAAAGCTCTGCCGTTCCCCAACTGAATTCAGTCTGCTGTGGATTGGCATCGCTGAGGCGCTTCATATCTTCGAACTCGAGGTTCGCCGTCCAGATATCCGGGAATTCCCGGAAATTCTGCCGATTGTACATGATGACATCGGCCTCCTCGGCCTTGCGTAGGAAATAACCGAAACTGTACGGACCCATGACCAGTTGTTTCGGCTCCCGTCGACTGTTTACGCGGTCGGTCCAGAATCCATTATCTTTCGTTTCGAGATTGAGCGCGGCCAGCATCAAATCTCTATCCGGATCGATGGATGGCTCGTCCGGGTCCAGGTCGCGTAGACGAAACTGCAGATTACGATCACGGCCTACTCCGTCCGTCACGTTCTGCGGCGCGGAATCGCCGTGTGGCTCAACGGCCCAGATGTCGTACTTGTCGTAAAAGAGAAAACGCGCGTCACCTTCGGTCCATCCCGCATATCCATAACTGTTGGGCCTGTATGGCCAGTCATGAAGGTCGTTGTCCACAGAAAATGGAATGCCTCCCGACAGTTTTACCGGTTCGCCGCTCTCCGTCGATCGCGCGCGCCAAACGAGGTCGAACCCGTCCCACCAGAACACATACTGCCCTTCCGGTGACAGTTGAATGCGGCTCTGCACACGGTCGAGCATCTGGTCACTTTCACCCGTGGTGACATTGATGAGGTATGCATCGTTGTAACCGGGTGAGTCCCAAGATATTTCTTTCCGGTAGGGGAGATTGGAGGTGCCGAGTGCCACGCTTCCGTCGCCCTTTTGGCTCACCGTAACATTTGGGATCTCCTCGGTGCCCAACTGCACGATATCGCCGTCATTGCCTCGCGCTACAGCCAGGTAAGTCCGGTTTCTTTCCCGTTCCGCCTGAAGAAGCTGCATGGGCTGGAGCAGAGGATCTGTCCACGACCAGATATCCACTTTGACCTTTTCTTCTTCAAGCACATCATCGTCGTCAGGCTCCGGATCCGGTCGCGGCATGGTGCCGAAGTACAGGTGGTCTCCCGAGTCGGAGAAATAGACGTTACCGTGCTCACTCACCCACCAGCCGTCCGGTACGCCCGCCGAGCCTTCGCCGGCTACGGCGGTAGCCTGTGTATCGCCCAATCCAGCTTTGTAAAGAGTAAAACCGGGCTTATCGGACTCGTAGTCATCTCTATCGGACATGAATGCGATTTGTGAACCTGCTTCGTCCATGGCGAGCTGTTTATAGTTTCCCTCGCCCGTCATCAGCGAAATCGGTTCCGTCTCACCCTCGGGCAACACGAATAATCCGTCTACGTCTCCTTCTTTATTGGACCGAATAAAAACCAGCCATTTTCCGTCCTTCGAAAAATCGTAATCCGAGACATCATCGAACCGAAGCTCTGAGCCGATCACCAGATTTCGCACGACGAGCGTCGTGCCTTCATCCTTGTCCTTCTTCCCGTTGTCCTCGTCGTCTTCTTTTTCCTCCTCTTCCACTTCCTCAGGTTTTGCTGCTGTTGTATCGGCAGCGGTTGAATCCGGCTTCATTTTTTCTTTCACCAGGCGAAAAGCGATGCGGTCACCGCCTTCTTCCGGCAGCTTGAAGGAGAGCACTCGCTCAAACATGTGCACGGACCCCGTCGAAAGGTTAAGAATGCCCAGACTATCCTTGGGAAGATCATCGTCTTTTTTCTTGGCCAATTTCGCCGCTCGAACGGAGTCGACGGCCGGCACGATTTTATATGCCACGAAGCGACTGTTCCCCGAGAAAATGCCGCCGTCGCCTCTATCGATGGCGTATTCAGTTTCGCCCGATACGCTTCTGATTCGAAGTTTCCCGTCTTTTTCTTCCGGGCCCACTTCAAAGAGAACCCACCCGCCATCCCGCGATATGGCGTT
>CAZGOS010000083.1:0-11860 GCA_964527795.1 uncultured Rhodothermales bacterium | reverse complement strand
TGTCGCCAATCAAATTGGCGCTCTCGGTGGAATCGCGAAGCGCCTGTACCAGCATGATAGCCGCGTGCGCGGCCGAAGACCACACGACGAACCAGATGAAACTCCTGTGCTCGCCTGGATTGCCGGCCGCCAGAAGCATAAATACGCCCATTACAGCGTAAACGCCGATAATCATCTGCTCGTACTCGGACTGCCGGGGCTCCCAGCCCCATCCTTCCGGCCAGATGGCCATCATTGCGTAGATACCGACGATAAAGATGACTCCAAATACACGAAGCGCCAGCTTCAAATACTTTTCACGTGCTTGAGCGTCCATTTTGACTGTCCTCCGATGATGATGAATGATTCAATAGGGGCGACAATGTAGTCGAAGGGTGCTTGCGATTGCAAAACCTAGACTGCACTCGATTTCAGGATGCGCCAGATACCCACCGTGAGAACAGGGATCAGGAACACAACCCAGTATGCCCATGTGAGCGCGCCGTACCCCGATGCGATCAGGTCCACAATGCCCACCGCATCAGCGATAAATATGGCGAGCACAAGGATCGTGATAGCTATGCCGAAACGAAGAAGTCTCGGCATGTGGGCGCCTTTCTCTTCGTATGCACCGGAAATGCGTTCGTTGAAGCCGTGAATCAGCCCGACACCCGTTTCGATCAAGGTACCGAAGAGAATAATCTGGAAAATGAGACGAAGCACAGGCATATTCATGCGGCTGAGCAGGAAATCCGCCGGAATGGGCACCGACAAAATATCCGGATACTGGCTCAGCATGGCAATGTAGATGAATGCACCGGGCAGCATGGCGATCACGCCGGCAATGCTCCCGGAAATGACGGCCTCTCCGCGCGTTTCGATGTGGCGCACGGCGAACAGCATTGCCGGCATAATGCCCACGTTGTAGGCCGCGTAGCGAGCACCGCTCAGCATCCAATTCGAGCCCTCCCGGGTTACAGAGACGTTTTCTCCAATCGATGTTCCAAACATGATCAGAGCGGCGACAATCAGTACGATGTAGACGGCGTACAGCGCGAATGACCAGATCGAAAGCACTTTTTCAATCAGACTCGTACCATAAAAGACGAGTATGCCTACAACGAGTATCATCGTCACGATACCGACGATATCGGGAAGTGCGAAGACTTCTGCGACCAGTTCTCCGGCGGCCGATCCCAGCACGGAAACCACCAGTATCATCCCGATAATGTAGACCAGTTCGTATCCCATCCAGCCTTTACCGAGAAGACTATTGATGAAGGACCGGTAATCGTAGGCCTTTCGAAGCCTCGCGAACTCGAAACTGATCGCCAGAACGAGGCTCCAGATTATGGTCGAAACAACGATTCCCAGCATTCCGGCAGCCGGACCGTCGGTAAGAAAGAACTCGACGAGTTCGCGACCGGTACCGTAACCGCCGCCTATGACGACCGACTGAAATACAAAACCCGGCAGAAAGTATTTCTGAAACGTCGGTGACTTGAGCATGGAAGGGCGTCGCTGGACAATGCTTTTGCGGCTACTTGCGGAGAAGTTCTCTCAATACCGGGACGAGCTCCTCCACCCCTTCTTCCAGCGGACGCACGACCGGGATTCCGATTTTTGCCTGCAGTTCCGTCTGGTAGGCGATCATTTGATGTTCCTCCCAACCTCTTCCGTTGAGCGCAATCGCGAGCGTCTCCACGCCATACATGCGAATCAATTCGATTTCGTCTTCGGGCGAAGGCACGAGCGTTTCAATTTCTTCCTGATCCACAAAATGAGGGCGTGCCGGGTCGTGCTGCAAGATGACCGCGGCCGCATTTCCGGAAAGAATGAACTCCGACCCAGAGGGCCCGGAAGGATTTCGCAGCGAACCCTGTCCTTCGATCAGGATCAGATCCGGATGCGACCCGTCTTCGCATTCGAGGATGACGCGTTCGATTTCGCCACTCACGAAGTCGTTGGGCGTCGCATCGAAAATGAATCCGTGTCTGTACCCCTGCATCCACCCGGTCTGACCCGTATAAATCATCTCCGTGGGAATGCCGGCCGCGTTGCACGCTTCCCACAGAAACCGACAGGTGGTCCTCTTTCCGACGGCGCAGTCCGTGCCCAGCACAGGAACGACCCTGGCATGAATGTCCAGAATGGCGCCTGTCCAGAATCGGAGCTCAGAAGTCGGTCTCGGTCTTCGGATATCGATGAGTTCGACGTCGTTTTCGTCAGCAAGCGCTCGAAACTCGGCGTCGTCACCCAATAAATCGTGCAGTCCACAAACGACCGTCAACCCATTCGTAATGGCTGACCGGATCTCACTGCGACACGTCTCCGGAAGTCCTCCCCCTGAAAAAGCTACACCGACCACAAATATGGGCGGTTTCTCGTTTTCTGCCAGAAAGTGATCGAGGGTCGCATAGATCGGAACGCCAATCTCCCGGCCGTCCATCACAACACCGGCATCTCTGCCGGCATGAACCGAATCGACGACGGCCTGCACATGAAATCGCCTACTTCCCCGCAACAGCCCATGACACGTTTTAGCAAAATCGACGTGCAGTAAACCATTCGTAAATACGACGGCGTTCCGGGCCATATTATTCGATGCTCACGCTCTCACAGGATGCGAGAAATTCCGGATCCAGGTCTGCGCCATGCCCCGGCGCATCCGGAAGAATAACGGCTTCCGCTGATATTTCCACGCCGCCAAGGACGGGATCAATGCTGTGATCGAAGTGCGTGTCTAGATCGGCGTATTTGATCACCGGACGGGCCGACACAAGATGGGCCGCGGCGCTGAGTCCCAGACGCGTCTCCGACATGCTGCCAACCATGCACGCGATTCCGGCGCGCTCGGCGATGTCCGCGATCTTCATTCCGTTAAAGATACCGGCGGACTTTGCGAGCTTGATATTCAGCAGATCGACGCAGCCGTCACGGGTGAGATTTTCGGCGTCGTTGTGGTCGAACACGGATTCGTCTGCCATGATCGGAATCGATGTGCCTTGTCGAACTTCCCTCAAACCCGCATAATCCCAATACCTTACCGGCTGCTCGCAGTACTCGATACCCATGCGTTCGATGGCTTTCAGCACACCTTTTGCCGTCCGGCGATCCCAACCCTGGTTGGCATCAATGCGAAGCGGAATGTCCGCACCGATCGCTGTTCGAATGGCTCGAATGCGCGCCACGTCTTCTTCGAGACCGGTGCCGAGTTTCACCTTGATCGCCCTGAATCCCTGCTCCCGATATTTGACAGCCTTGTCTGCCATGGCAGCCGGCGTGTCTATTCCGATGGTATTGTCGGTCCAGAATGCTCTGCGTTCACCGCCCAGAATTTCGAATAGCGGTTTATTGGCCGCCTTCCCGGCGATGTCATAAAGGGCAAGATCGAATGCGCTGCGCGCTGTGGAGTTGTGCACAAACAGGTCGCGCATGGCATTCGTGTGCGCCTCAATATCGAGGGGATTCTTGCCCATGAGCAGAACGGCCAGGTCCCTGGCCACTGCAAATACAGTTCCCTGTGTTTCCCCAGCGATGCGCCGTGTGGGACTGGCTTCTCCCCATCCGTAATGCCCTTCGTCCGTCTGAATTCGCACAAATACGTTGTTCGTGCCGTCCGAAGCTCCGAGCGAGATTCGAAACGGTTCCAAATAAGGTATATCGACCTTAATCAGGTCAACGCGCGTGATTTTCATGATGCGGTTCAGTCTCTTTTCTTTTTGTTACTCGATACGAATAGATTAGAATTCAGAAATGAGCGTGATCCGGGCCGAAACCGGAATACAGAAAGTCATGGAAAGCAGAACGGCTCTCAGAACTGGACCGAAAAGACGTAGGTGTTTGCATGCGTCCACTCGGAGATGGAGGGAGAATGATTTTGAAGTCGCTACGTTAAGCGCGCCGCTGAAAATACATCAGCATACCCTTAATAATAGCCTGTTTCCTCACCTTCGAGACCGCACGTCAGACAGCGCAGGAAGTCTATAAAACCTATCGACGGGCGTTCGGATTCATCTTCCAGAGCACGTTGACGATCTTCCACTCTCCGTCAACTTTTGCCATCTGCAGGTAGTCGAAGTACCTGGACGAAAGCACTTCGACCATTGCAATATCGCCCGCGTAGTCGAGCACCCGGAATGAAATATCCCATTCGTCCTCATCCAGCATTCCCAATTTGGCACGCGTGCCTTCTATGAGAACGGACGATCCCATTTTATCCAGCATCGTCTTGCCGGTCTGTGGAATCGTAACGGGAATCACTTTCGTGAGTTCGGGAGACAGCGCACGCGCCATGCGATCAGCATCACCGGTAAACGAACCTTCGAGATAGTCTCTTGCGGTCGTTTCCAGTGCCGTTCTTTCTGCGTCCGAAATGCTCGATCGCTCGGCCGCTGAGCTTGCCGCCTCGGCATTGGATTTCCAGAGCACGTTGACAATCTTCCAGTCTCCGTCAAGTTTCGCGATGTGCAGATAGTCATAGAAACGGGCGGACGTGACGGCAACGCTCGCAAGACCCTCTTTCACCGCCAGAATCTCGACCTCTATCATGCGCTGCTCTTCAGGAAGCTTCGCGAATCCGGCACCAACGACTTCTATCAGCCTCGAATAACCGGATTTTCTCAAGATCGATGTCCCGGTCTGTGGCAACGTATCAACGTTCACTTTGGTAAGTTCGGGATGAATCGCGTTCTCCAGTCGAACCGCGTCACCATCGAGCGCCCCGTCCATGTAGTCAAAAGCAATTGCCGTGATTGCCTCTTTATCCGCAATCGATACGTCCGTCGTTTGTGCAGCAACGACGCTGACAGACACGAGAAGCAGTACTACCAACGGTTTCAGATTTCTTTTTGTCATTTTTCGAAGTAACTAGGCGAAAATCACATCCCCAATCGGGCGAATGACGTTCGAGGTCGATCAGGATGACTGTCCATTAACCTTCAGGAGAGTAATTCAGCAGTGAAGACAGTCGATGAGTGTTTCCGGAGATGCCTCTTCGTACACTCGACGTACGTCAAATGATTGCACTGGTTACACGCAGAAACCGTGAACCGGACTCGCATTGAACGGCCGATATCAGCTTCGCTCGAGTCCGAAGCGCTTGATCAACCGGTGGATGGTCCGGCGGTCCATACCGCACTTTTCGGCAGTATGACTGATGTTCCAGTCGTTCTGGTCGAGTTGAAAGCCCAGGTACTCTTTCTCAAAAGCCTCGAGAGCCTGGTCCTTGGCTTCCCTGTAAGAAAGGCTCTGCCAGGCATCCCGGTGTTCGTGATTTGCCTGAACGGTCAGATAGGTAGGGAAATCCGTTCGCCTGATCACCGGTGGATTGGCCAGGTAATAGGTTCGTTCGATGACATTCTGCAATTCTCGCACATTGCCCGGCCATGCATAGTGCCGCATCGCTCGAAGGGCGTCGGCGTCGAAAACGTCGATTCCCCTGCCATACTTCTCCTCGAATTGATGCAGGAAATGCCGGGCCAACAGCGGAATATCGTCAAGTCGGTGACGTAGCGGCGGAACCGCAATTTGAAACGTATTGATACGATAGAAAAAGTCTTCGCGGAGGGCGCCGGACGAAACCATGTCGCCAACGTCCTTATTCGTCGCCGTTACGATGCGCAGGTCCACTCGGATCTCTTTCTCGCCTCCAATTCGTCGAATTTTCCGGTCTTCCAGCATGCGCAGCAATTTGGCCTGCAGTGCTTGGGACATTTCGCATACTTCATCGAGAAAAAGCGTTCCTCCGTTCGCGAGCTCTACGAGACCGGGTTTGCATTGAAAGGCGCCCGTGAATGCTCCTTTTTCATAACCGAAAAGTTCGCTTTCAAATAAGGTGTCCGGCAGCGCGCTGCAGTTAATCGGAATCAGGGGGCGATTTCGCCTGAGCGAATGGTTATGAATGCTCCTTGCCACGAGTTCTTTGCCTACACCGCTTTCACCGGTTATCAGCACGTTTGCATTTCCGGTCGCAACGCGCGTAATGAGTTCAAAGATCTTCCTCATTGACGGATGGCGGCCGATGATGTTGTCAAGTCCCTTCTCGATCGATTCATCGTCCAGATCGGGTGCAATCTGAAGCAACGCTTCCGATACGGAATCAAGCAGTTTCCTGCTCGAGAACGGTTTCTCGATATAGTCATACGCGCCAGTTTTGACAGCCTCAATGGCCGTATCGAGCGCGCCATAACCCGTGACGATGATGACCGGCACCTGCGGATGACGTTCGCGCATAGTCGACAAAAATGTCATTCCATCCATCCCGGGCATGTGCAGGTCCGAGATGACGAGGGAGTATCCGTTGCCATTTTCGAGGCGATTCAGCGCCTCTTCGGCGCTGATCACGGTGTCGACGCCGTACCCCCCACGCGATAATATGCGCTCGTAACTGGCGAGCATTTCCTGCTCGTCGTCTATCACCAGTAGCTCCGGTGTGCGGGTTTCTTCGTTCACGTGCGTACCGCTTCCATTTTAGTTGCCGGGACTCGTGCAAACTCAATCACAAAACGCGCTCCTGCCGGTGAAGTCGCGTCCAAATGAATCGATCCGTCGTGATTATTGATGATATTTCGGCAAATGAACAGACCCAATCCTGTCCCGACTCCGTTTCGCTTCGTCGTAAAAAACGGGGTAAATACTTCCTCACTGTGCTCGGACAAGATACCGGGACCGTTGTCGGTGAACTCGACGATATAGGTGTCATTTTTCTCTCCATCGGTTCTCAGAGCAATCTTTATCGTGGTGACCTCGTTCGATCCGGAAACGGCATCGAGACTGTTGTTAACGAGATTACAGAACACCTGCTCCAGTTGACTCGGGCTCCCCCAGATCATGGCCGGCTCGGAGGGTAAATTCAGCTCAACGGTGGCATCCCGCTTTCTTATTATCGGACCCATGACCGTCATTGCATGCCGGATGACTACATTCAGATCAACCTGAGAGAAACTATGGGAACGCTTTTGAGCATAGTGTAGGATGCTCCGTGTGATATCCGAAATACGGGCGGTCTGCTGGACTATGACTTCCAGATCATCGCGATAGCCTGCCATGCCATCGGAATCATCCAGCTCATCCTTCATCAGTTCAGCTCTCGAGAGAATGATGCCGGCCGGATTATTGACCTCGTGTGCGATTTCTGCGGCAATTTCCCCCAGAGTGACGAGGCGATCTGCATGCTCAAGTTTTTCGCGATACAATTCGTCTTCTTTTTCACGTGCCTCCTTCAGCTTCTCTACCGTTGAGTTGAAGCGGTCGGCGATCTGCGCCAGTTCGTGCTCGCCCGTCATGTGAATCTTCGAGTTCAGGTTACCCTTTGCGAGTTCGTCGAAGCCCGTTACTACCTTTCGAAGCCGGGTTTCGATTTGTCCATCATATACCAGGTTCGTGACCAATATGAGAATGACAATGATGAGAATGCCTCCCGTAACCGAGAGATTCTTCGCATACGTATAGATCTGCTCAGATTGTGGCGAGCGTGCATGCACGTCCAGTATGCCGATCAACTCCCCTTCATTCGAATGGCACTCGAGGCATGCAGACTGAACATAGAGAGGATGATGATGCGAATAAACGTTCCCCGACTTATCGAAGGCCCTGACGACGTGCTCGTTGCCGACGATGGTTCGTCCCACCGGCATTTCAAATATGTTTTGTCCTATCTCCTCCGGCTCGGACGAATAGACGATCGTTCCGGAGGGTCTGTAGACGCGTGTGAGCTGGATCGAGGTCTCCAGTGCGAGTTCCTCCAGGCGCGCATCGATCGTTGAGGCGTCGGTCACCATGCCGGCATGAACCTTCTCGAACACAACACTGGAGGTAATCTCGAGCATGTCGGTTGAGAACTCGAAGTAGTTGCGATCGAGATGATATACGAAGAGTGCGACGGGTAATCCCACTATTACCAGCACCGCAACCGTTATCAGCAGCATCAAACGGCTCCTGAGCGTGCGAAACCGTTTTCCAATCACGCGGCGAATCCAGCTCTGGTCGCGGGAAGGTGGGTGCATATCACTGCCTGTGTGCGACATGCGTTTTCGGCCAATCTGAAGGTTGATATAGCGCTTCGGATCAGAAAGTCTACCTTCACCTAAGCGTAACCGGAAACTACCGAAATAGCCCTACAAAAAGGTGAAAGAAAACGCGTGATCGATGTGTAGGGGTTTCCATGGCGCGGGTGGCGGAATTCCCCGGATGAATTGAGCTCATCAAAGACTGCGTGATGGGCTCGTCAATCGGATCGAGAAAAGACGCACACGTCCGCAAGAGATGCAATCAGGGCCACTAAATCTCTGTCATCGAGATGTCCAAGGAAGTCTTCCTCAAATTCGGCAAATGGTGCGTCCACCTGGTCAAGGACTGCAAGGCCTTCCTGTGTGATCGTGCACAACACGGATCGGGCGTCCGTCAGGTTTCTTCTTCGCTCAACGAGCCCATTTATTACCAGTTTCGTCAGGAGCCTCGTGATTCCAGGTTCGACCTCAACCATACGATTTGCAATCTCCATCGTAGGAAGGGGACTTTCTGCTCCTCGTAGTATGCGGAGTATGTTGAATTGAGAAAGGGATATTCCCTGTTTGCGCGTAATACGTTCGAGTCCATTCCGGAGACACGAAGCGGTCCGAACTATCGCAACCGAAGCCTCGTGAGCAGAAGATCTGAACGGTTTCGACAGCTTAATCTCTTCGGCAAAACGGGACGGAGTACTCATATCAGTGAAGAATCCGGTGTGCAGGACAATATGGATTCAGAATCAGTTCATCCTGGATCTTCGATTGAGATATTCAGGCACGACAGGATCAGGTTCGCCGCATTCGATACAGGAACAGGTTTGGTGAAATACCAGACCATTCCCATTGGTAGAACTTTTTCGCAGAGGGGCAGGTTTTCTGAGGAGAGGAACAGCACAATCTTGCAATGGCTGTCGATGTTGCGAAGGATCGTCGCCAGACGAATAAGGCGTTCCTGAAGCAGATCAGCATCGAGCAGGATGACGGACGTTCGGCGGATTGCCTGTTCTTCAACCAGTTCCAGACCGTCGGAGACAACGAGAATCTCAACAGGAGAATGACGTTTGATCTCCTCTTCGATCTGGGCGATCAGCTCTTTCTCGTTTGTGAGCGCGAGTATTCTCATCGGTGTAGGAGTCGGTGCCCATGCCGGGCACACGAATGGAGAGGCCCCGCTTGGTTGCAGGGCCTCTCACTCATTCTCGCTATGAAAAGACTACTTGATGAGCAGCATCGTACTCGTATGTACGAATGCGCCGCTGACCATCTTGTAGATGTACACACCGGAAGCAAGGTTCTGCGCATTCCACTCTGCGCTGTACCTGCCGGGTTGCATGTACTCATTCACCAGAATACCGACCTCTTTACCGGAAACGTCATAGATCGTAATCGTCACATCACCGGGCTCGGGGATGGCGAATTCGATCGTCGTCGTCGGGTTGAACGGGTTCGGATAGTTCTGAGACAGGTCGAATTGCGTCGGAAGTTCGCCTTGAAGCTCGACAGCCGTTGCTGTAGCGGAGATTTCGGGGGTGAAAACACCCTGGTTTCCCGAGAAGTCGTACGCCACGAGCTGGTAGCTGTAGGTCGAGCCCTTCGTTACGGCCTGGTCGATGTACTGCGTCTCAGTAAGTGCAGCAATCGGTGCCATTCCGATCGGATCGAAGCCCGGTACCGTGCTTTTGTAGAGCTCGAAGTAGTCGAAGTCGGCGTCGACAGACTCTTCCCAACTCAGCATGACGGCCGTGTCGCTGCCGATGGCAACGAATCCAGTCGGTGCCGACGGGACGAGGTTGTCGACTGACTGGCCTGTTGCCGGAAGAGTAGCAGCAAAGATCGTGGACGTGGCCGTATGACCCGTTACCATGAACGTTGCATCCTGTTCGTCGAACAGTGTCGGAACAATTGCCGTGTAGCTATCCATCATGGCTGCAGGTGCCGAGCCGACCTGCGTCCAGCCCTCGCCGGCGAAGCCGGCCGAAACACCTGCGAGCGAACCATCTGTTTCGAACGGCACTTCGCCAATCGATTGATAGCCGGCTTTAGCAGCTGTCCCACCACCTTGGCGCCAGACGTAATATTCCTCGACCGGGTTGTCGCTTGGTCCGTCGCCGCCGAAGCGGGTCCACGTGACCGCAACTTGTTTGCCCTGGTCGTTTGGAACGTCAGCTATTTCGGTGATCGTGCCTTCCGTCAGCACGCCGTAATTCAGTACGTCGATGGTCAGCTGCAGCAGCGCAACCGAGAACTGGTAGTTGTGCACACCCGAGCTCCCGTCATCCTTTACAAACTTGTAATTGTAGAGCGCCTTCTTCAAAATGGGCTGGTCGCTGTACGGAGCTCGCATTTCCGAAGTGGAAATGTCAACTTCAGGCGCACTTAATGGTGGCAGAAACATACCCACTGCATCCAGGAGTCCATGAATCTCTGCGGCAGTTCCTTCGACATCTCCATCACCATCATGGTCCTTACGGGCCACCAGATCTTCGAACGATGTCATGTTAGGATTGTGGCAGGTCTGACAGACGGCTACGTTGTCGACGCCCTCGCTGCTCATGTTGAATGTATGTTCGCCAACTTTATGAGGATCACCCGCCGCCGGCTCGGCAGACATGTGACATGTGACACACGCCTCTTCAATGATGTCCATGTGCGTTGAATTCGGAAGCGTAAACCCGAAGTCGATCGCATTCTTTCCGGCGAGCATGTCGGCCTGCGGTCCGCGGTGCGGTCCGAAGTGGCTACTTACATTGTGGGTCACATATTCCGGAGCATCGCGCCTGGACTTATGGCAATTCATGCACAGCTTGCCTTTGCCACCGAAGGTGATCATCTCACCATTGCCCAGCACGACATCCTCTAGAGCGGCCTTTCTGAGTTGATGGTCGCCTGACGCGTCATGAGGATCGTGACACACGGCACACGTGATCGGTGTTGCGCCTGTCTTCTTCGACAGATCGGAAGCCGGATCCATGGCCGCGACGAAGCCCCATCCGCTGTGGCAAGATGCGCAGGACGAGCGGGTGCCCGCATACGCAAACGACGTTCCGTTCGCATGCGCGGAGTTAGCCCACTGCATCGGATATACGTGGTGTGTCTCCTCGGCGTGGCACTTGGCACAGACTCCAACATCCAGTGTGAGATCGATGCCTGTCACGTCACCCTTGTGAAGGCTTCCCGGGCCATGACAATTTTCACATTGAATATTGGAGACTTGGGCCAGTTGAGGATAATTTGTTACGACGTCGTCCCAGTTGCCGACCACGAGTGGATCAGGAAAGTCCCAACCAAGGTCTTCGGCTACGTCGTCGAAGCCTCCGTTGATCGCCAGGGGATCTTCGTTGTAACCAACCGTATGGCAATCGATGCAACGAGAGCCGTAGTAACTACTCTTAAGGCCATCTATCGCCAACGAGAACATGTCAGAGTGACCCGTGTCCGCCCAGGCCATAGCCTGATTCGTATGACATGCCGCACATTGACCACTTGCGAGACTGGGTGTCGCACCTCCGATATTACCGACGCCTACGTATTCCGCAGCCGTAATTCCAACGCTCGTTATAGACGTACCGGTACCGGTAGTAATGGTTAGCCGGATCGTGTACTGTCCCGGCACGTCCGGTGTGAACAGTATACGCGGATCGAACGGACCCGGTATTAAGGCAGCCGAGCCCACCGGTTGACTGAGTATGCTCCATGAGTAGAGAAATACATCTTCGCCAGACGCCTCTTCTCCGAGGAGATAGACTAGCTCACCGACACCGACAACGTCGAGTCCCGACGACGGACTAGTGGTCCAACCCAGATCGTGGATGTCCTGTGGACTCCACGCTTCAATGGTGATCACTGCTTCCGGAGCTCTGTCCATAGCGAGA
>CAZGOS010000082.1:2524-11887 GCA_964527795.1 uncultured Rhodothermales bacterium | reverse complement strand
GATCGGGCTTCAAAAAAGAGATCGGCGGGCCCGCCGATATTGAACGTCGTGAGAGGTGCGAGAGCCACGTTTTCCTCTATTCGCAAGGTTCCAAGCACCGTTTCCAGATGCTGCTTTTCTTTCAATAAATTCGTCATGTATTCTGAAGAAAAATGCGAAGAAAAAATGGTTGAGCGTCAGCAATACACGCCATTTGTTACCGGCTGCAGCCATACTGACTACCCGCGGATCGAACGGCTGTTCACGCGCACCCGAAGATTCATCAACAATTGCGTGTCCTCACGCAACCCCGGCATACACTTCTTAGTTTAACGTGCAGAATTCCTTTTGAAACAAGACCAATGCGGGTAGCAAAATGGCAGAAAATCAATTTCCCAATTTAACGCAGGCGGCCATCCGATTTGCGGTATTTGGAATCATCTTCGTCGTAGTCGTCAGTCTCGGCGCCGGGTGCATGTCAACAACGATTCGATCGGGTGAAGGGGCCGTCAAATACAGTGTCTTCGGCGGTACGGACGTCAACGCACAATTCAACGAAGGGTGGCAGGTGCACTGGCCCTGGGTGACGCTGTACAAATACGATCTTCGTGTTCAGGAGGCCCTCGAGGTCATCGATGCGATTTCCTCCAACGGATTGTCGATCGGCATGGATGCTTCCATTCGGTGGCGGCCCAGGAGAAGCGATGTCGGTCAGCTCCACGTCACGTATGGTCGTGATTATTACAGAAAGCTTGTGCAGCCGGAACTGAGAAGCGCCGTTCGTGAAATCGTAGGACAGTATACACCGGAAGAGCTCTATTCGTCGCGCAGAACCGAGCTTCAGGGGCAAATCGAGGAGCGCATCAGGGAGGTTGTTGAGGATCAATACGTAACGCTCGATGCCGTGCTCATTCGTGACGTTAAACTTCCGGAACAGATCAAGGTGGCCATTGAAACCAAGCTGAAAGAAGAGCAGGAGGCCGAGCGTTATGAGTTCACGATCGTAAAAGAGCGCCTTGAAGCGGAGCGCAAGCAAATCGAGGCTACCGGACAGGCCGAATATCAGCGCATCATCACGGCGAGTCTAACCGACCAGTTCCTCCGCTTTAAGGGAATCGAGGCCACGATGTCTCTGGCCAATTCGCCAAACTCAAAAACGGTTATCGTGGGTGGTGGACGAGACGGCCTGCCTCTCATTCTGGGTGGCAACTAGGGCGGCAACTATGCCGGAAGGAAAGCAGGACGCGTCTGATTTCTATTCGCGCGTCTGGGACCTGGTAGAAAAGATCCCGCACGGTCGCGTAACAACGTATGGGCATATCGCCGGGCATCTGGGTGCTCGGCGGTCTGCCCGCATGGTCGGCTGGGCTCTCAATGCCGCGTCCGGCATGCCCATCCCGTGTCACCGTGTGGTGAATCGGTTCGGAGGACTCAGCGGCAGCCACCATTTCGGCGGGCCGTTCGTGATGGAGGATCTTCTCCGCAGCGAAGGCGTCGAGTTCGATGACGACGGATGTGTGCGAATGCATCGCCATCTGTGGGTCCCGGATGGCGACCGGGCGCCGAACGAAACGAAGTGTCGACACGTCTAATCTTGGTTCGTGGCCGCTTTTCCGTAGGCTAACTCGGACAGAACTGCCCAGAATCCGGGAAACGATACCGACGTACAGTCGGCGTTTCTGACGGTTACCTGCTCTCCGGCTCTGAGGCCGGCGATGCCCAGGGCCATCGCGATCCGGTGGTCGCCATAGCTCTCCACCATGCCTCCGTGCAGCTTTCCACCGGTGATTTCAAGACCATCGTCGAGTTCTTCGACGTCGACGCCCAATGCCGATAATCCTTCCGCCATCGCGTGGATACGATCCGACTCCTTGTGCCTCAGTTCGCCGGCGTCGCGAATGATCGTCGTTCCTCCGGCGCAGGCCGCCGCTACCGCGAGTACAGGAATCTCGTCGATGATATTCGGAATAGCCGTCCCCCCCAATTCGATACCCGAAAGCTCGGAAGAGAAAACGACGATGTCCCCGACCGCCTCTCCACCCACGATTCGTTCGTTTTCTATGTAGATACGCGCTCCCATGGCCATGAGCACGTCCAGAAGTCCCGCCCTTGTCGGATTGAGTCCGACCCTTGGGATGCGAAGCGCGGAATTCGGAAGCACGGCGGCCGCCACCACGAAATAGGCAGCCGCTGAAAAATCTCTGGGTATCGACCAGGTCCGCGCTTTGATGCTCATTCCACTCTCGATGGAAATGACTCGTTTCTCGCCAAGGTCTACGCCGCTGAGACCAAGCATGCGTTCCGTGTGGTCCCGCGACGGGGCTGTTTCGATGACCGTCGTTGTTCCATCCGCGTAGAGCCCGGCGAGCAGCACGGCCGATTTAACCTGGGCCGACGCAACCGGAAGCTCGTATTCAGTTCCGGTGAGAGATTGCCCTCCGGTAATTCGGATCGGGGCATGATTATCCGTCAGATCAATGGTTGCGCCCATGTTTCGAAGCGGCTCGGCGATTCGGAACATATCCCTGTCCGAAAGCGAAGCGTCGCCCGTGAGCACGCTCGAGAAGGACTGACCGGCCAGCATGCCGCTCATGAGCCGCATCGTCGTACCTGAATTCCCGCAGTCCAGGTCGCCCGGCGCACCCTGCAATCCGTGCAGCCCTTTACCCTCGACGACAAGAATTTCATCCTCTTCGTACATATCTACGCCGAGACTGCGCAGACAGGATAGCGTGGACTGCGGATCACGGGACTCGGGAAAGTCGACCAGCCGGGACGTCCCGTCAGCTATCGCCGAAAAAAGCGCGGCTCGATGGGCAATGGATTTGTCGGACGGCACCTGCACAATTCCAACGAAGGATGTCGCGGGCCGGACGCGGGCAATATGGCTCCCCGGTCTCAACATGAGCTACCACACGGGTGTATCGCCGGTAGGCGGCATCGGAAAATCGGCGATCGCCTGACGGAGTAACGGTTGCCGCTCGTGCCATGGAATAAAGGCATAGCGAAATCCATTCAGAGCGATCTCACGCAACTGAGCAGCGTTTATGCCGCAGCGCGTATGCACGCGGTAGAGTTCCTCCGTCGAACTCGTTCGGCTGAAGAGTCGGCTGTCGGTATTGACCGTTACCGGCACCCCGGCAGTTACAAGCGCACGGATTGGATGCGCCTCAAAACTTTCGACGACGTGGGTCTGCACGTTGCTCGTCGGACAGATTTCGAGGGAAATCTGGTGATTCACGATGTATTCCAGCAGCTCTTCGTCCTGCGCAAGGGTTATCCCGTGCCCGATCCGATGGGCGCCGCAGTAAAAGAGCGCCTGACGAATCGAATCGGGTCCCCACGATTCGCCGGCATGGATCGTGAGATTCAGCAGATGATTGCGGGCGTAATAAAATGCGCCCAGATGCTGTTTAGGCGGATTACCGGCCTCGGCGCCGGCCAGGTCGAAGGCGACGACACCCTGATGCCGAAATTCCACGGCCAGTTCGGCCTGGCGTAGCGAGGCGCTTTCGTAGCGATCTCGTAGACCGCATATGATGATGGCCGTTTTGATCCCGAAATCCCTCTCAGCTTCCGCCAGCCCATCCAGCACGGCGTTATTTACGCCGGCAAGTGAAAGGCCCTCTTCCGTATGCAGAATGGGTCCATAGCGCACTTCCAGATAACGAACATTCTCATTCGCAAAGTCCTCCGCCATCTCGTACGCGACGCGCTTCAGCGCGCCCGTCGTTTGCATCAGCCGGGTCGTGTATTTGAACCAGGTGAGATACTCGAACAGATCCTTCGAATCGTCAATTCTGATCAGCGCATCCTTCAGACCGTCTACGCTATCTGCCGGTATGAGCGCAAGTTTTCCCTGTGCGGTAGCCAGCTCCAGCATGGTCTCCAGCCGCATGGCTCCATCAAGATGCGAATGAAGCTCGGCCTTCGGCCAGGAGTGGATGTCTTCGTACGTCAGCCGGGTTGCATTCTTCATGTTCTGGCAGAGATTTGATCGTTCTGGTAGGTTCATCTGAAGGAACCGGGTCAGTGCGGCATCGTAAAGCTTCAAAAATGCGTCTTCCTGTCTATTCGCGGAAAACGCGTTTACTGATTATACTAACACGGTTGCTTCGGCAACGAATAAGAAAGTTGGTACTGATTTCCTCCAACGAAAAACGTTTACAGGCTTGTCATGGGTAGTATTGGAGCCCCGGAGCTTATTATCCTTTTTCTCGTAGTCCTTCTCGTTTTCGGAGCTAAACGCATTCCGGAAATCGCTCGTGGACTCGGAAAAGGTATTCGCGAATTTAAGTCAGCGACCAAGGATATTACCAACGAGTTGGATCTGAACGACTCGGCCAACCGGATTGACGCGCCGCGCAAGGCGTCCCAGGGTACTCCCGCACCGCGCAGGGACGAATCCCAACAGGCACCGGCGGAGCCCTATCAAGCTGCTCCTCCGAGCGCCCCGCCGGCGGCGGCCGATCCGAACAGGGATCAATCAGTTTGATTAAGTCCACGTGGCCGTCTCCAATCTGATTCGGCAATATGCACGGAAATACGTACGCTGAGGCGCGTGGCGCACTCGAAACAGGTGAGACGAGTTGCGAAGCGCTGGTCTTTTCTTTTTTGGACCGTATTCAAAAGCGCAATGCGAAGCTGAACGCTTTTCTTCGTGTGCACGCCGACGAAGCGATGGAGAGGGCGCTTGATCTGGACCGCGGACGAGCCGACGGAGAATACGGACCGCTGACCGGTATGGTCATCGGCGTGAAGGACATCATCTGCCGGAAGGATCACACGGTCACGTGCGGATCTCGCATGCTGTCCGAGTTCAAATCCCTCTATAGCGCTACCGCCGTCGAGCGATTGCAGTCCGCAGGCGCCATTGTCATAGGAGCTACGAACTGTGATGAATTTGCGATGGGCTCGTCCAGTGAGTCATCGTTTTTCGGACCTGTCCGACATCCCTCCGACGATACCCGCGTGCCCGGAGGGTCTTCGGGAGGCTCGGCTGCGGCTGTTGCGGCGGGACTGTGCCACGCGGCCCTCGGGACCGATACCGGCGGTTCGATCCGGCAGCCTGCCGCATTTTGTGGTGTCGTGGGGCTCAAACCTACCTACGGTCGCGTGAGCAGGCACGGTCTTGTTGCCTATGCGTCGTCATTCGACTGCATCGGTCCGATCACGCGTTCCATTGAGGATGCAGCTCACGTGTTGGCTGCGATATCCGGCAGAGACGCCGGCGATTCGACCAGTATTGACGCCGAACCCATTTCTACCGTGATTGAGGAAGAGCCCTCGCTTGAGGGCGTTCGCGTAGGATTACCAAAAGAATTCATGGGTGACGGCCTCGACGGCCACATTCGACAGGCGGTTGAAAAAGCCGCCGAAGCACTGGCATCGGCCGGAGCACAGATCGAAGAAGTGTCGCTTCCGCGAACGCAGTTTGGCATCGCCGCTTATTACGTGCTCGTAACGGCCGAGGCTTCCAGCAACCTGGCGCGATACGACGGCGTGCGCTACGGATATCGCGCGTGTGATGCATTCGGCCGGTCCGGTCGAATGTCGCTTCGGGAGATGTACGAACGCACGCGATCGGAGGGATTCGGCGACGAGGTAAAACGACGCATCATGCTCGGTACGTATGTGCTCTCCGCCGGATATTACGAGGCCTACTATGCGCGCGCCGGCCGTGTCAGGCAGCTGATCCGAAATGATTTCGACAGCGCATTTGGCCGCGTAGATGTCCTGCTGACGCCGACCACTCCTACTACCGCTTTCAGATTGGGAGAGAAGCTTGAGGACCCCATTCAGATGTATCTGAGTGATGTTTACACCGTCACAGCCAATCTGGCCGGCATTCCGGGTCTCTCCATACCGTTCGGCAGCGATCCGGACGGGTTGCCGATCGGCGTTCAGCTCCTGGGACCTGTTTTTAAAGAAAATGTGCTTCTGCGCATCGGACGCGCTATTGAACGATCGGCGCCGGTCGAAGATGAATAGACCACGCCGGATCATTCGAGTGACTATTCTTCGATAGTTGTTTACAAAGAGCTGCGATTGTAGAAACCCGGGGCTTGCCATAAACTCCGGTCTTTCGATACGAAAAAGGGATCCACGTCCTGTCGAACACAAGCAAACTCAATCAATCTCCGCACGGTCCATCGCATGAGCATATTAGTAGACAAAAACACGAGACTCGTCGTTCAAGGCTTTACCGGTAAAGAGGGAACGTTTCACTCCGAGCAGATGATCGAGTATGGCACTCCGATCGTCGGAGGTGTCACGCCCGGAAAGGGTGGTCAAAGACATCTTGGCAAACCGGTGTTCAATACGGTGGCGGACGCCGTCGACGAGGCGGGCGCCAATACGTCCGTTATTTTTGTGCCGCCGGCTTTTGCAGCGGATGCCATTCTGGAGGCGGCATCCACCGGGATAAAAGTGATCGTCTGCATCACCGAGGGTATCCCGACGCGGGATATGGTTCATGTAGTTCATTATGTGCAAAAAGTGGGGGCGCATCTGATCGGTCCCAACTGCCCCGGCTTGTTCACACCGGGTGCGGCGAAAGTCGGAATCATGCCGGCCATGATTTTTTCCGAAGGATCTGTCGGCGTAGTCTCAAGGTCGGGCACCCTGACCTACGAGGCGGTGGACCAGATTACCCGTCAGGGCCTGGGGCAGAGCACGGCGGTGGGCATCGGCGGCGATCCCGTGATCGGATCCCAGTTTGTCGACATCCTTGAACTGTTTGAAGCGGACGAAAACACGGAATCGGTGGTCTTGATCGGCGAAATCGGAGGTGTGGCGGAAGAAGAAGCTGCCGTCTACATTCGTGATGCCATGACCAAGCCCGTATTTGCGTTCATTGCCGGGCGCACCGCACCTCCGGGACGGCGAATGGGACACGCAGGTGCCATTATTTCCGGTGGGAAAGGCACGGCGCAGGATAAGTTTGAAGCGCTCGAAGAGGCCGGAGCAACCATCGTGATGAATCCCGCGACCATCGGACGCGCCGTGGCGGAATCCGCCGCTACCTGACACGGGCACTGTGCTTTCGCGATTCGAGCCGCAGCCCCGGCATAACCGGATAAGACATGCTCATGGATATCCGTTCGGCTGATTTCATTCTCGGAGCCACCTCCACATCCGGAATGCCTGAAGACGGGCGCGCCGAAGTGGCGTTTGTCGGCAGATCAAACGTTGGAAAAAGTTCGCTGATCAACATGCTGCTCGGCCGCAGGAAGCTGGCGCGCACGAGTGGAACACCCGGCAAAACGCAGGAAGTCAACTTCTACCTGGTGAACGAATCGTTCTACTTCGTGGACCTTCCAGGATTTGGATACGCTCGCGCGTCGAAGAAAAGTCGCGCAAAGTGGCAGAATTTGATCGGACGGTACGTAACCACGCGCGAACCGCTGCGCGTCGTTTTTCAGCTCATCGACAGTCGGCATGCGCCGACCGAGCTGGACCGTGAAGTGATGTTGCTCCTGAAAGACAGTCCGGCAGCTCGCGTCGTGCTGCTGACCAAAGGGGACAAGCTATCCGGAAATGAGCGTGCGAAATCGGTGGCTCGCGCGGAGCAGGCACTGGCTGCCTGTCACCTCGAATTGCCCATCATACTTACGTCTGCGCACAAGACGCGTGGCCGAGAAGAAACCCTCGATTGGATCGCCACAATGCTGGCATGAAGTGTCAAAAAATCCAGGGACGTTCGGATTGTTGCACGCCGGTTTCGTGGGCTTCCGTTCCCCGGTTTGAATTCGCCGTTTTCTAATCGAAGCTTGTTCATTCCAACACACGGCGAGCGTACGTTTCAGCCAATAAGAACGTGTCTTCAGTATTTCCGCGGGCAGTCAACGCCGGATCTGTGCACGGACGACTGCGGGCAAGGTTACACATACAGACTGCATCTAGACACCCTATCTATATCTATTCTATAAGGTGACGGACATGCAAACAGCACGCATCCTCATCACGGACCCCATCCACTCCGTCTGCAACGAACTTCTGGAAGCTGCCGGTTACACACCTGAAGTAGCTACGGGGAAGACGAAAGACGAACTCGCCCGGCTGGCCGTAGGTGCTGACGCCTGGATTGTGCGAAGCGGTACGAAGGTTGACAAGGAGTTGATCGAAGCCGCCGATCAGCTGCGAGTTATTGGACGCGCCGGTGTCGGCGTCGATAATGTCGATCTGGAGGTTGCGACGCATCGGGGCATCATGGTGATCAATGCACCGGAGGGCAACACTATTTCAACGGCTGAGCATACGGTCGCGATGTTGCTTGCGCTTTCACGTAAAATTGCCGCTGCCAACAGTTCACTTCGCGGCGGCGCGTGGGCGCGGAAAGATTTTGTGGGCACCGAACTGTACCGAAAAACACTCGGTGTCATTGGTGTCGGCAAGATCGGCAAGGCTGTAGCCACTCGAATGAAGAGCTTTGAGATGCGCGTCATCGGATACGACCCAATTCTTTCCGATTCCGTCGCCGAAAAACTAGGTATCGAGCTCGTACCACTCGATCAGCTGATTCGGGAGTCGGACTTCATCACGGTTCATACGCCGATCAACGAAACGACCCGGGGCATGCTGAACGACGAGACTCTTGCAACCTGCAAGAAGGGTGTGGCCATCGTCAACTGCGCCCGAGGAGGCATTGTGGAAGAAGGTGCGCTACTCAGGGCTCTCGAATCCGGGCAGGTGAGCGGCGCAGCACTGGATGTGTACTCTTCCGAGCCGCCACCGGAAGGACTCACCGAACTCATAAACCATCCCCGCGTCGTTGCCACGCCTCACATCGCGGCCTCGACCGATGAGGCCCAGGAAAAAGTGGCTCGTCAGGTCACCGAACAGGTCATTCATGCGCTGCAGGGTGAACCTGTTTTGACGGCCGTCAACGCCATGGCCGTGCGACCTGCTGCCGATCCCGAGGTTAAGCCGTATCTGCAACTTGCGGAGAAGCTCGGCAGCCTCGCCCAGCAGATGGCCAGGGGCAAAGTGAAGCAGGTCAAGGTCGGTTGCCGCGGAGACGTACCAAAGCGGTACACCGAAGTCATCGAAATCGCAGTCCTCAAAGGATTTCTGACGGCTTTTTTTGCACCCCATCCCGTGAATCTGGTGAATGCGCCGGTTCTTGCGAAGGAACGAGGCCTCAAATCGGGTGTCGAAACCCATGAAGTCGAACACGGATTCATCAATCGCATCGATGTCGAACTCATAGGGGGAGACGAGCCCGTAAAAGTCGCCGGATCGCTGTTCGGGGACAGTGAACCGAGAATCGTTCGAATTCTGGGCTTCCACATGGATGTGCGGCCCGAGGGTTCGATTCTGCTGTATAGAAATATAGACAAACCGGGCATGTTGGCTCGCGTAGGGTCCATTTTGGCCGATGAG
>CAZGOS010000082.1:0-2424 GCA_964527795.1 uncultured Rhodothermales bacterium | reverse complement strand
AAACAGACTGCTTTTGAAAGAAGGCTACAGCTTTTCTGACCCCACCTTTCGAGTTAACCCTGAAATCTGTTGCGAGTGGTTCGTCCGCTTGTGACTGTCCCTGGCAGGTATGAGCCGAGAGCATGTAGCGCTGGGGATAGCTCTTCTTTCGAGCGATGACGGTATATCAGACTGTGGAGCGTATCTACATCAAAAATATTCGTGTTTCGACACGAGCGTTAATTGTGCTGCGTGATTCGCAGTGCACATGGTTAATTTAGCCACACATCATATCACACAAAGGAGGTAGCTTATGTTACGCAAATGGGGCATGATCGCACTCATTCTGCTAGCTACGCCAGCGCTGGTTTTTGCCCAGACAACGGGTAAGATTTCCGGTCTGGTGACGGATGCTGACACGGGGGACCCACTACCCGGTGCCACGATCATCTTAGTTGGTACGACGCTGGGTACGATCACCGATGTCGATGGTAATTACTTTATCATCGGTGTGCCGGTCGGTGCCTACGACGTACAGGCTTCTTACGTCGGTTATGCGACTGCCACGGTTGTAGGCGTTGAAGTATCTTCCGGTTATACCCGGGAGTTCAACTTCTCGCTTTCGCCCGGTGTGGAGCTCGACGAAATCATCATCGAATACGAGCGTCCGCTTATTCAGAAGGACGCCATCGGTGTTCCAAAGATTGTATCGGCCGAAGAGATTGTAAACCTTCCGGTTCGTGGCTCTGCGGAAATCGCCAAGATCCAGGCCGGTGTAGTTTCCAACGAAGGATCCGGCACGCTTAACATTCGCGGTGGCCGTGGGTCGGAAGTGACCTATTACATCGACGGAGTCAAGGTGTTTGGAAACCGGGGTCTTCCGCAGTCGGCCGTGCAGGAGCAGGAGATGCTGATCGGTAGCATCAGCGCCCGCTACGGCGACGCCATGTCCGGTATCATCAACATTACGACGAAGTCGGGTTCTCCCAAGTTCTTCGGCTCATTTGAAGGCATCACGTCCGAGACTTTCGATGACTTTGGATACAATCTTCTCTCGGGTTCCATCGGTGGTCCTATCGGCGGCGGGAAGCTGAATTTCTTCCTTTCCGGTGAGTACTTCTCCCAGGCCGACAACAACCCGCGCGCCTTTGGAGAATTGCGGATCAATGACAATGTCCTCGATGACCTGAACGCGTTTCCGACGGGCTTCAATATCTCGAACGCCGACGGCGCGACGAGTCTGCTGAATATTCCCGCCTCGCTGTCGGACGGCGCTTATCTGCTGATGGATTCCGACGGCAATGTCGTCACGGATGACGGAAATGTGACCTTCATGATTAAGGACGAAAACGGCGTAGCAACGGTTGATACGCAGATTCCGATCGCAGAGGGTTTCTCGCTGGACAGCTTTACGCCTGAAAATCGCTCGCGGCTCATGACGCGAAGCGACTACTCAATCGTCGACAAGAAGCGCAACCGCGAATCCAGTGGATTTTCGGGAACGGCCAATCTGACGTTTAACGTGCTCGACAACGCGCGTATTCGTGTGGGTGGCCGGGTGCGTACGCGCGACGACCAGGGCGGCATGTCAAACCGTGACATCATGGTATACAAAGGCATGAATATCAGCGAATCTTCATCCTATCAGCTCTACGGTTCGTGGACCCACTACCTGTCGAACAATACGTTCTATCAGTTGCAGGTCGACTACTCGGATAACAATAGCGAGAGCTGGGATCCAACGTTCGGCAAGTCGCGCGACGCCATGTTCCGCTACTCCGATGTTGATGGAGAGGAAGCCTTCTCGACGGTCAACGGCTACAAGAACGTTGCGATGCAGGAAGAGATGATTGCGGACGGCGACGGCGTGCTTCATGCCGTCCAGGTTCCTTCCTACAACAACATCTACACGGATGGTCAGGGTCTTCCGTCCGGTAGCGACGTGATCTTCACGCTCATCCAGACGGCCGGTCGCGAATTCCGGGGTTACAGCAAGAGCCGTAGCGAGCAGTTCCGCTTCACAGCGTCTGCGACGACGCAGATCGGACTGCACCAGCTCGAGTTTGGCGGCGAGTACGAAACACGTACGGCGCGCAGCTTCAGCATCTGGCCGCAGGTGCTTTCCCGGTACTTCAACGACGGCTTTGCGGACCGTGCCATCTCGGACCCCCGGGTTCCTGACGAAGGCTATACGCGCTGGGATGAGCTTCCCAACTGGCTGGTAGACGACATTTCATATACGCGCGGTTACGACCTCTGGGGAGAGAAGGAAACCGATTCGGAATCCCTGACAGGTTTTATCGATACGGACATTGAAAAGCCGGCCACGGATTACCAGCTCGCGCCCTACCAGCCGATTTATTACGGCGGTTATGTTCAGGACAAGATCGAATTCCGGGATATCGTCTTGAACCTGGGTCTTCGCGTGGATGTCTTCGACAACAA
>CAZGOS010000081.1:5620-12069 GCA_964527795.1 uncultured Rhodothermales bacterium | reverse complement strand
CAGAAACGGCGTCAATCAACGAATCTGAGGCGTTTTTATATCGTGGAGCTAAGGGGAGTCGAACCCCTGACCTCCTGGGTGCGATCCAGGCACTCTACCAACTGAGCTATAGCCCCATTTTCGGCGCCGTGAACGATGCCGTTGCCGCGCAGTTCCGACACCTCAATATAAGGCCTGTCGTTCAGGCAACCGTCGCTCGATATGTGCTGAGAGGCACCTCGAAACGGGGTGAAAGAACTGTGTTCTTAGCAATTGGGATTCGTTTCACTTGATATTCACCACCCCGGACGCGGGTTTAAACATCTTACAGGGTGCGCGATCGAACAAAGTTTGTCTCGTGCGGGTACCTTTCCGTCACCGTCCGGCGGATCGTCTGATCGCCCTCGGAACCCGACTGAAAACGTACATCCTGAATGCTTTTATTATGAGCTCTTCCAGCCCCCGGATCAACCGCGATCTTTTTGGTGCCCGACATGCCTTTGACGCCGGCGATGGAACGGCGTACATATACCGACTGGATAGGCTCAAGGAGCTGGGATTTGATCGAATCGACCGCCTGCCATTTTCAATCAAGGTCCTTCTGGAGTGCGCGCTGCGCAATTGCGACGATTTCCTGGTCACAAAAGAGGATGTCGAAAAACTGGCCACATATGACCCGGCATCGCCTGCGCGCGTCGAGATTCCCTTTCTGCCCGCTCGTGTGCTTTTGCAGGACTTCACGGGTGTACCCGCCGTTGTGGACCTTGCTGCGATGCGCTCGGCGATGGCCCGACTGGGCGGCAATCCGGATGAAATCAATCCGCGTGTTCCTGTACACCTGGTCATCGATCACTCCGTACAGGTAGACGCTTTCGGTGCGCCGGATGCGCTGCAAATAAACGCGGAGAAAGAGTTTATCCGAAATCGCGAGCGTTATGAATTCCTGCGTTGGGGAAAACAGGCATTTGACAATTTTTCTGTCGTTCCTCCTGCAAGTGGCATCTGTCATCAGGTCAACCTCGAATACCTGGCTCGATGCGTTTGGAATCGCACGGAAGATGACGGTTCGACCGTGTACTACCCGGATTCCGTGATCGGCACGGACAGCCATACGACCATGATCGACGGGCTCGGCGTCGTGGGCTGGGGCGTGGGCGGTATTGAAGCGGAGGCGGTGATGCTCGGACAGCCCGTTTATATGCTGATGCCGGAAGTCATTGGTTTCAAACTGACCGGACATCTCCCGGATGGCGCTACGGCGACGGATCTCGTTCTGACGATTACTGAAATACTGCGCGAGTACGGTGTCGTCGGCAAGTTCGTGGAGTTTTTCGGCCCGGGCATCAGTCGCATGAGCATTCCGGACCGCGCGACCATCGCGAACATGGCTCCGGAATACGGCGCGACGATGGGATTCTTCCCGATCGATCAGGAAACGCTCGACTTCCTGCGCAGAACCGGGCGCGATCCGTCTCTTATCGAGACCGTCGAGCGCTATACGCAGGAACAGGGCCTGTTCCGAACCGACGATTCGGAAGATCCGGAGTTCATGGACGTGCTGGAGTTCGATTTGATCACGGTCGTACCGAGTCTTTCCGGTCCAAAGCGGCCACAGGACCGCATGGCGCTGCCGCACGTACAGAGGCGTTTCAGGCAGGCTCTCACCGACCCGGCCGGTCCACAGGGGTTTGGACTCTCCAAAGATCGTCTTGACGATTCAGGCGAGTTCGTAACGGATCGCGGAAAACGCGCCAGACTCCGGCACGGTGACGTTGCCATTGCGGCCATTACAAGCTGCACGAATACCAGCAATCCGTCCGTGATGATAGGCGCAGGCCTTGTGGCGAAGAAGGCTGTTGAGCGCGGGCTGAAAGTGAAACCGCACGTTAAGACAAGTCTCGCACCGGGTTCCAAGGTAGTTACGGACTATCTGGAATCGGCCGGGTTGCTTCCGTTTCTGAATATGATCGGATTCCACGTGGTCGGCTACGGATGTACAACCTGTATCGGCAACTCGGGGCCACTTCCTGAAGCGTCGGCAAATGCCATCAAAGAAGGAGATCTGATCGTTTCCGGTGTTTTGTCCGGCAACCGTAACTTTGAAGGCCGCATTCACCAGCTCGTGCAGGCCAACTATCTGGCCTCGCCACCGCTCGTTGTCGCCTACGCGCTGGCGGGCACGGTCGACCTGGATCTCGCGCACGATGCACTCGGCAAGGGGTCGGACGGAACGGACGTTTATCTGAAAGACATCTGGCCGACGGACGGGGAAATACGTGAACTCGTGGACAGGTGCGTGACACCTGAAATGTTCATCACCGAGTACGAAGGCATCGAAGACTCCAACGAAACGTGGAACGCGATTGAGATTCCGGAAGGATCGATATACGACTGGAATCCGGCGTCGACATACGTCCAGGAACCGCCGTTCTTTTTCGACCTGTCACCCGAGGCCCCCTCTATCAGCAGTATCGAGCAGGCTCACGTGCTGGTTAAACTAGGTCATTCAACGACGACCGATCATATTTCCCCGGCCGGTGCCATCGCACCCGGCAGCCCGGCCGCCTCTTACCTTCTGGAAAACGATGTGCAGTACCTTGACTTCAATTCGTATGGTTCACGACGCGGCAACCACGAAGTGATGATGCGGGGTACGTTTGCCAACATTCGTATCAAGAACCATCTGGTTCCAGGCACGGAAGGAGGTATTACCGTGCATCATCCGTCCGGCGAAACGCTGTCCATCTACGATGCTTCGATGCGATACCAGGCGGAAGGAACGTCTCTCGTCGTTCTGGCGGGCAAAGATTACGGCATGGGATCAAGCAGGGATTGGGCCGCCAAGGGCACGCTGCTTCTGGGCGTGAAAGCAGTAATCGCCGAAAGTTTCGAACGCATCCACCGCTCGAATCTTATCGGGATGGGTGTACTTCCGCTGGAATACGATGAGGGAGATACGGCCGAATCACTGGGCCTGACCGGCACCGATACGTTTTCAATACCCATTACGAATGAGCTGCGAGCGGGCCAGGTGATTGATGTTACCGCACACAAATCAGACGGCTCACAGACGACATTCAGAACCAGGTGCAGACTCGACACGCCCGTTGAGGTGGAATATTTCCGTCACGGCGGCATCCTGCATTTCGTCCTGAGAGATTTCCTGAGTACCTCCGTCGTTGACGCGTAGTGTGTTGACAGAATCAGAACTTCAAGGCTGGTTATGAGAAAGATGTCCCTGGGCATTCTTATTGGATTGTCCTTCACGCTCGCTGTCACATCCCGGACGGCTTTCTCTCAAGTTGAAACACTTGATTCCGGCGGCCCGCTGATGCCCGAGCAGGCTGCCTACGATGTGACGTTCTACGACCTGTCGCTTGCCGTGAACCCGGCCGACAGCTCGATCGCCGGTTCCGTTCGCACCGTCGCGACCGTCTTTTCGCCGATCACGCACTTTGTCCTGGATCTCGACAACCTGCTGGCCGTGTATGCGGTTGCGCAGACCGAAACGCCGGATCAGCCCCTGGCTTTTGAACACGAAAACGGTAAAATCTGGATCGATCTGGCAGGAACGGCGCAGCCCGGCGACGTGGTCGATCTGGTTGTGTCGTATGGCGGGAGACCGCGCATCGCTCCAAGACCTCCATGGGACGGTGGGTTCACCTGGGCCCGGACCGAATCCGGAGCACCCTGGATAGCCACCTCATGCCAGGGAGAAGGAGCGGACATCTGGTGGCCTCTCAAGGAACACGTCTCGGACGAACCGGACTCTGTCGGGATGCACATCACGGTGCCGAACCCACTCGTCGTTGCGACAAACGGGCGCATGCAGTCCGTTGAGAGGCATTCCGACGGAACCTCCACGTATAACTGGTTCGTATCGACCCCAATCAACACATATAACGTGGCGCTCAACATCGCTCCCTACGAGTTGATTGAAGACGAATTCGAAAGCGTGGCCGGCGATGTGTTTCCGATTCAATTCTTCGTGCTTCCGGAAGACCTTGAGAAAGGAAAACAGTTCTTCCCGGAGATCCTGGATCATCTGCGGTTTTTCGAAAAATTCCTGGGGCCATACCCGTTTCGTGCAGACAAATACGGCGTTGCGCAGACACCTCATCTGGGCATGGAGCATCAGACTATCATAGCATACGGTGCCAATTTCAGCAATACCTCCATGGCACGGGGCAATGACCTGGGATTCGACGCATTGCACCACCATGAACTCTCGCACGAATGGTGGGGGAATCTGGTAACCAACGTCGGATGGAACGACATGTGGCTGCACGAAGGGTTCGGGTCGTATATGCAGGCCCTGTACGTGGAGTACCTGGCCGGACACGACGCCTACTTGAAGGTGTTCGCGCGGGGACATCGATTCCAGAACAGGATCCCGGTCGCACCTCGCGAGATCATGTCGTCCGGTGAGATTTACGGCGGTGATATCTACGGAAAAGGGTCCTGGATTCTTCATACTCTGCGCTATCTGATCGGAGATGAGGCTTTCTTCAAGTCGCTCAGACGTATGGCCTATCCCACCCCTGAGATGGAGAAGATCACCAACGGTGAACAAACCCGTTTTGTCGTCACCGATGATTATCTGCGACTCGTCAACTCCATATCCGGGTTGGATGTCTCGTGGTTTTTTGAAGTTTATCTCAGGCAGCCCGATCTCCCGCGCGTAGACATCGTTCGGAATGGCCCGGATATCGTGCTCACCTGGAACGTACCCGATGATCTACCCTTCCCTATGCCTGTTGACGTCGAGATAGACGGGGCCCGACAACGCGTGGACATGGAAAACGGCAACGCACGACTCAACGTGGGGGAAAACGCAACAGTCGTCGTCGATCCGGACAATCTGGTTCTGCGTGCAGGAAACGAGAGAAATTAGCGCATCGCTTCTCGCGCACTACTGAAGCGGTTCCAGCAGAAGAACACCCTGTTTCGCGACCTGGAACGAGATTTCTCCGAAAGAGACCATGGAAATTTTTCCGGTGTAGGCGTCCCTGAAAACGGTGTCGTCGGGAAAGTACCGCGAGACGCTGAGCCTGACTCTCCCGGACGCCCCAATGACGACTATGACCTCGTCTTTCTTGCGCCCGATTTGCACACCGCGATAGAAAGCATACGGTTCGTCCGACAGCTTCTCGTGCACGCCAACCGCAATTGCAGGATGGTTTTTCCGGAATTGCCCCATGATGCTCCAGTGGCTCCTCACCGTTTCATCTGCATTCTCCCAGTTCATCGCTGACCGCGTAGCGCGGCGCGATGGGTCGAAAGTCGGTCCCGGACTTCTGGCCGTCTCATCACCGTAATAAATCTGCACGACGCCCGGGAGCAGCAATAGTCCTGTGCCTGCTTCGATCAGCCTGGTGCGATCGTAGAGGTTCGAATCGTCAGACGATACGAACGACACGATATTGAAGGTCGGATCCGAGACGATGGCACTGCTATAGCGTACAAATGTGGAATCAAGATCCGGAACCATACCCGCGAATTCGTAATTGGTGACGGCGTCAAGACCGGAGTCGTGTGCCTCGGATCGTACAGGACCATGGCCGTCAATGTCTCCGAGTAACCAGAATTCAATATCGTCCCCGGACGGGTCGGGGTTTTCATTCTTCCACGCTCGGAGGGCACGTCGGCCTTCAGCCTTGAGCGCCGCCAGCACTTCAGAATCAACACGATTGGCGTCCGCGACACGATACCCGTCGATACCGTATTCGCGAATCCAGTCGGCAAGCCACTTCACGGATACATACTCCGTACTCACCGCATAAGCGGTACGATCAAAAAATTCCGTCAGCGATTCGATCTCCTCTCCTGCCCTGGTATCTCCCAAGAAGTCCGTCAGCACATTCGACAGGCCGGCACCCGACCCCGCTGACGTTGAGTCCCGCGATAACACCCCGGCGCGATCCGAAAACTCAATTTCAGTCAAAACGCGAATACCGCTTGCATGCGCCGTTTTGATAAGTCGACGCAAGTCATCAGGCGATCCCAGCCTCGGATCGACGGCCGTGTAATCTATCGGCCAGAACTCTGCGTAAGAAGCGGCCGTGCCCGGCTCTGGCGCCGCGATGACCGAAGGATGCAGAACGGACAAGGATATGACGTCGACACCCAGACTGTGGAAATAACCCTCTTCAATCTTCGCCGACAGTCCTGCAAAATATCCACCGTATGTCTCGTCGATCTGCGTTTGGGAGACGGCTTCGGAGACCGGCATTCCATTCTGATCGTTGGCAGGATCGGCATTCAGAAATTGATCCGTCACGACGTAATAGACAGTCGCCCGATCCCAGGAAAAACCGTAATCCTGGGAAGATCCCTCACGGGGAGACAGACAGAAGAGCGCGGCTATTATTACGACGGAGCTTTTCAAACCATCTCGCACTTTTTCTGACATCACCGGCTCGCTCACATCCTTGCTCAGAATTATTCTCCGAATGAAGCTCCGAATGAAG
>CAZGOS010000081.1:0-5520 GCA_964527795.1 uncultured Rhodothermales bacterium | reverse complement strand
CTCCGAATGAAGCTCCGAATGAAGAAATAATTGCGGGGAAGATGCGAAGATACCCTTTTTGAAGAGGATGGTTCTGCCCGGGGGGTCGCTCAGGCGCTGGATAGTGATCGCAGTACGAGCCCGATCCGTGTGCGATCGGGTGCGACATCAGACCGACACCCCGTTACCTGCGCGCTTGAATATGCCACGTGCATTGACGTGTCCTACATACCTGCCGAGAACGCGCACTTCCTCAAACACATCGGGTCGGATATGAATTTCCGAATACTCATCGTTGGCCGGCTCCAGGCGCAACCCGTATTCGTCATAATAGACCCTCTTCAGCGTAGTTTCACCGTCGTACAGAATAGCCCCGATTCCACCATTCGGAATATCGTCGTCCATCAGAAGGACGTAGTCGCCGTCGTGAATATCTTCGCCTTTCATGGAATTTCCGGCCACACGGATGGCAAATATGCGCTCAAGTTGGGGAAAAAGAGTCGCGAGCGTGATGGTACCCAGGTTTTCCTCGACGGCCTCCTGCAGCCTACCTGCCGTGATCATTCCCTTTATGGGAATACCCGACATCACCTGTCCGTCGTCTTCATCACTGAAGTGATAACCTTCTTCGTCCCTCAAAAGGCAACCCTTTTTATGGAGCGCCTGGAGATTCTGGGTGACGCTATTCGGAGATCTGAAGTCAAAATGGTCACTTATCTCCCGGTATGTCGGCCACACGCCCTGATTGGAAACATAGCCACGTATGTAGTCCAGAAATGATTGCTGCTTGGAAGTAAGATGTCGACGCGGCATGGTAATATTGCCCAAATACTCATATGTTACATATATGAATAACGTACGCATTGCCGGCCGTACATGCAACCGGGCGAGCCGGATTAACCGAGCTCGAGTTGCGCAAATACACGCGCGGTCCTATCAGGGTAGGAGTCCTCGAAATGATAGCGCATGTAAGACGTAATCATATCTGCGACTTCCGACTCCGTTTCTGGTCGAAGCGCAAGCTGCAAAACCTTATGAATGGGAGCCCGAGCGAAGATGGCGAAGGCACGAAGCGAGGATCGAGAGGCCGTTCGCTCGCCGACATGGGAACCGGTTGAGGAGAAAATGGCACCCGATTGCATCTCCAATATCCCACCCGCGTCGGTCAGCTCTTCCACTTCCCGCTTTTCGAACGACGGCGAGAATCCCAGAATGGATGCCAGTCGGAGTTGAAAGAACGGAGACAGATTTCGAACGCGGTCATAAGGCTCATTCAGCGTAGAGAGTACCTCGACCAGAAGGGAAAATAATTCTCTGTTTTCCAGACCATCCGGCAATAGCGCATTGGTCAGTTCGAGCGCTTTGAGACCGATTTCGATGCGATCGAGATATTCCCGGATGCCCGGATATGCACGCACGTGACTGGCGTCGGTGATCGTCTGAAGTTCTCTCGTCGGTTTGATGTAGATAATGGCCTCGATATGGGCCATTGGATCAAGCGTAGATCCGAATCGACTCCGGCTCGAACGGGCTCCCCTGGCGATCACGGCCATCTTCCCTTGTTCCAGTGTAAACAGCGTATTGATGCGACTTGTCTCGCCATATTCCATGGAGCGAAGTACAACAGCGTCCGTGCGTATGATGCCTGGCTTGTCGGGCATTCTCTTAACACCGTGGATATCGGTTTCGATCGAAAATCTGTGACTGCACAAACGGATAGCTGAGGTTACGCGTTACCCGCCTCGTGTGTCAAGCGCAATGACTCATGAGCTTCAGTTGAATTCCCGCATGTGGCGTAAATGCATATTCCGGGTGCAGGAGGTTGTCGGTCTCACGGAGAAAGAGTGCCGCGCATGTCTTCTACTCAGTTTATTACTGCTCGTCGGAGCGGCCGTTCGTTATATTCCCAAATCTCCGATCCTGTTCGACGACGCGTATTACGCAGAACTGGATGCGGAATTCAATCGCCTGACCGCACGTGCGGACAGCTTCGATCGCGCTCTCTTCGATCCGCGACAGGAAATGAATCTCGATGCTCAAGAATCACCCGATTCTGATGCGATTAACCTCAATACTGCCACTCGCACCCAGTTGGAACAACTTCCTCGCATCGGCCCCGCTATCGCCGGCCGAATTATTCGGCTCAGGGAGCGACTCGGCAAGTTCATGGATGTGTCTGATCTCTTGATGGTGCAGGGAATTGGAGAAAAGACGCTCCACGGCATCAGACACGCCGTTACCCTGCGCGACACAACGCAGACCAAAGATTCAACCACGGAAAACAGCGGCGGACCGGCTGCGGAGGACGCCTATTAGGCAACGGGGGACTTGGTGTGCGGAGACGACTTCTCATTTGCGACGGTCGTTGCATCCGTCTGCGCCTCTACCATGGACTCTTCGGTCCACAATTCTGCCGTTTGCTCCTCCTTCTTCAGAAATCGATATATCGGAACGAGCAACGCTGCCGCAAGGGCAAAGAATCCTACAAACGTTATAACGATGACGAAGTAATAGCTGTCCATCCGTTTACCGATCAGAAATTCGCGGGAAGCCGAAACCCTCAATCGAATCGATTCGTTCCGCCCTAACTTTTCTCCATAACATACTGCACTTCCTGTCTCGCAGCCATGAAGATGAAGAGCGCGATGAACGGCAGCGACCAGAGACCGGCGAAGAGCCCGTAGATGCCAAAGCCTACCGCCAGAACCTGTCCGATCAAGGAAGCGATATGAGTGGCGTTTCTGTAGTCCAGCCGGGTGGCCAGGCCCGCTCTGAGTACGCGTCCGCCATCCATCGGAAACGCCGGAATCATATTAAAAACAACAAGACCGACATTTATCCACATCAACAGGCCGAGAATGTTGGCCTGCGTTGTCATGGCCTCAAAGAGCGAGACGGATGAACCAGACATACCGTCGACCAGATAAAGCACGGCCGCGATGACCAGGTTTACTGCCGGCCCGGCGATCGCAATCAGAAACTCTTCCCTGGGCTTTTCCGGCATTCGCTTCAGCCTGGCCACACCACCGATCGGGTACATTGTGATATCGAGAGTTGGAATGTTGAAGCGCCGAGCCATGAACGCATGACCCAGTTCGTGAAGCACAATACATGCAAATACCGACATGATGAGTGCGACACCGGAGAGTGCAGCAACGACTGACAGGCCCTGGTACAGGTAGTAAACAAATAGGCCTGCCAACATGAGCAAAAAGGTCCAGTGTGCAAAGATCCCTATTCCACTCACCGCGCCCAATCTCAAAGAAGATTTCACTTCTCAGTCCTCGTCTCGTGTTGAATTATCATGGTTCCGCTACCGACGGATGTGCGTGCTCGGTGACTTCCTTACGAGATCAACCCAGCAATTGTGTCACAATCAGCACGTCGTACAGCGCGTGCGTCCAGGCGGCGACGCCAAAACCTCGGACGAGGAAAATGGCATTTAGAGCCAACCCGAATAGAAACCGAAATGCAAACGATGTTATTTCAAAGGTATCGCCGAGCTCACCTATATAATGCACAGCACTGAACAAGAGAGCTCCAATGACTGCGGCGAATAAATAGGCACTCGTTTTCCCACCGAAGACGTGCCGAAACGTCCAGAACAATCCACCTACGAGCACCACGCGAAAGACGAGTTCCTCGTACAGGCCTGCCCCGATGGAGAGCACCAGTTTTTTTGCCGTTCCGATTTCGGCCACTTCGCCGGCGAATCCGGTCGTTTCCGTAAGCGCCGCCGAAAAAATAAGTCCGACCACATTCGAGACGAGTATGGCGACTACGATGGCGTAAAGGAAACTCTCAGCGAGCATGCCCGCGAAATACTCCGGGTACACCGGGAGCTTTTTCTTCCTTTCCGCGAGAAACACCAGCAATCCTGTAGCCAGGACGACGATTCCGACGGAAAACAGTCCAGATCCTCCGATTGCCCCAAGTGCCTGTTTGATCCAAACGTCAGCGCCGACTCGTATCTGGGCAATCTCTCCCTCATTGACGACGAGGATCAGGACTTCGTAGAGAATAAAGAGGGGAAGCGCCGCCAAAAACCCGTACGTAGCCGTGCGTGTAAGATCGAAGTATCCGCCGGCACGCTGCGCTTCGGCCCCGTTGCCCCCTGAAGAATAAATTTTCTCAATCTGTTCCATCTATAATCCGTATCTCAACAGTCGCACCTGCCTCGCCATCGAGTGATAGTTGTTCAGCCACCGCCTGGGAGACATCTATTATCAGCGGTGAGCGGTTGAAACTTCTTTCCGTTACTTCGGCAAACGTTTCTGCTCCTGAATCCAGTGTGCGCACGAGTACAATACTACCAATTGCAATACTCGGGTGACTTATGCAGTACCGCCCAGGGTCATATCGTTGTCCGGATGCCATCATACGGCCCGTGAACGCTTCGGGATACATGAGGGCGATACCTTTTGTGAAAGAATCAGATTTCAGGACGTCGAAAGACCCTCTTTCGCGAACCCCTTGCCCCGGAATTACGATCGTACGATCAGCCTGTAAATTCGAATTCGACATATCGTTGGCACGGCGAATTTCTTCCACCGACACGGAAAACCGACGAGAAAGCTCAAAAAGCGTATCGCCCGGGCGAACGCGGTAAGACCGAGACGTTTTAATCGCAGGAATGCGAAGCTCTTCACCGGCAGTCAGATAGCCACCCTCGATTCGATTCAGTACCGCCAGCGAATCGGTGTGCATTCCGAGCCTGGCCGCCAGCTCATACAGCGTATCTCCTTCTTGAATAACGTAAACCACGGTGTCTGTAGTATCCGTCTGGGCGTACGCGAGCGATATTCCACCGGTTACGGCAACCATCACACCGAGCGCGTAAAACTCTACGAACCGCTTAATCATCAGATCGGAAATCTCCCTTCGGATTCTTGGAAAAGTGTGATCGAAAGTCCAGCTATGATCAGTTAATCGAAACCAATGCCCTCAGCTTCAAGGAGAGCGGATTGTAATTCGGCCCTGGAATGCTGATCTGACGCGGCCGTCGACACCTGAATTCCCTTACGGTAAATCTCTACGGCCGATTCCGCATCACCCAACCGTTCGTACAGCTTGCCCAGATGATAATAGGTGCCTACGTATGCAGGGTCCTTTTCAACGAGCTCCTCAAAGACGCGTTTTGCTTCGTCATGACGTGCGTGCTTTGCGTACTCCGCGGCGAGTGCGAATCGTACAAACGAATCGTCGGGATCTTCCTCATGAAAGGCCAACAATTGTACGAGTCTTTCCATCGATCCTTCTCAGAACGCGTTCTTACCAACTTCCGCCTGCTCCGCCACCGCCAAAACTTCCACCGCCGCCGCCGAATCCGCCGAATCCGCCGCCACCAAAGCCTCCACCCCCGAATCCACGGCTATGGCCGCCTCCAAGGGCGCTCCAAAGAATGATCGGAAGAATACCGCTGCTGCTGTGGTGACGTTTCCCGCCGCGTCCGCCTCCGCGCCGAACACTGGAAACGATAGAGTACAGAATGAAGGCGATTATGAGGACGAAGTTGAATGGAATGGTTCCACCACCTTCATC
>CAZGOS010000080.1:0-12422 GCA_964527795.1 uncultured Rhodothermales bacterium | reverse complement strand
GCCCAAGATAAGACCCGCGCTGGCTGTCCTTTTGGGCCAGGGCCTGCCGCGGTTTGTCCAGCACCTGGTGCCATACAAATAAGGCAGCACCCAATGCACCGCCGGCATCACCCGCCGCCGGTTGAATCCATATATTGTCGAAAATGTCAGCCCGCAGGATTCTGCCATTTCCCACACAATTCAATGCAACCCCCCCGGCCAGGCAGAGATTTTTCTCGCCGGATTCTTTGCGAACATGGCGGGCCATGCGCAACATCACTTCTTCGGTTACCTCCTGGACGGAGCGGGCCAGATCCATATCCCGCTTTGAAATCGGCGACTCCGGCAATCTCGGCGGACCTCCGAAAAGCTCGTGGAAAGCGGAAGAGGTCATCGTAAGGCCCTTGCAGTAGTTGAAATACTTCATATTCAACCGAAATGAACCGTCCTCGCGCAGATCCATCAGCTCGTCGAGGATTTTCTGCACGTAGACCGGTTCGCCATAGGGCGCCAGGCCCATCACCTTGTACTCACCGGAGTTGACTTTGAAACCCGTGTAGTACGTGAAGGCTGAGTACAATAGCCCGAGACTGTGTGGAAAGTGTAATTCGTATTGCAGATCCACCGCGTTTCCATCTCCGGTGCCCCATGATGCCGTCGCCCACTCCCCGACTCCGTCGATGGTCAATATGGCGGCTCGCTGGAACGGAGAAGGATAGAACGCCGAGGCCGCATGCGACTGATGATGCTCCGGAAAGATCAGGTCGCCGCCGTATTCCATCTCGTTCTTGATCGTTTCTCCCATCCAGAGCTTCTCTTTCAGCCAGAGCGGCATTGATTTGAGAAAAGAGCGAATACCGAAAGGAGCGAACGTCAGATACGTCTCGAGCAGGCGCTCGAATTTCAGCCAGGGTTTGTCGTAAAAGGCAAGGCGGAAGACATCGTCCGCCGTTATGCCCGCCTCGCGCAGGCAGTATTGCACCGCATTGACCGGAAATCGATGGTCGTGCTTTTTCCGGGAAAACCGTTCTTCCTGCGCAGCAGCAACGATCTCGCCCCCGCGCAACAGGCAGGCGGCCGAGTCGTGATAAAAAGCTGATATTCCCAGGATATACGGATGCAAATCAGATCGAGGAACGGTGTTCGTTTAATAGGTGGCAGTTGACTCCCTACCTCGGCAAGCGCTCGTCCATATCCGCGACGACGTAGGCCATGACCGCCATCGTCGCCACGCACAGGCCCATTTCATGGGGATCGAGCTTGTCCATGGTATCAGCGTTCGTATGGTGGTACCAGAAATACTTTGAGCTTTCCACCCGGAGGCCCATTCCGGGCATGCCTTCGCGCATGAGCGGTCCGATATCGGCGCCTCCTCCTCCTCTCTTGATCTGACCGGATTCGATGCGATCCAGAAGGCTACCGATTTCTGTTATTAGATCGAAAGCGGCATCAGAGCCCGTAAATCCAAACCCGGAAGGTTTAAAGACGCCGGCGTCCGATTCAATGCCGAGTACAAAGTTATCAATTTCTTCGATGTGGGCGTCCCGGTAACCGTTCGCACCTCGACCACCGTTCTCTTCATTCGTCCATGCAACAACGCGCACCGTTCGCTTCGGCCGCATGCCCAGCTCCTTCATGAGCCGCACGGCTTCCCACGCCGCAACCACTCCGCCGGCATCGTCCATCGCACCCTGCCCAACGTCCCAGGAATCGATGTGACCTCCCATAACGATGACCTCGTCCGGGAATTCCGAGCCGACGATTTCAGCGACGACGTTCCTGGACGGTGAATCCGGTAGCGTTACGTCGTCCATGTTCAGTCGCACGACGATCTTTTGCCCCCTGTCCTGCATGCGCTGCATCATCGACGCGTCTTCGGTTGTTACCGCGGCGTGTGGAATTCGGTGCACACTCTCGTCGTAGCGGGAGGCACCCGTATGCGGCGTGTAAAGGGATGCCGGGCCAACGGAACGAATCAGACTTGCGACGGCGCCGACCTGCGCCGCTCGAACGGCGCCCGCGCGCCTGTACGTTGTGTCGTAGCCTTTCCAGCGGCCGTTGTTGAAGAGCACGATTTTCCCCTTCGCCTCGTCGGATCGAGCTGAGAGTTCATCGTACGATTTCACAACGAGAACTTCGGCCGTAATTCCAATTGACGGTGTACCGATCGTACCACCGAGACCCAGTATCTGCAGGTTTGCGATGCGGGGTTCGATCATGGTGAGCGTTTCCTCTCCTCGCACCCAGTGCGGTACCATTACGGATTCACCGTGCACGTTTTCGAGTCCATCCCGCTGCATTTCGTCGAGCATCCAGTCAAGCGCATCTTCGAGCGCTCGAGATCCGCTCAACCTGGGACCGAACGTGTCCGTTAAATAGGCCAGGCGCTCGTAGGCGAAACTGTCGGCCAGCGCGGCATCGATCAAACGGTCGGCATCGGCCCGATACTGCCGGGCGAGCGACGACGGCCCCGTAGCCTGCCGGGCGGCAGAATCAGCCTGGAACCACAACACAAATACAATAGATGCGAGAAAGAGTGCAAAGGATCGGGGCATAGGAGCAGAAAACGCATTGATTGTGCAGAAGGGAGGCGGAATCTACGCAGCACAGACTCACAAGTCGAGTGCAGGCGCCGCAATAACATGAACGCGGCGCACGCGCAATACCAGGACGAGGCGAAGACCGGTCGTAGATTCAGGTAGCTCACAAGGCCTTTAACGGAACTCGAAATTGAATAGTATGTACGGAGTTTTTGTTGGTCTGATCCGGCGTTTTCTTATGAGAATGATACTGGTGAGCGTGCTTCTGTTTGTCTTCGCCGTTGAGGCGGGTGCCCAGGTATCACCCGGTGTTTCCGTCCAGATCTATCCGGCCGGTCAGATTCTACAGGCCCGAGCTGCCGTTCAGAATGGACCCCGCTCAGAAATCCATCTCTTCTTTGGATATAACCGAGCTCGAAGACAGGATTTTGGCCGCATGGACCATGAAGAGGGCGGTGGATTTGGAATCGGAGCAGACATTATCGGTTTTTTCAGGCCGGAGCCGCAGTCGCTGTTCTTCGGTGCAAAATTGGACCTCTGGTACCTGAACATCGATTGGAGAGACGTCTTCGATCCGTGTGGAGACCTTCGCTGCATGGCTCCGGTACTGCTTCGCGAAGGCAATACGCAGATACTCGTCGTTCAACCAACCGCACAGCTCGGCTATCGCCTGCTTCCCGGCGGCGGATCGCTGGTACTGGACCTTACCATAGCCCTGGGAGCCGAAGTCAACGCCTACACCCGCGGTGAGCGCGTAGGCGAAGGGGTTATTCTTCTCGGAGGCGTGGCCGCTACCTTCTGAGCGCGGCGACCGTCCGGCCGGTCAACGCACCCTCCAACCATACGCCGGCCCGTTGTGGAAGAACCCGAGCGACGATACGACGCCGTCCTTCTTGAACACCTTTCCGTCTTTCATGACGAAGCGGACATCACGAAGCGCATCGATGTCATCGAGCGGATTGTCGGCTGTCGCAATCATGTCCGCTGCGAGGCCGACTTTGATGGCTCCGCGTTCGTTCTCAAGTTCACTGATCTCGAACCCGTTGCTCGTCATGATTTTCAGAATGTCGGCGTCGGGGATACCGGCCGCCTTCCATGTTTCAAGAAATTCGATCGTCAGCTCACCGCGATTCATTCCCGGGATGAAGTAGTCGGCATCGGTAGAGAATGCCAGTTTGACTCCTTTGTCGTAGGCATCCTTGAGCATCGCGACACGACGCTGCCAACGGCTCTCGCTCGTACGCGCCCAATCGGCCAGTGGCGTTTCTGTGCCAACCCGCCAAACGCCTTTTTCGACCATCATTTCGTGCAGTTCCGGATCGAGTGCGCCGTCGTGGTCAATCGACCACAGTCCGGCCTCAATCGCCCTGCGAGCACCTTCGCGCGTCTGCACGTGGCCGGATACTTTCTGGCCGGCATTGGCCGCCTCACTCACAAAGAGCCTCAGTTGCTCAACCGTATATGGATAGGCCTGACAGTCCACGCAGACTTTGATCACTTTTGCCCCGTAATGGATATTGCGGCGAACGGCTTTCACGATCTCATCATCCGTGTCGGCGTTCAGATATTCGGGATACACGGTGTCCTCTCGTTCGGGGATTTCATGGAACTGGCCACCAAAACCGCCGATGATGATGCCCGAGTTTATCATCGTCGGACCCGGAACCCATCCCATTTCGATAGCCTGCCGAAGAGCCGTATCCGCATACAGACCGTTATTTCCGAGATCTCGTACGACCGTGAAGCCCGAGGCGAGCTTCTGAAAACCCGTCGAGAAAGACTGGATCGCCCGAAGAGGTGTTGAATCCATGATGACCGTGAAGTAATAATTCCAACTCTCAGGATCTTCCTTGTACGTAATTCCGAGATGATCGTGAGCATCCACGAGGCCGGGAAGAACGTACTCGTCCGAAAGATCAATCACCTCGGCGTCACCCGGAATGTCCACATTGGAACCGATTTCCAGAATCGTGCTCTTGCCGCTCTTTGCATTATGCTCAACCAGAATAATCTGGTTGGCAGTAGCTGTTCCGGCCTCGGGGTCGATAAGATGTCCGGCAAGAACCGCCGTTTTCTGACCGAGTGCGGGAACCACACTGACGAAAAAAACAATGGCCAGGAAGGAGAATGTTTTGATCCACTGCATGTCCTTTTCCATTTAGTCGATTATTAGAGAGAACGAGACGTTCAATCAGTCTTCCTTGAGCGAATCGTCGATAAGTCGGGCAGCAATTCTGCCAAAATCCGATTCTGTTACGATGCCAACCAGTTGGTTTTCGCGGACAACCGGGAGCGCTCCGACTCCGTGATCTCTCATTATCCGGATCGCCTCTTTCGTTGGCGTTTCAGGTGGGATAGATATGGGATCGCGAATCATGATGTCTTTCACCGGCCGATCCGTTTCTTCACCGGCCGGTTTCTGCACCGCTTTCTGCACCGCTCTCTGAGCCGCCATGAATCGAAGAATCATTCGATGATTCACCAGACCTACCAGACGGTGCTGCCGATCCTCTACGAGTACGTGCCGAATCCGGCACCAGTCCATGAGCACAGCGACGAAGTCGATCAACTCATCTTCGTGAACCGTGAACAGGTCCGTAGACATAAAATGCTCCACCCGTTTCGACGGTATGCGCGACAACACCTTATCAACCGTATGGGCGATCTCCCACTCATGCCCTGGTTTACCTTCGAGTTGGTTCTGCAACATATTGTAAACGAGCGTATCAAGACGTTCGGCCCGTGTACCGCCTTCGGCTTTCATCATGGCAAGAGAATCGAGCTGCCACTGCGAACCGGTCTGGCGTGAGCTGATACGTTCATTAATAAGCTCCAGATACTTATCGATGTCAGCACCTTCGATTTCCGATCGTTCGAGCCCTTCGCGGGATATTGCCAGTAGCTGTTCCTGGATAAGTTGTCCGGTAGGCCAGCTCTTCCCGTCGATCCAACGGATCTCCGATGCCATGCCCTGACGTGCCACCTGAATGAAATTGCTTTTCGCAGCATCAAACGTAAGCAGCCGTCTGATATCATCGTACCTGTGCGCGAGCCCTACGACGAGGCCGAACCAGAAGGCGGCATTCGCAACCTCATCAACAACGCTGGGACCACCGGGTAAAATTCGATTTTCGATGCGAAGATGGGGTTTGCCGTCCGTGATGCCGTAACATGCTCTGTTCCAACGATATACGGTGCCGTTGTGTAGCGCCAGAGCACTCAGTTCAGGTACACTCCCGGCTCTGAGCACATCGAATGAATCGTTAAAGTCGCCACTTATCAGCACGCGGAAGCGAGCGATGTCTTCCTTGTAAAGTTCGGGAACGGAAGACTCGACCCAGGCGGTTCCATAATGCACACGCGGGCTGGTCTCTCGCAGGTACAGATTGCTGCTTCGCGTATCGACCGCCTGTTGGAACAGCGCGATCCGGGTTTCACGCCACAGCCGCTTGCCGAATAAGATGGGCGAATTCGTAGCCGACGCAAGGACCGGCGCCGCGATCAACTGCGCAATATTGTAGTAGTGGGCAAACTCGTCCGGGGTTACCTGAAAATGGGTCTGGAAACTTGTATTGCAGCCTTCCACCATGATGTTTTCGTGCTGGAAGAAGAGTTCGTCGACGCCCCTGATCTGATATTGAGCCGTGCCCCCCTGCAACTCCATGATGGCGTCATTAAGCGCAAAGTAGCGGGGTTGCGGCGCCATGTTCTCCAGGCGCAGATCATACTCGTGGATGGTCGGCAGTATGCCCGCCATGACTATCCGCGCATTCTCCTCGTCGGCAAGCCCACGAACGTACGTAAGAACTTCTTCGATCTGGCTCTGGAGGCGAGAAAGACAGTCGCCGTGAAAAACATGGGGCTCCAGATTGAATTCCAGATTGAACCGGGTGAGCTCGCTGACCAGCCGCGGATCCGTATTCCGTTCAAGAATCTGCTCGGCGAGGGGTGCGGGCTGCCAGCGCTCGTCAACCAGAAACAGCTCCTGTTCAGCGCCAATTCTTCGGATACCCGTCTCGAACATGCGTTCGTCCAGCATGTGCTCGAGCGCCCGGACATCATTGATGATCTGGCGCGTGAATCGACGCATAGCGCGAGGATCCTGTTTCTGTCGTACGTCATGCTCTCCCATGGAGGTCCGTATTCAGTCGTGGTCAGCAGTCGTCGTTACGGCTTCGGGGGTACGCCGGAAAATAGAGCCGGGAAATCGCAATTCAGCGCGAAACCAGCAAACAGTAAAAAGACCCGTGCAAATAGTCAACTTGCAGCGCGGAATGCACAATGATCAGAAACCTGTTCCAGCAGGGGTCGTTTCGAGACAATCATGAAATATCACGCCCGAAATTCGTGCGCCAAAAGACTCCTCCGAACGGTCCATACCGCCCGGTCAGGCTTATTGATGCTTCTTCTGGTTCTTTCTCCGACGAAGCTGTCGCGTGCCCAGAATCACCAGGGCATTGCGACAGACATGCGTGTACAGCGTCTTCTGGTTCGAGGGCTCACCCGGATGTATATCGAGGATTTTGAGGGGGCGACTACGATTTTTGAGGAAGGCCTGAAAATAAAACCGAATGATCCGGCCTTACTCGCATCGATCTGCCGTGCCCGGATGGCGCTTTCCGACTACGGGTCTGCACAGTTCTATTTACGGCGCGCACTTACATATACACCAGATAATGTGGAACTCTGGCGCCTTTCAGCCGAGCTCAATACCGCGTCGGGTGATGCCCGAGCGGTGCTCGCAGCCTACCATAAAATTCTGGCACTGAGCCCTGACGATGCGGCCGTTCACCTCGATCTGATTCGGTTACTGAAACGATTGGAACGCCTCGATGAGGCGCTTGCAGCGTCTGAAGCAGCCCTGGAAACGCTGGGGGCTTCCCTGCCCATACTGGTCGAGCAATCAGGTTTGTTGGAACGGCTGGGCCGTACAGATGACTTCGAAAACACGCTTCGTTCCCTCATAGAGTTGGATCCAACTGATCTGGCCCACCGAATGCGGCTCGGCTCCTCGTTCGTTCGACGCGGCGCCCTCGTCGAGGCGGCCGGAATATTTAAGGATGTTCTCGCACAAGCCTCGGACCATCAGCAGGCTACCGAGGCACTCATCGATGTTTTAAGGAAGCTTGGATCAAGCGATGAAGCAGCCGAAGTGCGTGCCCGTTTTGAATGGTCACAGGGTATACGGCCGCCGGATGCCGGCCGGACCCGGAACAGCCACCGGCCGAACCCGGATCTCGGCGAAGCATCTATAGAAAACCTGCAGGCTCTTCTGGAAGAACAGCCAACGAATGTCGATTTGATGTCGACTCTCGCTGGAAAGTTTGTAGATACCGAACGCTATCTGGAGGCGGCTGAATTATATCGTAATTTAGTCAATGTGGCCCCCCGAAGACTCGACGATTGGTCTGCCGGCATTGAAGCGTTTGTGGCAGGCGGAGGCGTGGAGCCGGCGCTTGAGATGGCTGAAAGCGCACTTGCGTTGTTCCCCGGTTACGTCCCGATCTTGATTGCCAGGGCGCACGCTCTGGTCGCTGCGTCTGACGTCGAAGAAGCCGTTTCGCTGATTCGAAAGCTTCAGGAGCAGGATATGACTGAAGAACAGCAAGAGCGTTTGCAGAACCTCCTGAGCCGAATTGAAGCTCTGTAGCGGCCATTGCATTGTGATTCAGAATGGCGTCCAGAATGGCGTCCAGACGGGCGTTTATAGCGGTGTTCATAATGCGGAAAAATCTTCCCTGCACGAGCCCGTTTCGGTGCATTTTTCCCGTATCCAGACTCGTGAAATCCTCCGGTAAATCAATTTTTTGACCACATACTTTTGAATTTCGAGTTGATCCGGAGGGCCTGCCCCAGTGGAATCCGACGTAATATTTTTGCAATTACTACTTCAATCATTCTAACCGCAGGTCGAATGAGGTCCTTCAGCCCATGTGGAACAGCACTCATCGCACTGATTCTACAGTTGTCCGCCTGTAGATCGACATCACCGTTCACCTCTCTCGAAACCGATTTCCCAGATAATTTTCCGAATCACAGCGTTTCTGAAATACTTTCGCGTCTACCCGCTACACCGGAAGTCTTCGACGAAATCTATGCGGAAACGACCGTTGCACTCTCCTCTCCCGACGAAAATGGTCGCTTTTCAACGAGAATCGCGTTTCGAAGGGACGACTCACTGTTAATACGGGTCCGATTCCCGTTCGGAATCGAAGGCGTGCGCGTGCTCATTACGCAGGACAGCGGGTGGGTTTATGACCGCATACACGAGGAAGTAGTCGTGGGCACGCGAGATGCCATCACAAATGCGCTTCCGGGAGCCATTTTCGGTACAAACCTCATCGACGACGCACTGAATTTTATAACTCCGGACCCGTCGATTCCATGGCAGCTCTCCTCTGATGCTCTCAGATATCACCTGACTTCACCCGATTCAACCCTCCGAATCGATGTTGATCCGACTCTCTGGCGGGTCGTACATGTTGAACACAAAAATTCAGCAGGCACGGTTCTTGAACAGCGCTGGTATACTGATTTCAGGACCATAAACCAGCAAGTTCTGCCGCTACGCCTGATTATTTCACGGCCGGCCGAGGATACTCGCCTTAGCATGGTACTTCGAAAGCTCGAAACCGGACCAGGGCGACTTTCTTTCGATCTCGGCCTCAAGAGCGACACGCGGCGCATCTTGATACGAGAATGATGAACAGGATTTCAACCGCGCGGCGTCGTCTTTTCCCCCTTCTTTCCGCTTGTTTAATTCTGGCCGCCGGACCTCGGCAGAGCCGGGGCCAGACCTCTTCGGACCGCGTCGACACTGAATCCCGACTCGCGGATCTCCGAAACGAAATTCGCTCCGAGGAAGCAAAACTTTCAGCCACGGCGAGAACCGAGGAGGCCTCTCTAAATAAGATCAATTCTCTCAATCGTCAGATCGGCATGAGAGAGGAACTCGTCGGCACTTATCGCAAGCGGCTGAGCAGTATGAGCGTTGAGCGTGATTCAGTATTTGGGTCCATCGCGAATATGGAGGAAGAACTCGATCGATTGAAAGAAGACTACCGGCGCCGCGCGACGAATGCGTACCGGTATGGTCGTCTGCACGACATTGCACTCATTCTCTCGGCGTCCTCCATCAACGAGATGCTCGTTCGGGTCCAGTACCTGAACCGGTTCAGCAATACACGAAAGTCGCGTCTGGAGAATATCAGCGCTACAGCCGAGCTGCTCAAGCAGCGCCGCACGCAGCTTCAGCGCATGCTCGTCCGCAACAAGGTTCTTCTCCAGGATACGGAGGACGAACAAAAGCAATTGACCAGGCTCAAACGCAACCGCGAAGTCGAAGTCGACCGGGTGCGCAGCCGGCGTGTCGACCTTACGCAATCACTCGCCGAGAAACGTTCGTCGGCTGATCAGCTCAGTGCGCGCATCCGCGTCCTGATCGCGGACAGTAAAATGTCGAAAGCGGAAGCGTCCGAAGCGCTCAGCAACGCCGACGCCGTGGCCTTTCGCGCTCGTAAAGGAGGTATGCGTGGCCCGGCCGTCGGCACAATCAAGGAACCATTCGGAGAAGTCATCAGTCCGGAGCACGGTACACGCACCAACAACCTTCACGTCCTGATCGAAACCGAAGCATCGGCTGAGGTCACAGCGGTATCAGAAGGTAAGGTGAGCGCCATCGACGTAATGCCGGAGTATGGTCGATTCATTCTCATCGAACACGGCAACTACCTGACGTTCTACGGCAATCTGTCTCTCTTCTATGTTTCTGCGGGCGACACCGTAACTCCCGGCCAGATCATAGGTCGCGCCGGTACCGACGCCGAACCCAGGGGCCGTGCGATCTTCTTCGGTGTGTTTGAAGACGGGAAAGCGGTCGATCCGGAAATCTGGATCCGGAATTGAACTGGAAATTTCCCTCGCTTCTTCGTGTCGATTCTCGAAAGACACTGCGAACCCGCTGCTCACACCCGTGCTGACGACACAGCCCTGGACGCTTGCCAATCGACTGATGTCATCCGTAAGGCCCCGCTCCGGTTTGCTTGCATCGCCTGATACGCGGTCGTAGCTTCGATTTATGGCCGGGAAAAAGCTTATAAACGAAGCATTCATCCTGGACGCAGCAACGGGCGGGGAAACGTCCGTAACCGTACCCAGAGATGCCATTCTAACTCCGCTCGCACGTGATACGGCGCGTGAACGCGGTATCACCGTGCTGTTCGGCGAAACCTCCGGCCAGCCTGCAGGAGAAACGCCGGCTGCCGTGGCGCGCGTTGTTTCCATTGGGAGTGATCACGGCGGATTCGAATACAAAGAGGTGCTTGTTCCATTTCTTTCCGAACTGGGATGGAAGGTCATCGATGTCGGTACCGATTCTACGAGAAGCTGCGACTACCCGGACTACGCCTATGCCGTCGGGAAGATGGTAGCCGAAGGCCGCGCCGGTGTCGGAATCATGATCGACGGAGCCGGAATCGGATCCTCTATCGTGTGCAACAAGATTCCTGGCATCCGTGCCTCCTGTTCGTACAATGAGTTCACAGCCTGGAATGCTCGCGCCCACAACAATGCCAATGTGCTCACGCTGGGGAGTCGTACGCTGGGAATTGAAGTCTGCAGGCGCGTCGTCAGAACTTTCCTGGAAACCCGGTACGAGGGCGGCCGTCATGACCGGCGAGTCCGAAAAATCCAGGACGTAGAAGATCGATTTGCGCGCAAACCCGGTGGGCGGTAGATCAGAAGCGCTCCGAGCACCTTTTCATCGCCTTTGTATGGCACTCACCCATGGAGACATGTATTTTCGCATGCTTCCGTTCACGTGCATAACAGCCCATAGAAGATGGCAACTCCCGAATATGATGTAATTGTCGTCGGAACCGGTCCCGGCGGATACGAAACGGCGATTCGAGCAACGCAGCTTGGATTCAAAACGGCTGTCGTCGAGAAAAATAAACTCGGCGGAGTGTGTCTGAACATCGGCTGTATTCCCACGAAGGCGCTCCTGAAGAGCGCTGAAATGATGGAAAACGCCCGCCATTTTGACACATACGGATTGACCGTAAAAGGTGAAGTTGCCGCCGATTTTGGCAAGATCATCGATCGCAGTCGCGGTGTTGCCGACAAGATGAACAAAGGCGTGCATTTCCTGATGAACAAGAACAAGATTGAAGTCATCTTTGGAAAAGCCACGCTTGCCGGGAACGGGACAATCGACGTAGAGCCGTCAACAGATATGCACGGCAATACAATCGGAGAAGCTCAAACCGTCAAGGCCAGGCACATCATATTGGCCACAGGTGCGCGTCCGCGAGAACTGCCCGCATTGCCCATCGACGGGAAAAAAGTCATTACGTCGACCGAAGCCATGCTTCAGAAAGACCCGCCCAAACGCCTGGTTATTTGCGGCGCGGGCGCCATCGGTGTTGAGTTCGCATACTTTTATCACAACATGGGTACGGAAGTCACGCTCGTTGAACTGCTGGGTCGCATCGTACCGATCGAAGACAAGGACGTGTCCAGGGAATTGGCGCGCCGGTTCAAAAAGATGGGCATCAAAATCTTTACGGGCTCGTCCGTCGAGAAAGTCGAAGCGAAAGGCAAAGCGCTGAAGGTTCACATCAAGACCAAAAAGGGCGAAGAAATCATTGACGCCGATCAGGTTCTGTCAGCCGTCGGAGTAACGGGTAACATTGAGGACATGGGCCTGGAGAAAGCAGGCCTGAAAACGGATCGCGGCGCAATTAGCGTCGATCAGTTCAATCGCACGAACGTGCCGGGAATTTACGCTATCGGCGACGTGGCAGGTCCTCCCTGGCTTGCGCATAAAGCCAGCCATGAAGGAATTCTCTGCATCGAAAAAATTGCAGGCCGGGACGTGCACCCGCTGGACAGGATGAATATCCC
>CAZGOS010000079.1:0-12535 GCA_964527795.1 uncultured Rhodothermales bacterium | reverse complement strand
ATTGGTTTTGGTCGCGGCCGTGATCGTATCGGCCGCGGGCTATCATTTGGCCCGTCTTTTAACGATCGATACGGATCTGGCGAATCTGATTCCCAAGGATTATCCGAGTGCGCAGGCGCTGGAGAAGCTGCGTGAAACCGTGGGGGCTGAGAGCGAAGCAGCGATTGCCATAGTGAGCCCGTCTTTTGAAGCCAACGTGGCTTTTGCCGAGGTACTCATTCCTGCTGCGCTTGAGCTTCGCCGGAACGGGGAGGGAGAAGCCTACTTTCGCACGGTCGAATACAAGAAGGACGTTACGTTTCTAGAAAACAACGCGCTCTATTTCGGCACGCCTGCGGAACTCGATATGCTGCAGGATTTCCTGGACGATCGTATTGAAGAAGCGGCGCTGGATGCCAATCCATTCTTTTTTGATCTGGACGATGAAGATGAAGCGGCGGCATCGACCGATTCAGTAGGTCAGGAGCTTCAGGCGATTTACAGGGACATCGTCTCCAAGGAATTCCCCATATCGGATGACTCCACGACGCTCGTACTTCGGTTCCATCCCAGTGGATCACAGTCCGATATTCGATTTATCCAAAACGCCTATAACGACCTGGATTCACTAACCGCATCACTGCGGCCCGCTTCTTATCACCCGGAAATGAAAATCACGACGGCCGGTCGCCTGCTCCGACAACTGATCGAGGTTGCCACGATTCGTTCCGACGTGCTGGGTTCGTTCGGCACCGGTGCAATGGCCGTTCTGTTGATGGTCGTTTTCTATTTCTTTTTCAAGTCCTATCGGGCGCGCGCAGGACGCACGTTCGATCTCGGCGTGTTCCTTTCGCTTTTGCTTCGTATTCCGGTTCTGGCAGCCCTGATCGGAATACCGCTGCTCATGAGCCTTTCGTGGACATTCGGAGTCGCGTATCTGGCCTACACCCAACTCAATCTGATGACGTCGACGCTGGGACTCGTGCTTTTTGGACTCGGGATCGATTACGGGATACATTTTTTTGCGCGGTACTCGGAGGAGCGCGCGAGCGGGCTCACGATTTCCGATGCCGCTGAAGTAACGTTTACGAGCACGGGACAGGCGATCACGGTAGGCGCTCTGACGACCGCTGCTGCGCTCTACGTTCTGGTCGTAGCGGATTTTCGGGGTTTCAGTCAATTTGGATTTATCGCCGGTACAGGCATTGTTTTCGCGCTTGTTGCAATGCTCGTGGTTATGCCGGCTCTGATTGCTCTTCTTGAACGGACAGGACTTCTGGCTCTCACGTCGAATAACGACGAACCATCCGAGAGCAGTACCGATAAAGTTTTTCCTTGGTATCGAATAATCCTGACGGGAAGTTTCCTGGCGATCGTCGTCGCCCTCGTATTCCTTCCCAGGGTTTCGTTCGAGTACAGAATGGGCGAATTGGAACCGACGTACGATGATTACAATGCCCGGCGAGATGTCGTGCGCCGCGTCTATAACGACCGACGCAGACGCAATCCTGCGTACATCGTGGTAGATGACCCGGATGCGGTTCCTGCCATTATAGACCGATTGAACTATATCATCGAGACGGATACGACGTCTCCCACAATCGAACGGATCGAGTCTCTCCAGGACAGATTCCCGATGACGGCTGAAGCACGGGCCGAGCGTCTGTGGCGGCTCGAAGACATTCGAGAGCAGTTGGCTGATCCGTTCCTGCAAGCGGACACCACCGCAGACATGGAGAGGCTGCGCCAGGCAGCAAACACCCGAGAGCCGATTGCATTCGAGGACATCCCCGAATTTCTGCGAAAACAGTTTACATCGAAGACGGGAGAGCTCGGGAATTTCGTCATCATCTATCCTTCGGTCGGATTATCGGACGGTCGAAATTCGATCGCTTTTTCGGAAGACGTGGGAACAATCGAGACGGACGACGGATCGATTTATCACGCCGGATCGTCCTCCCTGGTGGCCGCCGACATGCTGAAGCTGATGCAGCGAGAAGCCCCCTGGATGGTGCTGGCCACCTTCATCATCGTGTGCGCGCTGATGTTCCTGAATTTCAGATCGCTCCGGTGGACGCTTCTGGCCATTCTACCGCTTGTCGTCGGCGTCCTGTGGATGCTTCTTTTAATGGAGATCCTGGATCTTAGACTCAACTTCTACAATCTCATTGTACTTCCGGCTGTTCTAGGCATAGGGAACGACGCCGGCGTGCATCTCGTGCATCGATATCGGGAACTTGGAAAGGGATCCCTGCGCCACATCGTGAAGACGACCGGCGAGCACGTAACGATGGGATCGCTTACGACGATGGTCGGATTCGCCGGTCTGCTTCTGAGTTTTCATCCCGGCCTCAATACGATCGGCCAGTTGGCAGTGGCCGGAATCGGATCGACGCTGATTGCAGCGCTGTTCTTCCTTCCCGCCATGATTCAGTGGCTCGAAGAAAAACGTGTTCTCGATTCTTAGAAGCTCGCTTCACGAACCATCGCTTCAAGCGTATATCTCGGACAGATGTTCTGGTCGATGTAATCAAGCATGTTAGTAACCAATTGGCGAAGTCGTTCGCCCGTTCGCTCATCGAGAAGTTCGCCGCCCGGCGAAAACATGCTGCGCACATTTGAAATCGATACGGGCCCCGGCAAGACGATCGCTCCGACGTGCGAACAAACACTGCGCAACTGTTCCAGGGATTTTATGGCGCCAATGGAACCGCCGGCCACACCTAGAAGAGCAACAGGTTTTCCAGCCATGAGTGAAGGAAAGCCCAGATTTTCAATGATGAGTTTCATCACACTCGAGAAGCTGCCGTGATACTCAGGCGTCGCCAGTATCAAGCCGGTCGCTTCCAAAATTCGATCACAAAGCCACTGTTGATCCGCCGTCGAGCTCTCGGCTCCGGGAAAAGGAAGATCCAACGATTCTGGAAACACCTTTTCTACAGAGATTTCTGGTCGTTCCGACAATAGTTCGGCCACATAATTGACGGCCATGCCGGTATAATTTCCGGGACGTGTGCTTCCCGAGACGACGCAAATACGAACAATGGAATCTGCTGAGTTCGGCATGGAGAATGAGCGGGAACTATATTTATGACGACGGCGAACACGCTCTAACGTATTGGTCCGCGATCGTATCCCATCCGAAAGTATTCCTCGTATAACGAAAGGCGCGTACACGTGCGCGCTCAAGCACGTCGGAATCTTCGAGAAAGCGCTTGATGGCCGAGACAAACCCCAACCTGTCCCCCGAAGCCACGAAAACGCCGTTTTCTCCTTCCTTTATCACTTCACGAATGCCTTCGATTTCTGCGGCGACGGAGGGAAGACCGTTCAATCCCGCTTCGAGCATTACAATTCCAAAGCCTTCCATGTCGCCCGAAACAGGAATGTTCGGCATGACGAAGAGATCAGCTCCGCGATAAAGCGCCTTCAATTGCACATCGGAGATCTTTCCCAGCAGATGCACGCGTTCGGTCAGCATCTCCTCTCTGACAGCCCGTTCTATCAAGGATCGCTCCGGGCCTTCTCCGGCAAGCCAGTAATGAACGTTTTCGGGAAGGGAGGGCATGACGTTTCGAATGAACCAGGCAAAGCCCTTTCTCTTGACCTGTCGGCCGACGCTGCACACGATGAACGCATTGTTCGGCATGATGTCTGGACCGACCTCGAACATGGCCAGCAGTTCCGCCCGCATCTGCGAACGTGCACCGGGCTGAGGGAAACGCTCCGTATCCACACCGTTATGAATGACACGAATGCGGTCAGGATCGAGGCCCCTTTCAATGCATGCGTCGCCCGTGGCCCGACTCACTGGAAGAATGACATCTGCGGAGCGAAATACCTTACGGATCACCATCTGGTACACGCCAACCGGAGTCGTCACATCCAGCCCGTGCACGATGACCCCGCTTCGAATTCGGTGATGCTCCATGATCCGTCGCAGGGGAATCGTCAGCGTGCCGGTAACCATGGACGAAAAGAGGATGGCGTCTACGTCGCCGTTCTTTACCAGCTTTCTCAACCGAAGAAAGGTTGTGAAAAGAAAGGGGGCAATTCGAATATGGGTCGATGCCCACGTGCTTTTCATCGCCAAAACGTGCAGGACAACGCCGGGTTTATGTTGAAGGGTTGCCAGCAGTTCAGAGGCGACTCTCTGCATGCCACCGAGATTCTCGAGAGGTCGATTCTCAAGCGGCAGCGAATGGGATACGAATGCCAGTCGCAACCTTCTTAATAGCTAAGGGAGACAGGTTGTTGACTGCGAGCGGCTGGAACTTCCACCGGGGCATTCGCTCTGCCGTTGGACGAAACGGGATTGCCCAACACCTCGTCGTAGTATGTCATGATCCGGGACAAAATGTTCGGCCACGAATAAGCGGATGAGGCTTCAAAGGCGGCTTTGCTTTGTCGACTGCGCAAATCGTCGTCCAGAATCAATCTCTTAACGTGGGCGGTAAATGCCTCCGAGTCCCCGGGGGGCGCCAGGAAACCTGTCTTTTCATTCTGCACAAGGGAGTTGCTCCCGGAGGCGTCCGCGCAGACGGCAGGCAATCCGGAAGCCATCGCCTCAAGCGTCACGTTTCCAAACGTTTCCGTTTCGCTCGGGAAAAGGAAAATGTCCGAGGAGGCATACGAACGTGCAATTTCTTCTCCTCTCTGGTATCCGAGGAAAATCGAGTTCGGCAGTTTTCGCTCAAGGGTAGCGCGTGCGGGTCCGTCGCCGACGATTATGCTGCGGTGCGGTATACCGTCGCGTGTCAGCGCTTCGATAACGTCCGCATACACGTTTACCCCTTTTTCCCAGACCAGTCGGCTGATGAATGTCACCACGATCTCGTCGTCCTCGATTCCAAGTCCTCGTCTCCAACCCGGTGAGCGTTTTACGGGATTGAAAACCGTAGAGTCCACACCGCGGGGCCAGATTCGAATCTCAGATTCTATTTTTCTATTGCGAAGCATGTCCGCAATCGATACGGTAGGCACATAGATCTGCCGGCAGCGCCCATAAAACCAGCGACCCCAGGACCAGAGCGGGGTCTCGATCGCTCCAAGGTTATAATATTTCAGGTAGGAACTGAAGTGCGTGTGGAAGGAAGCAACGACGGGGATATTCCAGTTCTTCGCCAATCTCAGCGCGCGGTAACCCAGAAAGTCGGGTGTGGCAAGGTGGAATAACGTGGGTTGGAATGCCTTCAGTCGCCGGCGGGCCTCGGCCGGCAATCCGAATGAGAGTCGATACTCCGGTCTGCCGGGTGCCACAAAGGACGGGACCGCGACGAGCGTGCCATTGTGCTGAATGGGAGGATCAGCGCTTGTTGGTGCAAAAACGAGAACAGAAGCGCCATTTTCTTCAAGGTGCTTGACCAATCTATTCAATGTCAAAGAGACACCGTCTTCGATGTGGTTATACGCACCAGCGAAGAGCGCAATTCGCTGCTCTTTTTTACGTGCCTGGACCGGCGACTTTCCGTTCGTCTTTATGGCTACATCCGTCGAGATATTCATTCGGCAGCCGTTTCCAGCTTATTCCGCTTAACAATTATAATGCAGTTTTATTGACCGGAACCTCCGTACGGACCATCGCAAATTTGGTTCGCTCATCGAACGTGAAATGAATAAAGAAATTCCTCTCGGGGCAATTATCGCCTCAACAGATAAATAATCAGTCATTTTCGAGCGGACAGACCCTGTCAACAAAGGTTAGTCGCGAGATATCGACAAAAAGTAACAGCCTTCGAGAAATTTTTTTCGGGGGGTCAGTCGAATTTGCAGAGCATCTGGAGGAAGATCGCGTTCGCCATGATGACGGCTTCACTGTTTCATGAGGGAATCGGCCAGTTTGCCGGCCATGGCATCCCAGTTGGCGACTTCGGCCACGTGATCTTTTCCCGCCCGGCCCAGTCGCATCGCCAACACCGGATCCAGGAGTATCCTGGACAGCGCATCCGCGAGTGTTTTCTCGTCGTCCGGAGGAACCAGTATTCCCGTTTTCCCATGAAGTACGGCGTCCGGAATTCCGCCGGTATTCGCGCCGACCACGGGTTTCCCGCACGCAGCGGCTTCAAGAAATACGATCCCGAATCCTTCCACATCCGGAATGGACTCTCGTGCGGGGAGAACGAAGACGTCGCAACAATTGTAGTACGCACGCAGATCGTCATATTCGATGCGACCGATGAACTGCACGTACTCGCCGACGCCGACACTTTGTGTCAATGCCTCAAGTCTTTCCTTTTCCGGGCCTTCTCCAGCAACCAGATAAACAGCATCGGGCACTTTCTCGCGCACAAGAGGAATCGCTCGGATGACGGTATCAATTCCCTTTCGGCCAACGAGTCGACTGATCGTCAGAATCACCTTCTTTTCCAAAAGACCGAGACTATCGCGCAATCTGGTAACGTCTTCCGGATAGAATTGGAACGGGTCCGTTCCGTTGTTCAAGACGCTGATGTTCGACGCAGCCACGCCTTTTGATACGAGGATGTCACGCGTATATCGACTGACGGCATAAAACCGATGCACGCCACGCATCGCCGTTTCCGTTCGAATTCGCACGTAAAATCGACCCAAAAGCGGAAAACGACGAAACGGATTCAGCAGTAATTCCCGTCCATGAGCGGCGGCAAATATTCGCGTCGGACCACCTGAACGCCTGGCCAGCGCACAAGCGAGTGCCGACTGCCACGAGACGCAGAATGCCGTGTCGAATCCTTCCACCTTACCCAATTTCCCGATGATCTTTCGCGCCCGTATGGGGAACAGGTCAGGCTTCGTTCGGACCCTGTGAACAGAAAAGGGAAGCGTACGGTCGAGCGCCTCACAACCGGCCATATACGGAGTGACAACGGCAAATTTCTCGAAGCGCGTGGTGAGTCTCCTGGAGAGTTCGAAGCTGTAGGTCTGTGTACCTCCAACATCCGGGGGAAAGTCAGTCGAGATCAGGAGAAGGCGCATACGGCGGAGAAAATAGGCGCGGATGGAATCGCGATCAAGGTAGTATAAAACCCGTCTTTCCGGGTTCCATACAACCGGTTCAGGCGAGACGATTGTTTAGTCGCTGCAGCCGGTAGACGGATTGTTCATCCAGGTTTTGCAGCAAACGATCAATCCCGACAGACCAAGGATAGGCGAGAAGAAGCAGAATCACGGTATTGGCGGGGAAATTGATTTTCATGCTCAGAAGTACCCCGACGTGCATCGAGATAAGTAACGTCATAATGATCCAACGCCGCCTCGGAAACCACAACAGAAAACCAAACATCTCGGCCAGAAGGCCGAAGCTCAGCAAGAGAGTGCCCATAAGACGCGAATCGAGGATCCACTCCTGGAGCGCGTTATTGGAAATAGAGCCGGTTATCGAGAACGTGTCCACCGTACGCTCTCCAATCCACATCCAGAGGTGGCTTCCGTCGACCCATAAGGGTCCGGATGCAATGAGCTTGACGGCGGCCGCGGACATGTACCCGAGGCCGATAAAAAAATAACAGAAACCGAGAACAAACCTGCGTCGAGGCGTGCTTTCAGCAAATGCGACGGCTCCAAGAGCCAGTGCGAGCAGCGCGATACCGATCACATTGGCCCCGTGAGAAATTTCTCCAAGGCTGAACCTCGATACATACTGAAGATGAAGCAGCAGGAGAGTCACCGGATAGGCGTAGCGCCAAAGCCGAAGCAGCCCGAGGGTAGCGAAAATCGTGATCAGACCGGCATTCCAGAAAGCAATGCCACCTTTGAACATGAACGAGACGTCGATATAGTTCGAAATGCCGAGTGGTAATATGACGTCTCCGATGCGCTGAATGTAGAAGCCCCATTTCCACGCGAACAGCAGGACGCAGTAGAGCATGATCAGCTCGAAGATCCTGAAAAAGAGAACCTCACCGAGGGTCTCTTCTCGATCAAAACCAAACAGGCCATCCAGTATGCGCGTCAAGGTCCACCTCCTCGTTCGGAGACAATATCGAGGTTGGGGTTGAAGAGCGTCGTATCGGTACCGAGATAGACGAACGGAACGAGCGAAATCACGACCTCTCTGTCGCCCGTCAGTTCACCGTCAGCCCGGTAAACGAGCAAGTTGCGGTTTTCTGCGTAGCCGCCCAGGGCTCTGCGTATGGCAAGAATTCGACGTGCATCCCAGACGTCGGTCTTCGCCAAAAAATTAGCCACGTCGTTCTGATTGATGCCCACGTCTTCCAGTGCAACGGCTTTTCCGGGTACGTCACTCAGCGATGCCGGCAGCCACATTTCTGCACCAGGGGCACTCGGAACTTCGCGCACGAGAACCCGCGTCCATGAAGTCCCGGCCTGAGAGAACATGGGGTAAATACTGAACGGCCAGAATTCGCCCAGGTGGGTGAGTACGAGCAGCGCATATACGACGAGCGTTCCAAGAACAAGCCTTTTTGCCTTTCGCTCGCAGGAAGCACGCTCCTCACCTTTCGGCATGTTTTCGTTTTTTTCGGTAGACAACACGCTCTCAGTAGCACAAGGAAAGAAAAAGATACACTTCCTGTTTCAAGGGAATAAAGGCTTAAATAACAAAATCGGGTGTATCAACGAGTCGATTGGAATAGGAAGATTCTGTTGGAATGGAAACAAGGTCGCTCTGATCAGTACGAAAGGCTGTCTTTGCATCAGGGGCGCGCATCGACGTGATAATAGCAAGCACACGCAGGACGTGGATCTCGACGATCTGTTTTCACGGTTAAAAGAACGTTGGTCGGAAATCTCCGGCTCAACCCGGGCGCGACGGCTGATCAAAATCGTGCGAACAGTCACGCTGCTGGCGATTCTCGCCCTTCTTGCATACGAGTTGACCGACGTAGGATGGGACGAGGTCCTGAATAATCCCCCAACCGCCCCGCTATTCTATCTCTTCTTTATTCTCCTGTACTTCCTTCTTCCGATTACCGAAGTGATCATTTATCGGTTGGTATTTCACTTCGATATCATCCACAGCTTCCCGACGTTCATCAGAAAGCGAGTCCTGAATCGTGACGTCCTGGGCTATTCCGGCGAAGTGTATTTCTTCTCGTGGGCGCGACAAAATCTAAAGGTTCGACGCAGCCACCTGATGGAGACGATCAGGGACAACAACATCATTTCAGTAGCGGCCTCCACGCTGGTCGCATTGATTCTCGTGGTCATTTTCATGCTGCTCGGAGAGCTGAGCATCACAGAGATATTCGGCGATCAGATTGGCCTCTACCTTCTGACGGTGGCATTCATTCTGGCCATCCTCATCCCGGTCGGGATCCGATTCAGACGGTACATCTTTTCGATGCCGATTCGAACGGCTGTCCTTATTTTCGCCATTCAGATCCTGCGACTGGTCATCGGGCAGTCGCTACAGATCGGAATGTGGATGGCCGTGATTCCGGAAGTAAGCCTCTCAGTCTGGTTTTCATTCGCGGCGATATCGATCATTTTGACACGAATTCCTTTCCTGCCCAATCACAGCCTCATATTCGCCGGCGTGGGCATTGCCCTGTCAACAAAAATGAGCGTTCCGGAGGCCTCCTGGGCGAGCATGTTGCTCGTCGTCGTTGCCATGGAGAAGATTTTGAATCTGGGGTTATTCGGTTTGATAAGTGCTCGGGATACAGCCGGTATTACCCGTGCAACGACGGATGGAGGATCTATCCGGGAAGAGACACCACTAATTAAGATAGACGCCGACTCGGAGTCTCTTCCGGATGACGGATAGCAGCACGTCTTGGCTCCCGAGCCCCGGATTCAGAGCTGTGTCAGGAAAGTTTTAAGAAAGCGGCCCGTGTGGCTGTCTTTGACTTTCGCAACCGCTTCAGGAGTTCCTTCCACCACGACAAATCCGCCGCGCATGCCGCCTTCCGGCCCCAGGTCGATCACATAATCGGAGCACTTGATCACATCCAGGTTGTGTTCGATGACGATAACCGAATGACCTTCTTCAACCAGCGCATTGAACGCGCGGAGAAGTTTCCGAATGTCATCAAAATGCAGCCCCGTCGTCGGCTCGTCGAAGATATACAGTATGCGTTCCTTTTGTTTTTTCCCGAGGTGTGACGCCAGTTTTATCCTTTGCGCTTCTCCACCTGAAAGCGTATTGGATGGCTGCCCCAGAGAAAGGTAGCCGAGGCCGATATCGGCAAGAACCTGCAGTTTTCTGGAGAGTTGCTTCTCGTCCTCGAAGAAACCCAGCGCTTCTTCAACCGTCATTTGAAGCACTTCATGAACGTTTTTTCCGTTATAACGAATCTCCAGAACGTCCTGCCTGAAACGCTTTCCCTTACATGCCTCACATTCCAGAAAAAGATCGGCAAGGAATTGCATCTCAATGCGAACGACGCCTTCCCCCTGGCAGACTTCGCATCGTCCACCGGGCACGTTGAACGAGAAATAACCCGGTTTATAGCCCCGGATCTGAGCCTGGTACGTGTCCGAAAAAAGCTTTCGAATAACATCGAATGCCTTGATGTATGTCACAGGATTGGACCGCGGCGATTTACCAATCGGCGACTGATCCACCAGTTCCACGGTATCGATAAGTTGATGGCCCCGGAGGGCATCGTGCGCACCTGTTTTTGAATCGCCGGAGTGCACGCCCTTCAGCCGCGCCAACGCATTGTAGAGTGTGCCGTGCACGAGCGTGGATTTACCCGAGCCGCTGACACCCGTCACGCATACGATCATACCCAGAGGGAAAGACACGTCCAGTCGTTTGAGATTGTGCTGTCGAGCATTTTCAAGTGAAATCACATCACGTTTCTGAATTTCTCTTCTTTGAGCAGGAACGGGTATCTTCTTTCTGCCGGACAGATAGGCGCCGGTCAGCGAATTTTTGTCGCGAACAATGTTCTGCATCGGACCCTCGGCTACAACGTGACCGCCGTGCCGTCCGGCGCCGGGGCCCAGATCAACGATGTAATCAGCCCGGCCCATCATTTCGGAATCGTGCTCGACAACCAGAACAGAGTTGCCGATATCGCGAAGATGCTCGAGGATGTTTATCAGGCGTCCCGTATCGCGCGGGTGAAGACCGATGGAAGGCTCATCCAACACATACATGGATCCTACGAGGGCGCTGCCAAGCGACGTTGCGAGATTAATGCGCTGGCTTTCTCCACCTGAGAGCGTCTGCGAAAGACGGTCGAGCGTCAGATAGTCCAGGCCGACTTCCACCAGATATCGAAGCCGCCTGCGAATTTCTTTGAGCACACGCCCTGCAACAGCCTCTTCGTGCTCGGTAAGCGTAAGCGCGTCGAAGAATTTGCGGGCATCAGTCGTCGTAAGTTCACAAATTTCGCCGATGTGATGATCGGCGATTCTGACATAGAGGGCCTCCTTTCGCACACGGTATCCGTGGCAGTCGGGACAAATGGAGTAGCCCCGGAAGCGCGCATGAAATATGCGATAGTGCATTTTGTATTTGCGCTTCTCCAGAAAACGGAAAAAACCGTAAATCCCGATATATTCACTACGACCGTTCCATATCAGCTGCTTTTCTCGATCACTCAGTTGCATGTACGGGCGATCGATGTCAACGCGCTCGTCTGCCGCAACTCGAATCAGGGCACGAAAATATTTATTCCACGTCTCCGACCGAAAGCATGCAATGGCGCCCTGGCGAACCGTCAACTCCGGATTGGGAATAACCAGATCGGGGTCGATGCCCGTGATGCGTCCAAAACCCTGGCACGTAGGGCAGGCCCCCAGCGGTGAGTTGAAAGAAAAAAAGTGAGGCGAGGGCTCTTCGAAGCGAATGCCGTCACGTTCGAAGTGCATACTATAGGATCGCTCTGGACCGGATTCCACAACCCGAATTTCGCATCGACCGCCTCCCTCCTGGAACGCCTGTTCGACCGAATCGGCGATGCGCGATTCCACAGCATCGTCGCCTTTCCGGATGACCAGTCGGTCCACAAGTACGAGAAGGCGCTTCCGCGAAATGCGTATGTTCGCCGGCGGCGTTTTATTCAGATCGAGGATCTTTTCTCGGACACCCTTTTTCTTCTGGGCATCGGTGGCATGCACAAGCATGCGGAAGAAACCGCGCTGCAGCAGCACCTCGAGTTCAGCTTTGACGGAGCTTTTCGCGTGATCGGGAAAAGGGAAACACAAATAAAAACGCGTGCCGTCGGCGAGCGCTGCCGTCAGGTCACGGGCGACCGAACGCGGGAAATCTTTTTGTACGAGTTCCCCGCTCACAGGGGAGAACGTTCTCCCGATTCGTGCATAGAGCAGCCGAAGATGGTCGTAAATCTCCGTCTGAGTGGCGACCGTCGATCTGGGGTTTCTGGACGCCGTACGTTGTTCGATCGCAATAGCGGGAGCCAATCCCGTGATCATGTCCACGTCGGGCTTGTCCATACGCTCCAGAAACTGACGCGCGTAAGCGCTCAGGCTTTCAACGTACCTGCGCTGTCCTTCAGCGTAAATCGTATCGAACGCGAGAGAAGATTTCCCTGACCCGGACGGTCCCGTGAAGACGATCAGTTTTCCACGAGGCAGTTCGAGGTCGAAATCTTTCAAATTGTGCTGCCGTGCTCCCTTGATGACAATGCGCCGATCGGTTTGA
>CAZGOS010000078.1:0-12597 GCA_964527795.1 uncultured Rhodothermales bacterium | reverse complement strand
GTCGAGTGCTCTGCGGAAATCGTTAACTGCCGTTGGTCGGGTTTTCTGGAAGGGCGGCCGTTGCTCGCCGGAAGCGGCAGTCAAGGTATGCGCCACGCGCTCACGGGCTGTTTGGTCCACGTCGCAGATGTAGGATACATCGCAATCGGGTGCGGCAGCGAATCCGGCCGCGAGCGCCGAACCACGACTGTTTACTCCCATAACTGCAACGCGTACGGTCTCGGCCGGTCGGGAATTCGCTGATCGTACCGAGACACCTAATCCGACACCAATGCCTGCTGAAACCGTCTTTTTCAGGAAATCCCTGCGATCAAGCTCGTTTTTCATGAGTCTGTAGAATAGAGATGCGAGGAAGAAAGGTGATCCGCAAAATGCACGACTTCTCCGCTTCGTATAGCCCTGTTTCCAAGGGCTACGGCAACGGCCGAGCGCCAGCCGACAGTTACGTCGCAGAACGGCTTTCCACCCGCACGAACGTGATTAATGAACGAAGCGCAAGCATGCGTATTCGGATCGATGATCTCGTCCGGGGGAGTTTCAATAGGCTGTCCAGCACCACGATAGGGCATGTCTCCCTGTGTTGACAGGGAAGAAGTTGCTCTGAATTCACCTCGAAAATCCCCTTCCGGAACCGCTGAATTTGCGCGGACGGGCTCGTAGTAAAACGTTCCGTCCTGCAGCGTGAGTACAACCGTTCCACCGGTCCCGTAAACGATGATCTGAAATCCCTGCTTTTGATTTCCAATGATGGAGGAAAACACGAGCTGTCGCCCACCGGGATAGGTGTAAATAGCCTGAACGTTGTCGTAGATCTCTCTTCCGTCCCGATAATAAACGATGCCGCCGCTACCGACGACCCGCACGGGGATCGCATCGAAGATCCAGTTCGTGACATCAATCTGGTGGGATCCAAGCTCGGCGAGCAATCCCCCTGAGTACTCTCGATAGAGGCGCCAATTGATTTGACGTTCGAGGGAAGGATCGGGGAGGAAGCGCCGCCAATTGTAATTGCGGTGCCAGAATGCATGGACATGCGTCACCCGGCCAATTTCGCCTTCACGAATACGTCGGACGGCCTGGTGGTACCACGATGCATACCGGTATTGGAGCCCCGTCTGAAATACGCGTCCCGAACGACGCACGGCGGCCTCGACAGCATCGCAGCCGGCCACGTCAAGAGCCAGCGCCTTTTCTCCATATACGTGAAGCCCGTTATCGAGAGCACCCACCATATGCTCTGCGTGCAAATAAAGAGGGGTTGCTACGACGACGGCATGCAGATCTAAATCAGCGGCAAGCATCTCCCTGTAGTCCGCGAAGACAGGAGTTTCCTCCTGCGTGATTTCGCGTGCTTGAGAAAATCGCGGTTCATACGTGTCGCAAATCGCTCCGAATCGCACGTCGGGCACGCGCAGAAATTGCCTCATCAGATATTTTCCTCGGCTGCCTGCTCCAATGATTCCGAGGGTAATTGACTTGTTACGCATCGAGAGGGCTGTTCTGGGACGGATGCCGAGTGCAGTTCCTGCAGCCGCCGCAGCCGATGAAATCACAAATGAGCGTCTATCCATTACCATTTCCCGTTGATTCTTTCAGTCAGTTATGCTTCCATCCCACCCGAGTTATGAATCGTTCACCGTTCTGATTCGAAACGATCATTGCACTCGCATCGCTCAAGGATCGAATCAGATTCGCTCCATCACGTGGCCCGAGCACATAGACGGCAGTAGAAAGAATATCGCTCTCCAAACTGCCACTTGCCATGACCGATGTTAGAACAGATGAGGTGACGGGACGACCAGACCGCGGATCGATGATGTGCCCGAATCGGCGACCTTCGATTACCACGAACCTGTTTCTTCTGCCCGAGGTCGAAAGCGCACTATTACGTAGAGCGACGTAGCCGAGCGTATTCTCGTCATCATCGGGGTCCGGTATGACAATTGGCCAGCCGTCTCTGTCGGGAGGGGCGTCCAGTGCCAGATACGTGCTCCGGCCCGCTTCCAGAAGTGCCCGTACGACTCCGCTTTCGCGCAGGACATCGGCAGCCTGATCGAGGGCATACCCCTTGCCAAATCCTCCGGCGTCGAGTCGTACCCGCTGCATCAGATAGCGCACGGTTCGTTTTTCTCTCGACATCTCAATTTTGTCGACTCCCACGCCGGAGAGCGCATCTGTGATTTCCTGTTCCGATGGAATGGCTGCGCGATTCTCGGTAAATCCCCAGAGGTCCATCAACGGGCCCACCGTAGGATCAAAAGCGCCGTGAGTCAATGTGCTCCACGAGAGGACACGGTCCAGGAGCGCGAACATTTCCGGATCCAGCTTCACTCGAGTTGTACCGGCCAGTCGATTGATTCGCGATAGCTCGCTGCTGGGCCGATATGAGCTGAGAAGTTGTTCAACGCGATCAATTTCACCAAATGCACCTTCCAGAAGAATCCGGGCATCGTTTCGATTCTCGGCATAAAGATGAATCGTGAAATCGGTCCCCATTGCATTTCGCGTCTCTGAGTAGAGGGAGTCGGGAATCAGCTTGATGCTCGTCTCCTGAGCGAGGCATGAGGTCGTTACAATAATGCGAGGAATAAATCCGAACAGGAGGACTGCACACCATAGCCACCGATCGGGATAGGAAGTGCTCACGTTTTCCGCGTAAATGCCTGTGGGACGCGAGTCGCCATTTTAATTGAACCCGCGCATTACATTTGTCACCGATGAAATGTAATGAATCAACTTTCTACATGAAGTTTCCTATGTCTAAATCAGTCGACAAGCAGCGTGTTCGTTACGCAGGCAGCTTGAAAACGGCTCTTGCGTGCATTGCCCTGTCGTTGATGTGGCTGAGCTGCCAGTCACCGATTTCTGAAATACCAGTTCAGGATACCTCGACAAATACGTGGCCCGATGGTGTAGCATATGAGATCTTCGTACAGTCGTATGCCGATTCGGATGGTGACGGCATAGGAGATTTCAACGGCGTAACGAACAACCTCGATTATCTGCAGGAGCTTGGAATCAGGGCCATCTGGTTCATGCCCGTCGGACCATCGCCGTCGTATCATAAATATGACGTGCTCGACTACCGGGACGTGCATCCGGACTACGGTACGATCGATGATTTCAAGCGCCTTGTCGAACAGGCACATGCGCGAAACATCGCCGTCGTTATTGATCTCGTAATCAATCACACATCCCGTGAACATCCCTGGTTCCTGGCTTCAGCGGCCGATTCAACGGGTCCATACTCAGATTACTATGTATGGGCCATGCCGGACGAAGTCGACGTGCTTGGTACAACGAAGGATGTTTCCGAGGACTCCGACAACCGCGATATCTGGAACAAAGTCGACGGTCGAAGTGCACGTTATTACAGCTTTTTTGGCGGCCATATGCCGGATCTGAACTTCGACAGTGGACGCGTAAGGGAAGAAATCATCGATATTGGGAGGTTCTGGCTGGAAGAAATGGACGTGGACGGCTTCAGGCTGGATGCGGCCAAGCACATTTATCCCGACGATCGAGCAGAAGACAGCCAGGCCTGGTGGTTGGAGTTCAAGGAGATCATGCAACTTGTGAAACCTGGTGTCTATCTGGTGGGGGAGGTCTGGTCTCCCGCAGAAGAGGTGGCTCCGTATCTCAAGGGTCTTCCGTCACTTTTCAATTTCGACCTCGCCCGGGCAATCGCACTCGCTGTGAACGAGGAAACGTCCCATTCATTCATTCAGGAGTTGCACGAGGTTCGCCGTTTTTACCAATCGATTGAACCCGGTTATCGGGATGCTATTTTTCTAAGCAATCATGACCAGGAGCGAATCATGAGTACGCTCGGTGATGATAAGGCCAAGGCGAGACTGGCTGCAAGCATACTCATGACGCTGCCGGGTTCACCGTATATCTATTATGGTGAGGAGATCGGTATGCTGGGCGAAAAACCCGATCCCTCGATTCGCGAACCTTTTCTTTGGGGAGGAGAGAAGACCGGTCAAGAGGCCAACTGGTCGACTACCGTATACAGTACACCTGAATCCGTATCACCATTGGCCGAGCAACTCGCGGACAAAGATTCTCATGTGAATCATTACAGGCGACTCATTGCACTTCGAAACGGCAACGACCCACTTCTGAAAGGCGAAATGCAGCCAACCGACGTTGGGAATGAGCAATTCATTTCATTCTTACGGGATTTCGATTCGGAATCGATGTGGGTCGTACACAATCTATCCGCTGAGCACGCAGGCATTCAGATTCCTGGTGACCTGGGAGTGTACTCCGATCTTATCTATGCATCGTCCGATGGCGTGCAATTGTCTGAAGATCAACTGGTCATGCCGGGCCAGAGCTCAGCGATTTTTTCAAGGCAATAATGGGTGTACCCCTGCTGTAACGGTGTACTTACTGAGTACGAAAGTACAGGACGCTGCCCATTCTTCTCTTCGACGAGTTCGTCGACTCGCTGCTTCAAGGCCGGTACGTAGAACTGAGCCTTTCTGATAAGTAGGCTCCGCAAGTCTTTCTATATGCGGACTCATCTGTATTTCGCTTACGGCTCGAACTTATGCCTCCCGCGCATTCGAAAGCGCGCTCCGTCGGCAACACCGATTGCGATCGGGTGTCTTCCCGGATACCAGATTCTCTTCCATAAAAGAAGCGTCGATGGGTCGGGTAAGTGCACGATCCAGTACAACGCCTCCGACGAGGACCTTGTATTCGGCGCTCTCTACCTCATGGACGCTGACGAGAAACTGGCGATGGATGAAGTAGAAGGAGCTGGATATCGCGAGGGAATTATCGGCGTGCTGACTCCCCAGGGTCAGATGGAAGCAAGTACGTATATCGCGACGGATACGCACATCGACAGCTCGCTTCTGCCGTACAAGTGGTATCTGGAGTACGTATTGGCAGGTGCGCGTCAACATCACCTTCCCGAGTATTACATCTCGTCGCTGAAAGACGTTCAGACCGTCCAGGACCCGGATTTGGATCGGGCGGCCGTGAATCGATCGATTCTTCTTGCCGTTTAGAGGCGATTCTTACGGCAGCAGGAGACTTTCCGGATGAGCCAATCTTGCTTCACGCCGTATCTTCATCAACGGTGTTCGTCGATGAAGATGTATCCAGCCTTAACTTTACGATCGTAGACGGATTCGCCACCCGGGTTCACTGCTTCGGATACCCGGTGAGCATTCGAACTGACGATTTCTGCTGATCTCAAGCGGAACTGGCAGAGCATATGCGTTCCCGACTCGTGCCCGCGAAATATGTTGCTTTCTTTCTCGTTCTTGTCGCATCGGCATGTGCGGAATCCAGCTCCGTTTCAGAGGATTCGGAAGATGATGCGAAACCAACGGAAAAAACCGTCATCCATACGGATATCGAGGGCTCAAACCTGGCGAGTTGGAAAATCGTTGACGATACGCATGCGAATGTCACGATTCGCTCTGATACGAATTCTCCAGCGTATCGCTGGTATTCATTCATTTTGCGCGGCGGACAGCACAGGCAGTTCACGATCAGCATTACCAATGCCGGCGAGTCGAATGCTTCTGCGGCCTGGGTCTACAACCAACCTGCTTACAGTGCTGACGGTGGGATTAACTGGTCACGGATTGCGCAGACCTCGTACGATCAGAACGTATTCACATTTACGTTTACCCAGTCAGCAGACTCGGCGTGGATCGCATACCAACCGGTCTACAATTTCTCCCGATGGCTGGCCGTCGCCGACGAAATTGCCTCGCATCCTTATGTGGCGTCCCTATCCGTGATCGGACAGAGCAGAGATGGAAATCCTATTCATCTGGTTAAAGTTACCGATCCTGCCATCCCCGACGATCAGAAATCAGCCGTCTGGGTAGTGGCTCGGCAGCATCCGGCGGAAGTCGGGGGCTCGTTCATGGCCGAAGGCTATCTGCGATGGGCTCTGGGAGATAGCCCCGCCGCCGATTCTTTTCGCACGAAAGGCATTCTTTACATGATCCCGTTCATGAATCCCGACGGCGTGCAGCGGGGGAATTACCGGATGAATACGGCCGGTTTGAATTTGAATAGAGTGTGGGATAATGCCGATCCCGTGACGGCGCCAACCGTTGTCGCTGCTGAAGAGGCCATGTTTGACTACACAGATACCGGGGGTGCCATTCGGTTCTTTGCCGATTTTCATGCGCACTCGACGCTTCGCAAGAACTTTTTCTATTACAACAATACTTCGACTTCCAATCCGGACATGTTGACTGACATGGAGGATTTCATGCGAACGTTGACGGGATTGAATCCTGACTTCACCACGAACGGCTCCGTACTGTCCTCACCGGGGAATCCGGGAATTGCGTGGGCCTGGTCCTACGTAACGTTCGGTATGCACTCGGTGACGTTCGAGGCATCGTACCAGGATGTCACGTACGGTGCAAACGCAGGATCGTACATGACCATTGCGCGCTGGAGGAATCTTGGCGCAGCTTTTGGCGAGGCCATGGCTATTTCATTTTACGGGGCGCAGTAGTCATTCGAGCCAGGCTTTTCTCGCGCACCGACGCTACCTTTGGTGGACTTTCACCCCCGTTATTACTGATATTCTGTACCCGGGTCAGAGTGGGATTCTTTCCAGCGGTCGAATCGCAGACCTGAGCGTGCGCTACGGAGAATACTATGCGTTTATTCAACCTGGCAGTTCTATTGAGTATTGCTTCGCTGCTTGCAGCGTGTGAGCCGGCTACCGACGACTCCACAACCGAACCATCAGAATCCTACTCGGCCTCTATGACTTTGCCCGATGCACCAGTCGCGAAAATTGACCCGGTTTCTCTGGAGATACACGGCGATGTCAGGACCGATGACTACTTCTGGCTCAGAGAGCGAGAGAATCCGGAGGTGATCGATTACCTGGAAGCCGAGAACGCCTACACCGATGCCGCCATGGCGCACACGGAGGAGCTTCAGAACGCACTCTTCGAGGAAATCGTCGGGCGCATCAAGCAGGACGATTCCTCCGTTCCGTACAGGGACGGGGCGTACTGGTACTACACCCGATACGAGGAGGGAAGTGAATACCCCATATTCTGCAGGAAGCCGGGATCCCTGGATGCGCGCGAAGAGATCATGTTGGACGCGAATGAGCTGGCGGAAGGACAGGAGTTCTTTTCGATTCGTGGTACGTCCGTGAGCTCCAACGATGATATTCTGGCCTACTCTCAGGATACCGTAGGGCGACGATTCTATACCGTTCGGTTCAAAAACCTTACGACGGGCGAAACACTCCCGGATGTGATCGCGAACGTAACTGGAAACGTAGCATGGGCGAACGACAACAAAACCATCTTTTACACGCGTCAGGATCCGAATACACTTCGTTCTTATCAGATATATCGTCACGTCCTGGGGACAGATCGAGCTGACGATGAACTGGTCTTCGAAGAGGTGGACGATACGTTTTCGAGCTTTGTCTTCAAGACCAAGTCGAAGGACTTTATCATGATTGCATCCGTCCAAACGCTCAGCAGTGAGTTCCGCTATCTGGACGCGAACGATGCAGCGGGTTCTTTCGAAATAGTTCATCCGCGAGAGGACAATCACGAGTACTCCGTTGATCACTACGGGGATTATTTCTATATCCGCACGAACTGGGAGGCCGAAAACTTTCGCCTGGTGCGCGCGCCGATCGTCATGACCGAGAAGAGTCACTGGGAAGAGGTTCTTCCGCACCGTGGCGATATTTTTCTGGAGGGCGTGGAGATATTCAAAGACCATCTTGTCGTTATGGAGCGAAAAAACGGTCTTATGCAGCTGCGCGTACGTCCATGGGATGGAAGTGAGGAGCACTATCTTGACTTTGGAGAACCTGCCTACCTCGCGTTCACGAGCACAAACCCAGAATTTGATACGCGGATTCTTCGCTACGGCTATACGTCGATGACAACGCCACGATCGACGTTCGATTACGACATGGTGACGAGGGAGAAAACGCTTCTCAAAGAAGACGAAGTGCTTGGCGGCTTCGACAAATCGAACTATACGACCGAGCGCATCTTTGCGACGGCCCGTGACGGCGCCGGAGTTCCCGTTTCAATCGTCTACAGGAAAGGCACACCGCTTGACGGAACGTCTCCACTGCTTCTATATGCGTACGGATCGTACGGTGCGAGCATGGATGCCACTTTCAGTTCCTCCCGCCTCAGTTTGCTTGACCGCGGTGTTGTTTATGCCATCGCGCACATCCGAGGGGGACAGGAATTGGGGCGTCAGTGGTATGAAAACGGAAAGCTCTTCCAGAAGAAAAACACGTTTACAGACTTCATCGATGTTGCAGAGCTGCTGATCGAGGAGGGTTATGCCGATCCGGATCGGGTCTTTGCGCAGGGTGGAAGTGCGGGCGGATTACTCATGGGCGCCGTTGCGAACATGCGTCCCGATTTATGGCGCGGCATCATTGCTCACGTGCCCTGGGTCGATGTCGTGACGACCATGCTCGACGACAGCATTCCCCTGACCACGAGCGAGTACGACGAATGGGGAGACCCCAACCAGAAGGACTATTATGACTACATGCTCTCGTATTCGCCGTACGACAACGTTATCGAGCAGGATTATCCGAATATGCTCGTGACGACCGGTCTGCATGACTCACAGGTACAGTACTGGGAACCGGCAAAGTGGGTGGCGAAAATGCGGGCGATGAAAACCGATAACAACCGCATTCTCCTGAAAACGAACATGGAGGCGGGACACGGTGGGGCAACGGGCCGTTTGAAACGTCACCGTGAGACGGCTTTCGACTACGCATTTCTCCTGGATCTGGCAGGGATTTCCACCATGCAGCCGGAGACAAATTAGGTTACACGGCCGCCGAAAGAGGCTGGTCCAGCAACAGCAAGACGACATAAGGAGGACTTACGCATGAGACGCATTCTGCTCATCGCGGGCGCATTATTGCTTCAGGCCTGCACGACCCCGACAACAACGGACTCGGTTACGGCCGACTATCTCGACTATTCGGGACGCGACGATGTGCTGAGCGGTGGGGTCAAAATGATCCCCATCGACACGCCAAAAGGACCGTTCAATGTCTGGACCAAGCGAGTGGGGAATCATCCGACGATGAAGCTGCTTCTTTTGCACGGTGGGCCGGGGGCGACGCACGAATATTTCGAGTCGTTCGACAGTTTCCTTCCGGCAGCAGGCATCGAGTACTACTACTACGACCAACTTGGATCTGCGTACAGTGACCAGCCCGATGATCCGGACTTGTGGGAAATCGATCGGTTTGTGGAAGAAGTGGAGCAGGTTCGCCAGGCGCTCGGTCTGAACAATGACAATTTCTATTTGCTCGGAAGCTCGTGGGGCGGCATTCTTGCGATCGAGTATGCGCTCAAATATCAGGAGAATATCAAGGGCCTGATCATATCGAACATGATGTCCAGCATCTCGTCCTACAATGAGTACGCCGAAAACGTGCTCATGCCGGCGATGGATCAGGAGGCCCTCGCTGAAATTAAGGAGTTGGAGGCCAATGAGGATTTCGGGAATCCGCGGTACATGGAACTGCTCGTCAAAGAGCACTACGAACAGCATATCTTGAGGATGCCGGCCGAAGATTGGCCGGATCCGGTGAACAGGGCTTTCGCCAAGATCAATCCTGATATCTACGTGCCCATGCAAGGGCCAAGCGAGCTGGGCGCAAGCGGTAAACTGCTGGAGTGGAATCGCGAAGCCGATCTGGGCCGGATTGTAGTACCGACGCTCATGATCGGAGCTGAATTCGACACGATGGATCCAACCCACATGGAATGGATGTCCACCCAGGTTCAGAACGGACGATATCTGTACTGCCCAACCGGGAGTCACCTGGCCATGTATGACGATCAGGAACACTATTTTCCGGGCCTGATCCAGTTCATTTATGACGTGGATAAGGGCACTTTTTAAGAAACCCTGATCGTCGCACACGTAACTATGCCGGCGTTACCGGTCGTCTATCACGACGATTATCTGACGTACGATTTCGGCTCCGGGCATCCGTTTACTCCGGATCGCTGGCAAGCGCTGCAACAACTGCTCGTGAGGGCCGGCCTGCCAATCGACTGGATATCACCCGAGCCCGCGTCTGAAGAAGTTCTCTCACGAGTTCATTCCCGGGAATTTATCGACGCGGTGAAAGCGGCGTCCGGCGGATTCGGTCCTTTGTATCCCGGGCAGTTTGGTTTGGAAACGGGCGACGTACCTGTATTTCGAGGGATGCACGAAGCATCGTCGATTGTAGCCGGTGGATCGCTGAGGGCGGGGCAGCTCGTGGCGAGCGGACGGGCCAAATGCTCGCTTCAGCTCGGAGGAGGACTGCACCACGCCATGCGTGGTCGAGCCTCCGGCTTCTGCGTGTACAATGATCTTGCGGTTCTTATCCGGGGGCTCAGGGATCAGGATCTTCGCATTGCGTACGTAGATATTGACGTGCATCACGGCGACGGCGTGCAGACCATCTTCTACGACGATGCAGATGTGCTCACGGTAAGCCTGCATGAATCAGGCCGCTACCTGTTTCCCGGGACTGGTTTTGTCGAAGAACTCGGTCGTGGCGCGGCTAAAGGAACAAGCATCAACGTGCCGCTCTTTCCGGGAACGAGAGACGCCGGTTATCTGGAAATCTTTGATTCTGTCGTACCGGAAGTAGTATCGGCCTTTCAGCCTGATATTCTGGTCGTGCAATCTGGGGCGGATGCGCACCGGATCGATCCGTTGGCGAATCTATCACTGACGACGAACGCCTATGACGCCGTATTCGATCGTCTGATTCAGCTCGCGCAAGAAGAAACCGGCGGTCGCATCGTTGTTACGCTTGGAGGCGGGTATGCCTTTGACAGTACCCTGAGAATCTGGTCTATTCTCGCTCATAAACTGGCCGGCGAACAGCCGCCGGAGCAGCTCCCTGCTGATTGGGTATCAAGATGGCGAACGCATCTGGGCTCTCCCGACTGGACGGCCTGGCACGATGAGACCTCCGGCGATTCGGCGGATGAGCGCGACGCGGCAGTTGCTGATAAAAATCGAGAGACGGTTCGAGCGCTGAAAATGCAGATCAATCGCCTGGCTTGATAATTTCAGCTAATTTCAAAGCTTTGTGGTCGGGCATTCCCCTACAGCCCAGGAGCATCAACCCCGACGCCAGACACCGATTCTCTCCTACGTCACCTTTACGCGCAAAAACGTACATGTAATAAGGTGACACAAATCTATGGGGGTGCGAGCCATGCAAAGTTCATGGAAGATACTGGCGGCCGCAGACAGATCGCCCCACGCTACTCAGGTTATACAGTATGCTATCGATATCGCGAAGCGGATCGAAGCCGAAATTCACTTCCTGTATGTGGATGTGCTGCACGAAGAGCCGAACGACGAACAGGCGGATATCCATCGCCGGCGATTCATCGAGGAGCAACTTGCCGCGCGGGACGCAACGGGTCTGACCTTTCAGTTTTCTACTGAAAGAGATATCACGCCTGCACCTGGCATACTCCGCTACGCTGATGAGAACAAGTGTACCATGATCGTAATGGGTACGCACGGTCGGCGCGGGGTCAGAGCCCTGGTTCTTGGCAGTGTAGCTCAGGAGGTCATTCGATTTGCTCCGTGTCCCGTCTTTACCGTAAGTGGAAAGGATGCGGAGCAGTTGGATATCGGGATGATCAATCGAATCCTCGTTCCGATTGATTTCTCACGGCACGCCATCGGCGCTCTGAAATATGCAAGGAGCTTCGCCGATCTGATTGGCGCCTGGATGGAAGTCATTCATATCGTGGAGGACACTTTTCATCCGGCTTTTTACGGGCCTTTTCATCATTCGATATACGACGTAAACCCGGAGATCGAAGCGCTATCGAGAAGAAACATCATTCGATTGCTCGAACGCACGGGCGGGTATGACGCGCGTACGAATATCGAAGTGTTCAAAGGGCACCCGGCGAGGGATATCGCCGCGTGGGCTACGAATCACGGATCGGAACTGATCGTGATGGCGACACACGGGCTGACCGGCATGCAGCACCTGTTCATCGGCAGTGTGGCCGAGCGCACCGTGCAACTGGCACCGTGTCCCGTCGTGACGATTCACGTGGATATTCTCCCTGAGGTCGAGCCGGAACTGGAGGATGAGTTGGAGGTGGCGGTGGTTTAAGGGACTCTACGCATCCCAGCTTTTGAGATGAACTTGGAAGGGTATGGAGATCGGACTTCGAGGGGCCTATTTGGGATCGTATTGTTGTGGCTGATCGGTGCGACTGACGGCAGGAAGTCGGTCACATCGTGCGTGCTGGAGCAGGATATCGTGTAGGCGCACTCTGGAATCCGCCAGTCACCCTGCTCGGAACACCAACATGGTAATTCGAGGGCTTCTTATTACGAGCTTGGACGAATCGAAATCGGTGACTTCACGGACGTGAAGTCGATGCTCCTCGTCAAATGACGCGGTTTGCGCGGCGGCTGCTCACAACCCACGCATCGTAAATCGTTTTGCGAAGTAATGTCTCGTTCTTGAGCCGAGAGTCCATCGAACGCAGATGTGTTTGAGTGACTGAATTCGGTTCACGCGACCCAACCACATGTTGAACT
>CAZGOS010000077.1:0-13003 GCA_964527795.1 uncultured Rhodothermales bacterium | reverse complement strand
ATTTGAGAAAGTTCCTATCTACCAATCACTTACAGGAACGGATCACACATTCCATGGGGGCTACAATGCTAACCAGTTGCGCCTCTTCGACTTTTAACGGGACAGTACTGTTCTGGGATATGGACGAATACTCGCCGCACACGAGCAATGCGAAGCATGGCGACTGATGAAGCGACGGAGTCGCGAATAAATCCGCCAACCGCTAGACCGATAATCCAATCCCATAATGATTCATGAATTGTAGTAAAATGAGGCGGAAAAATTGCTATGAAACTAATCGATTTATTTCGACGAAAAGTTTTCCTGTCGATTGTGTTTTGCTTGGCTTGCTACACTGCCACGCACGCTCAAGTTAATTGGACGCAGCATGCGGGAAACCCGGTTCTTGATTTGGGCGCGCCTGGCACCCGGGATGAAGGAACTGCATTTTTGCAATCTGTCATCTCAGTAGACGACACTCTGAGAATGTGGTATACCGGGAAAATCAACAGCCATATTTTCGATAACAATTCTTCAATTGGCTACGCATGGTCAATGGACGGCATTAACTGGACAAGATATAGTGGTAACCCCGTTATGGCCGGCAGGCCCGGCATGTGGGACCGAGTCGGAATTCAACACCCCGTCGTCGTTCAGGACGGCGACACACTTCGGATGTGGTATGAAAGTTTTACGGCAACAACACCCGCTGGAGCCGGACACATGATTGGATATGCCACATCTGTCGATGGCATCGCATGGACGAGAAGAGATACGCCGGTGCTCGAACGAGGTCCTCCCGGAGAGTGGGACGATTTAAATATGGTTACTGGCTCTATTGTTAAGGATGGGAACACCTTCAAGATGTGGTATTCAGGAGGCACAGGCGGTACGTTCCCTGATGCGAAGGTGCGGATTGGTCTCGCCACGTCAACCGACGGGATTAACTGGACAAAATATGACGACCCGACAACCACAAACGCGCCGTTTCAGTTCAGCGATCCGGTCGTACCTCTCGGTAATGTCGGCTCCTGGGAGGCACTGTGGGCTTGGGCCCCTTCCGTCCTGACTACGACCTCCGGGTACGAAATGTGGTATGAAGGCATTAACACGCCTACGGGAAATGCGGCAATTGGTTATGCTACTTCTCAGGACGGTATTAACTGGATTAAGGATGCTGGTAATCCCATTTTTAAAGGAATATCAGGTTCATGGGCGTCATCTCTCGGAGCGACCAGTATTATCAAAGACGATGACCTTTACCGCATGTGGGTCAGTGGCCTGCCGGAGTTTTTTCCCTTTCCCGGGAGAATTGGTTACGCGACAGCACCTGATGAAACGCCAACCAGCTTTGAAGAACCCTATTCACCTGAACCGCCAAGTACTTTCACTTTGCACCAAAACTACCCGAATCCATTCAACCCGGCGACCAGCATTCGATATGAAGTTTCCCGGCGCGATCAGATCGTGTTGAAGGTTATGAATTTACTTGGTCAGGAAATCCGAACGCTTGTGGACGAAGAGAAACCTGTAGGATTCTACGAAGTGGTGTGGGATGGCCGGGACCGTGCAGGTCTACGGATGCCCAGTGGCGTTTATTTATATAGGATTGAAGTTCAAGGGCTTACCTTGACGAGAAAGATGGTGTTGCTGCAATAACGTCAAATGGCCTAACATTTGCGATGAGTCGAAGCTACCGCTTGAGGTCGGATTCTACCTTAAATTATTTGTAAGAAAGTGTCTCATTGTTATAGACACGGCCGACTTGCTCTAGATCCAGGACGATGCTATGGATTACGATACCGACAAGATAGACCAGACGGTTTTGGCGCTGCTATCGCTGACGCTTCATGACACCACCGAGTTTGGTGGTCGTGCCTGGAAAGGCCATGACTGGGACGTACTCAATCGGCTTCATGAGAAAGGCTGGATCAGTGATCCCGTGTCGAAGTCAAAATCGGTTGTGCTAACGCCTGAAGCAATTGAAGAGTCAAAGAGGCTCTTCGACCAATTGTTCAAAAACGAGGAATGAACGAAGTCAATTTCGAGCAACCAGAGGCGGATCACGACTTCATCGGTACCTGGCACATCTACGAGATGGAGCAGTGGGACGATGCCTACTTCAATATGGATGTTCAAGCCTACATTGAGGTACGACCGAATAATCTCGGCAATTTCCAGTTCGGTCTCGTCAGCGGCTATCTCGATGGGTATATTGAAGACGGGTCCGGCAAAGGGCGTTTCGTCTTTACCCGGGAAGGGCAAGACGACATGCATCCGATGACCGGCAGTGGCTGGATGAAGCTGAAAGGTAAGAGTGAAGTCGTGGGTTTGATCAATCTGCATCTGGGAGATCGATCCGAGTTCAAAGCGCGGCGCACCGGCTAACTCACCGTTATCATATTCAAGCACGGGGCGTGGAAAAATGGGTGACACATGGATCTCGGATTTGACTCATTTCCTGGATGATCGAGGGCAACCTACGACTCGGTCGGGCGTCAGGAGAATGGGAAATCACTTGGGATCCATTGTCAGTGGTTTGACGGCCAATCCATCGGAAGAGGCACGCAAAATTGCTGTTTCGTGCCGCAGGCGTCCCAAGCGAAAAGCCTGCTCAGGCCGGATCCACGCTTATTTTGAGCAGGGAACGCCAAACATTCTCTGGTTTTGCCCGGTCTGCGAGGATCAGGGCCTCATCTCCAATTGGCACAATACCGTCTGGGACAAAGGCGGGCGCGTGGGTCTGCCCCGCATAGACAAGATCACGTATACCTACGGATTCACCGAAGACATTGTGGAGGAATCGGGATTCGATACAATTGTCTTGAAAGGTAGCGCTATCACCCATGAGTTGGTTCTCGTCATTCACGACAATCAGGTCATTGGGGCAGCCGGTGTATATGGCGACCCGACTGTGGGCGATCCACTCCAGGTCGACCGCTTGTTCCTCGAACACGGCGGAGGATCGACAAGCATCGAAGTGTACAACAGGGCCATCATGCTCTTCGTTACAAACGAGGAGTTTTTTCTCCAGGTGCACCGGGTTTGCTGTGCCATTGACAGACGAGAGGGCCGAGTATAACCCTCGTTTGCAGCAGACAAATCTTGCTCCGGCAATCGGAGTTCTCGGCACCTACGATACACTCGGCCGCAGAGTAATAACCCGCGTTTCTATCGAAGTCCAGTCCCACCGTCATAGATGTCAGCGATCTTAGTCCAGGAGTTTACTTTCTGAGGACGGGAACGACAGTTAGGAAGATCGTCATCCGGTGAAGGTTGATACTAATTGCAGCGGGAGGCGTACACGCGATGACTGGTCTTGCGATGTGTGTAATACGCAAAGTGGATAAATCTGATGGAAAGTAGTACTAAGGTTCAGGAATTTCGGCGATCCGTTCAGAATAAGTTTAACGTGTACAACAGCTTGTTCTTAAGTCTCCCCTTCCGGCAGATCCGGAAAACAGGGGTTTTGATTCCACTATTGCAGAGTGAATGCCGCGAAGGACTGAATGGCGGGCGTGCACCAGTCGACATACTGGACTCATTTTTTGCCTCCCGCTCGGAGCTGGAGTCCGAGGATGACAAAATTGATTTTATGTTCCGCGTGATACAGTACGTGGAAAGACAGGTCGTACTGTTTGACAGCGTTGAAGACGCAGCCTTTCCTTTGCTACAGGAATTCGACGAGCATATGTCGCTAAAGGATTACATTCATTTGACAGAGGGTACGTCTGGGGAAATCTCGGATGGAAAAAGCGTACATGAAAATCTGTCGTCGTTTGGTACGCGAATCGTCTTTACCGCACATCCGACCCAATTCTATCCCCCGTCGGTGCTGAAAATAATTGCCAAACTTCGCCGTTTCATCTCTGGCAACGACATCTCTAGCATTGACCTTACACTTCAGCAACTCGGACTAACATCATTAATAAAGTCGAATAAGCCGACGCCTCTGGAGGAGGCAAGAAATATTATCTATTTCCTTCGGAACGTGTATTTCGATGCCGTGGGGGAGATCTATGCTGAGATAAAGAGAGCCACGCGAGATGATGATTTCGATAACACCGACATCATTCAACTTGGATTCTGGCCAGGTGGTGACCGCGATGGCAACCCATACGTCACCTCTGAAACGACGACTGCGGTAGCCGATGAACTTCGAACGACCTTGATGAAATGCTACTACAAGGAGTTGAAAGACCTTGAGGGCAAATTGACGTTTAGGAAGGTCGAAGACAAAGTCTCGCAGCTCAAACAGGCCGTGTATGAGGCTATGTTTGATCCCGAATCATCACTGCCGTTCGAGCAAATTATCAATCCGCTCCGTACGATCAGAAAAGAGCTTGTCTCAGACTACAACGGCCTCTATCTGGAGGAAGTTGATTCATTTATCGACAAGGTCAACATCTTCAAGTCGCACTTCGCCTCGATCGACATCAGGCAAAACCACAATGTTCACAAGCGCGTCGTATTGCAGATTCTTGTACAAAATGGCGTGATTTCACGCACCTTGGACGAGCTGGATAAGGACGAGTTGATCGCCGTTCTGCTTAACAGAGACATCGAGATCAGCGCCGAAGATTTTGAAGATGACTTGATCCGAGATACGATCCAGACCATCAGGCAGGTTAGACAAATACAGGACAAGAACGGAGAGAAAGGATGCAACCGGTATGTGATCAGTTACTCAGAAGACATTTTTTCGGTTTTGTTTGTCTTCGCCCTTTTCAGGTGGTGCTGGGGGCTGGAGGATTTCCGAATCGACATCATTCCACTGTTTGAGTCCGTGGACGGAATGGCCCACGCCGGGTCTATAATGGAGGCGCTGTTCAATTTTCCGAACTATCGTTCCCACGTCCGCCGTCGACACGACACGCAGACGATGATGCTCGGATTCTCTGATGGCACAAAGGATGGCGGCTATCTTCAGGCTAATTGGTCCATTCATAAAACCAAAGAGGCGCTGTCTTCTGTCTGCGACGAGTCGGGCATCAAGGCCATCTTTTTTGACGGCCGAGGTGGGCCCCCGGCAAGAGGAGGAGGTAAAACGCACCGGTTTTATGCATCACAAAGTGGAAACATCGCTAATCATGCGATCGAACTGACTATTCAGGGTCAGGTGATCACGAGTATGTATGGGACGAAGGAGCATTTTAAACATCATTGTGAGCAACTGATCGCGGCGGGAATCCACAATAATGTTTTCGAGAACGAAAACATTATTTCGAATAGTTCTCGAGCGTTGTTTGACGAACTTGCGCGGCTGAGTTATGAGAAATACACCGCTCTCAAAAACCATCCGATGTTCATTCCCTACCTGGAAAACAAAAGTACGCTTCGCTACTACATCCGAGCCAATGTTGGCAGCCGACCGGCGACGCGCGGAACTCAAGAAACGCTGGCGTTAAAAAACCTGCGTGCAATCCCTTTTGTTGGCTCCTGGAGTCAGTTGAAACAGAATGTACCGGGGTATTTCGGCATTGGATCGGCCTTTAAATCCATTGTAGATGACGGAAGACTGGACGACGTGAAGGCCCTGTTCCGGGAGGTCCCATTTTTTAAGACTTTGGTATTAAACAGCATGATGTCTCTTTCGAAATGCAACTTCGAACTTACGAATTACATTGCGGATGACGCCGAATACGGCCCATTCTGGCGTATGCTGCTCGCTGAGTTTGAACTTTCCAAAGAAATGGTCTTACTCGTTTCCGGGTACACGGAATTGATGGAAGAAGAACCAGTATCGAGGAATTCGATTGCGATTCGAGAAGATATCGTGATGCCGCTCTTGGTCATCCAGCAATACGCCCTGCAAAAGATTGAATTGAATACGAATCGAAAGGCGGTGTACGAAAAGATCGTCACACGCTCGCTGTACGGTAATATTAACGCAAGCAGAAACTCGGCGTAAGAACGCATGTGACGTACGGCTTCGTTTCCGTAAATCTGAAAACCGTAATCTGGCGTCCTGAATGAAAGAAAAACTGAAAGCTTGTCCCGATTCCGATGGGGGTCTGAACGAGACCGGAATGATCGATGCAACTCATCCAGGTTTTAATCGGGACGGAATAGGGCATGTAGCAATGTCTTATGCTCCGTTTGAAGCCAGGAAAGGATTCTGGTCAGACGCGTACAAGGAGAAAGGTCAGATAAAGCCCATATGTGCTCCGACTGCGGTCGAATCTTTTTATATGAGACTCGCAGATAATCTGCGCATGATGCGGATGGCCGCTTTCAACCTCGGGCTCGTTTTCGGCACGCCAAAAGCCTTGGCTTCGTAACTCGCAGCTGCGGCGACACCGCGTCTGCTTGATCCACCGACGGCGACCGGATGTCCTCTCAGTTCGGGACTGTCGCGTTGCTCCACGGATGCATAAAACACATCCATGTCTATGTGAATGATCTTTCGCATCCGTTTGAAGCAGTCATAAAACGCCTTTTGAAAGAATGCATCGCGTTGTGCCCCCTTGACTTATGAAATTGAAATTCGTATCAATGAAATACGGAGGAAAATGGCATTCTTGGGGGGGGGGATTAAGCGTGCAATCCAGAACGCAGCCACTCATTGGGAATGCGCATGCCGTTCAAATATTCTCCGTGGCCGCACCTTGATGCAGGCGGTCTTCCACGCCTCATCCGGCAGTTTCTATTCGGGACCATCGTCGCCTCTCTGTACACCGGACCCATCGTCCTTGTTCTTATTGCCGGTATAGCCACATCCGATGTCGTTCGCCTGATCGTGGAGTCCGGCGTTTCGGAATGCACGTCTGTCATTAAAGAAGTCGGGATTAATTCGTGATACAACAGCGACGGCGTAAGAGTTCGATCATATCTATCTGGGCGGTACCCTTTTTTTCGCTTCTGGTTACCGGTTGCAGTCAGACGCAACTCTCCCATTTCGACAACAGGGCATTCTCTCCGCTGTACGAACTCACTCTGCCGGAGTCTGCCTGGTTGGCGGTAGACTCGTGTGACACCGGATATCACGCTCTTGTCGAGATCGAGATCGAACCCCTGCCCGGAACGAAGTACGCCGATCATGCCGTGATGCCCAGTAGACCGCTGCCGTTGACTCTCGTCTATGACTCCGGAAAATCGGCAGCGATGAGTTTCGCACGCTTGCACGGACCCATCTGTACGACGGTATCCGACTGGTCGGCCCCCTATGGAGGTAGCGTTGATCCGGATCCTGTCACGTCTTGCATCTACCTGTATCGGGCTGAATTCAGGTTGGATAGTCTTCCTGACAAGAATCGGAAGTTCATCCTGAAACACGGCAACCGCTCATTTTTACTCGCCCGGCGCTAACGTCTTTCCGACAGACCCTGCAGACGCTGCAGTTTAGGTTGATTCCTGATTGCCCGACGTTCCCTGAATTTTTCAAGCGCAGCGTTGTCGGCAACAGCAGCTTCCTTTTCGTCGTCGTAGCCCGCTGTGTTTTTTCGTTTCTAATCAGGAAGGGGCACCCTCCCGGGAAAAAGGGGGGCACCCTCCCGGAACCGAATACCTGACCCTCCCGCCAGCCCAGAATGTAAAAATGCTGATCCGTCGGCAAGTTGGTGTTTGCGTACAATATGTTTTCGTACTCGCTGTAGCGTCGTGCACACCGGCTATCGCACCATTCAGTCAGCAGGCCTATCTGTATGCCACGGAGCTCAAAGTGGAATCGCTCAAACTGATGGACCGGGCAGAAACGCCTTTTCAGGAAAACCTGAGTCGGGTAGACAAGCTGAGGACGGAGCTGGACAAAGCGTACGAATTTGCCAAAGGCAGGCCTCGCAATGAGCACTCCACTCTGCAGTGGGAAATTCTTCTTGATCCTGACAGGAATCTTTTCGGTGGATTCTTAAACCGCTGGGAATCGGAAGGCACCCTGCGTTACCCGTTTATCCAGGAGTCGCGGCTGCTCATATCCGACGCATTCGACACCGTTATTGGTCTTGAGAGCGGAAAGCTGCGTTTTGACAACTGAATACACCCATGCGCGAAGCAGAAAGCACCGATACATTTCTCGAAGACGTCCTGGCAATTCTGAAAGAACAGATTAAGGAAAATCTTCCGTCGATTAGAGACGCCGTTTTGAAATCCGGGAAGGAGTTCATTTTACAATCGCGAAAAGATCTCGATCGATGGAATGCCATGTTGGCTGCCGGGGCAATCACCGCTGAAGAATACGGGTGGCTGGTCGAAGCGCGTGTATCCGTAGCTGAATTGAATACGCTGAAGGCGGCTGGACTTGCTCTGACCCGGATTGACCAGGTGCGTCTCTCCCTTATCCGATCTATTACGGGAGCTGCTCTGGGCGTCGTCGGATTGTAGGTTCGTTGCCCTTACTACCGCCTACTGAGAAGAGCGGTCGGACTCCTTTGTCAGTGCGCGAGCGTCGCTGATAAATTGGAGTGGGCATGGCGCTGCGAACATCCTGCCCGTTTTCGTTTAGAATACGCCGTATCACCACCTGTTTAGGCTTGCACTCGGGCAGTATCCCGACTATGTTGTTTTATTAACCAGCGCCCGTTCCGTTCACACGAAATCGTCCGCAGTAGCTCCGTCACATGACTGATCAGACCTATCTCGTAACCGCGCGAAAGTACCGGCCCCAGTTGTTTGGTGACGTTGTAGCCCAGGTACACGTAACCGAGACGCTAAAGAATGCGATACGGCTGGACAGACTCGCCCACGCCTATATGTTTACGGGTCCGCGGGGTGTCGGAAAAACCACGGCGGCGCGCATCCTCGCGAAAGCGATTAACTGCACGACCCCACTCGAAGATCGAGAAGACCGATCCGAGCCCTGCCGGACGTGCATGTCCTGCAAATCGTTCGAGGAGGCGCGCAATCTCAACATCATAGAAATCGATGCCGCCTCGAACAACAAGGTCGAGGATGTGCGCGATCTCAGAGAAACGGTGCGCATCCCCCCGCAGGGCGGGCGCATGAAGGTCTACATCATCGACGAAGTGCACATGCTGACAACGTCGGCATTCAATGCGCTCCTGAAAACGCTGGAAGAACCGCCTCCCTACGTGTTATTCATTTTCGCGACAACAGAGCCGCATAAAGTGTTGCCGACGATCCAGTCGCGTTGCCAGCGTTTCGATTTTCGGCGAATCGCCGTACCGGAGATCATCTTGAGGCTCAAGGATATTTGTGCCGAAGAGAAAATCACTTCGGACGAGTCGTCGCTCATGCTCATTGCCCGCAAGGGTGACGGCGCGCTTCGTGACGCTCTGTCCGTATTTGACCAGTCCGTTTCTCTGTGTGGCACAACCCTCGTCTACGAGGAGATTATCAAGGCGCTGGGCGTAGTGGACGCCGACCTCTATTTCGACGTCACCGACGCGGCAGCCGGCGGCGAAGTGGGGCGAATGATTCAGATCGTCGAGCATATCGTCCGTTCCGGCTACGACCTGCAGGAATTCCTCGACGGCCTGGCAGAGCACCTTCGTAACCTTCTCGTCATTAAAACCGTCGGCGATCGCACGCTGCTTGAAACCACATCGCAGATCCAGGAACGCTATGACACCGAAGCGGCGCGGTTCTCTGAATCCGTTCTTCTCCGTCATGTGCACATCGTTGGGGAGACATCTGATTCGTTCAGAAATACGCGTCAGCCAAGACTCCGGCTGGAAATGGCACTTCTGAAAATGGCGAGCCTGCCCTCCGCTTTGGACATCCGCACGGCGCTCGAAAAAATCGAACGCCTGGAGATCATCGCTCGGGAACCGTCTGTATCAAAGAAGTCGGAAGAAGGTTCAACAACCGTACTACGCGGGTCTCCAGGCGGGCAGTCGACTCATCCGGCGACGCCCGAATCGTCAGCAGTCGATGTGCAATCAGGAGCGGTCACCCCTCGGCACGCACCGAGTGGAAAGTCACGCGAAAAAAAACCCTCTCCGGAAGCATCGCAGATCGCTGTTCCGTCAGAAGCCGAATATGCGATAGAATCGGACCGAGATGTGCCTTCGTCGATGACTGAGTCTGCGCCGAAGTCGACTGCGCCACTACACAAAGCCGGGCCGCCCGGTGGGGAAGCCACGACATCAAGCGCCGCAGGCGCGCTCAAACTTCCTTTTGACGCCCCCGCACTCAAACGAGCAGACGGTGGAACCGAAAATGCCGTTCAAGCTGTCAGCGGAGAGAGCACCGAGCATGATATGGGCGACGTAGCAGTCCTTGCGGAGGCGCAAGTTATTTCGGTGCCGGATGCGCTGTCCGAAGCATGGACCCGGGTCGTTTCCGACACCATGGAAAACCAGATCAGACTGGGTTCGCTTCTTCAACACACAAGAATCCTCTCGCTGCACGGGGACGACGTGGTCATCGGCGTGCCGGATGCGTTTCATGAGCGCATCTTACGCAGCGAGCGTTCCAGGCTTTCCGAAAGCCTGGAACAAACGGCCAAAATGGAAATAGGTGACCTTCAATTCAGCGTCTGCCAGGAAATGGCAAATGACTTACAGGGTCCGAACAACGATTCCTTCGACGCACGCGCATTTCTAAAGAAGAAGTGTGAAGATAATCCGGCAGTGAAGTCTCTTGTGGAGCGTTTTGGCGGTGAAATCGTATGGTAAATTGTTGGGCTTCTCGATAAGGAGCACGTTTGTTACTCGATCTCAAAGAACTGGACTTACGATGACTGACGAGATGAATATGGCCGATATGTTCGGCAAGATGATGGATGTGCAGAAGAAAATGGCGGAAACGCAAGAACATCTGGCCAATCAAACGGTCACGGCTGAAGCGGGTGGCGGAATGGTCAAAGTCACGGCAAATGGTCAACAGCGAATCACTGCCATTTCCATAGAAAAGGAAGTGATTGATCCTGAGGACGTGGAATTGCTTGAAGACCTCGTTATCGCCGGGATCAACAAGGCGCTTGACGAAGCTGCGAGTATAGCCAAAGACGAGATGGCCCGAGCAGCCGGCAGTTTCCTGCCCCCCGGTATGGATCTAGGCAGCCTCGGCATGTAGACTTCGCTCATGCATTTCACCTCTGAATCGGTAGAATCGCTCGTCGAGCAATTCTCCAAACTGCCCACGATAGGACGCAAAACGGCCCAGCGGCTGGCTGCGTTTGTTCTGAAAATGTCCCGAGATGATGTCCAGCAGCTAGCCGATGCGCTGATCGCCGTCAAGGAACGCGTGATCTATTGTTCAACATGTTTCAACGCGACAGACGAAGACCCCTGTGCTATCTGTGCGTCCGATAGGCGCGACCAATCACTCGTTTGCGTTGTTGAAGAACCTACAGACGTGGTCGCCATAGAGCGCACCCACGGATTCAAGGGCGTGTACCATGTTCTGGGCGGCGTCATTTCTCCCCTCGATGGCATCGGCCCCGATGATCTCAAAATCCGGGAATTGGTTGAACGACTGAAGATGAGCGGTGGTGATGATGAGATCTCGTCCGTTCAGGAAGTTATTCTTGCCGTGAATCCGAGTGTTGAAGGTGATACGACAGCATATTACCTGTCGCAGCTCATGGCTCCTTTTGAGATCAAGGTCTCCCGCCTGGCTCGGGGCATACCGATTGGAAGCAACCTCGAATTCACCGATGAAGCGACGCTCACACGCGCCATAGAAAGTCGTGTCGAACTATAGCGGGTTGCATTACCCAATCTAACAGCGGGCAGCAACGAACCCATGATTCGACCGACGAACCAATCTCTGTGGCTCTCACCACGAGCCGCCTGGCTGCTGTTTGCGATTCTCTGTCTGGTACTGGGCGGATATGTGCTTTACCCGAGTCTTCGACTCGTTGCCGAGGGGTTGCGATATCCGGCCGTTTCGGAGCTTTTCTCGTCGCTCAGATCGGCAAACGTCAGAGCTCTCGGCAACTCTGTTTGGATTTCACTCTGGACCGTCGTCGGATCGGCGAATGTCGGCATCTCGCTCGCTTATTTGTTTTTTCGATTTGAATTCCCGTTCAAGAAGATTCTGCTTGCTCTGGCGGTGCTCCCACTTGCCCTTCCTCCACTTGTCGGCGTGCTTGCTTTTCTCTTCCTCTACGGAGAAAGCGGCATACTGCCTCGTGGATTGCAGACCCTGTTCAACCTCGAGACGATCCCATTTTCGTTCAGCGGTCTCTGGGCCGTTCTGCTTGTTCATATCTATTCGATGTATGTGTTTTTCTACCTGTTCTGTTCCGCGGCACTGAAAAACGTTGATCGAAGCCTGGTCGAAGCATCCTATGACGTCGGCGCCGGTCAGGCGATAACGTTCTTTTCTGTCATCCTGCCCCATTTGCGGCCGGCGATCATTAGCTCTTCGCTTCTGGTATTCATGATTTCGATGGCTTCGTTCACAGCCCCTCTTCTGTTCGCAGGCTCGAAGAATTTCATGACGCTTCAGATATACAATTACAAGACGAACGGAAATATCGAAGCGTCTGCAATCATATCCATCATTCTTACAGCGATTTGCCTGCTGTTCCTGATCCTGATCGAATGGAAATCGCGCGTTCCGCTTTCGAGAACGGCGTCGAAAGGATCGGCGCCGTTGGCTGTACCCATCCGGTCCGGCATGGGCCGATTGCTTGCCCTCGCCCTTGGCAGTCTGATCCTCATTGTCCTCCTGCTGCCGGTAGCAACCATCGTCCTGATCTCATTTGTAGAGGAAGGGAGCTGGACGTATCAGGTACTTCCCGAGCGATATACGCTCGCCAATTATGTTAACCTCGTCGCACAGCGCCGCGTATTCGAGCCCATCCTGAATAGTCTTCAAATGGCGGCCATAGCGACGGCAGGCAACCTGGTATTTGGAGTGCTCGCGGCCGTTGCACTCGCTAAAGGCAACATTCCCGGACGCGGTATTCTTCGAGCACTGGCGGTACTTCCATTTGCCATTCCCGGTACCGTCATCGCCATTAACCTGATTATTACTTTTAATCAGCCGTCCGCATTGACACTGGGCAGCGTACTGGTCGGTAGTTTCTGGATGCTGCCGCTCGCGTACTTCATCAGACATATCCCGCTTGTTTTTCGAGCCACTCTCGCAGCCCTTGAGACGTACGACGACCGCT
>CAZGOS010000076.1:0-13158 GCA_964527795.1 uncultured Rhodothermales bacterium | reverse complement strand
CATAGTGCTTGAGCAAGTGGTTCATCGCGATGACTTCGCAGAGCACGGTCACGTTTTTTCCTGTTGTAATAGGGAGTTTCACGAGTGGAATCTTCACGCCCATGATGTCGTGAAAACTGTCCGCCATGCCGAGCCGCGTATATTCCTCATCACTATCCCACGGGTGAAGATGCACCGTGACCTCAACGCGTTTCTGGAATCGAATGGCTCGGATTCCGAACATGGCGCGCACATCAATCAGACCCAGTCCTCGAATCTCCATGAAATGGTGCGCGACGTCCGTACCGCTTCCCATGAGAACCGACTCTTCTTTTCGTGTGACGACGACGACATCGTCCGCCACAAGTCGGTGCCCGCGTTCGACGAGATCGAGCGCGACTTCACTCTTTCCGATTCCCGGTTTACCGATAATGAGCAATCCGACCCCGTAGACATCAACGAGTGCGCCATGCACAACCTGTTGAAGAGCAAACTGGTCGTTCAGAAATTCCCGTACGAGAGACATGAAATCGATCGTCGGAAGCGGTGTCTTGACGACGGGTGTCTCCGCTTTCGTAGCGAGTTCTACGAAAGCCGCGCCGAGATCGTTGTCCTCTGTCAGAAAGATGCACGGTAAATCAAATTTCAGAATATTGTCGAACGCCGTTTTCCGCTCTTCTGCTGAAAGGTTGGACAGATATCGCGTTTCGGTATTACCGATTACCTGTATGCGATGGTGTGTGAACAGTTCGAGGTATCCAGCGAGAGCCAGACCCGGTCGGTGCAAATTGCTCTCGGTTATGATCCGGTTTTCCAACGATACCTCGTTGAGCGTACTCAATTCGACTCCGACCGTTGATCGGAGCTGATCGATCAGGAATTCGACTGAAATCGACTCCTTCTTGAACGCTTTTGCTTCACGGGCCATGGAAATTGGGCTCAGATTTCGACGGGCGAGGATTTACGGCACTTCCACCGTATCGAGAATTCGCTGTACAATTTCTTCGCTGGTAACTTCTTCCGCCTCGGCTTCATACGTCACTGCAACACGGTGCCGCAGCACATCCATGGCAATCGATCGGATGTCCTCCGGCGAAATGTACGCACGGTGCTGCAGGAAAGCGTGCGCGCGCGCGGCCAGGTTGAGGTTGATGGTGGCTCGTGGCGACGCTCCGTATTCAATCAGCGGCTCCAGCGCCCCCAAACGGTATTTGGCAGGCATCCGGGAGGCGATCACCAGATCCACGATGTATTTCTCGACACGTTCATCTATATAAAGTGCGTTCAGAACCGCCCGCGCCGAGAGAATCTGCTCCGGTCTAACGACTTCACGTACGCTTGCCTTCTCACCGGTTCGTGCCATACGCCTCATAATCTCAAGCTCTTCATCCCGTGACGGATAATCCACCTTGATCTTCATCATGAAGCGATCCACCTGAGCCTCCGGAAGCGGGTAGGTTCCTTCCTGCTCAATCGGGTTCTGTGTTGCAAGGACGAGAAAAGGTTCATCCAGAGGAAACGTGGTCTCCCCGATCGTTACCTGGCGTTCCTGCATCGATTCAAGAAGGGCGCTCTGAACTTTGGCAGGCGACCGGTTAATTTCATCAGCCAAAATGATATTCGCGAATATCGGCCCTTTCTTGATCGTGAAATTCCCTTCTTTCTGATTGTAAACAAGCGTACCCAGAAGGTCGGCGGGCAGTAGATCCGGTGTGAACTGGATACGCTGAAATTGCGTGCCGATCGCTTCGGCAAGCGAGCTTACGGTGAGTGTTTTTGCAAGTCCGGGCACTCCTTCGAGAAGCACGTGTCCGTCTCCGAGAAGTCCGATCAGCAGCCGTTCGACCATGTAGCGCTGTCCGACAACCACTCGGCCTATCTCACTCAGCAGATCGTCGATGAACGCACTTTCTTTGGCAATTCTTTCCGTTACGGCACCGATATCGAACGGTGTCATCTGTCCTACTGTACTCGTCTCTTGCATTTGCATCGTATTAAAGAATAAATGTCTCAGGACCCGCCGACGCTTGTGCAGGCCAGTGACTCCTCAGATGATCAAGGAATGCCGGAAGCCTGAACGGCTGTCCTGCAACCAGGATAAACGAGCCTTCCCCGGTCTGGGTGGCCCCATATACCCCTTCGAGGCTGAATCGTTCAGCTTCGGCGACCACGAAATCTTCGATGGGTGATGTGATCAACCAGTCGTCGCGCTTGCATGCATGTGACATCATGAGCAAGGCTCCCATCAGCTGCCAGTCCCGGTTTCGGATCGCGACGACAAGACGCTGAACTCTTCTGTTTTCGGTCACAAGATATCGTAATCCGCCGCGCATTTTTCTCGGCAGCATGCTGACCGCCGTTTCCAGATCACGGTGTTCGAGATCTCTGAGTGATGTCAGCTCCGCAAATTTTTTCTGCCTGAGGCGCTCAAGCATATCCTGCGACCAGGCGAAACGTGTATTTCTGCTCGCCTTCTGCTTTGGCTGGGCCGTATCTACCACGGCCCAGCCTGGTCCCGTGCCGTCCGGCACGTCAACAGGCAGGTATTCGAATGTCTCGGTATCGACAAGCACGAAGTCCTGGGCATTTTGGGCTGCTGCCGCTATCATATAGGCGGCGCTGACCGGACTGTGTAGAACGGTCTCAAGTCCTCGTTTGATCAATTTCACGCGTTCGTCTGTACTCATCTCCCGGGAGCAGGCTGCCAGTACGGCCTGAACCACGGCGGTTCCGGCCGATGCAAGAGCCGACGACACGAGGCCTTCGGGAATTGTCGAAACCAGAGCTACGTCCATTCCGTGATGTATCCCCAGATCCATCGATTCCAGAAGAACCCGTATCGTTTGCACGAGACCGGGATCGGTATCGACACGGGCGGCGCCCGATTCAAACGCGTATTTATCGGGAACGCCTTCAAGGGTAATTCGCACTTCGTTGCCCTTTGTCAGCCGCACGGCGACTGCAGTTCCCTGACGCATGGGTTTCAGCAGTGCGAATCCATTGAAGTAATGTGTGTGTTCGGCCTGAATACCCGCAAAACCATGGGAAAAAACAACCGGGACGTGCGGGCCCCCGGCCTCAAACCGGTCAAACAACAGTCGTTTTGCCCTGGATTTATACTGCTCAGGAGTGAACGATTCTCGATCCTGCATGCTATTCAGTGCATGTTTAAGGGGCTCCGCAAACGATGGAGATATCCCATTATCCGGTCGTTTACGGTCGTCACTCATGATAAAAGCGCCCCCGTCTCCAGCGCGAAGCCGCGAATAAACGCATCGGCCTGCATTCGTCGGCGACCTTGCTGTTGCAGTTCAAGTATTTCCAGCGGGCCATCTGCGCAGGCGACAAAAAGAGTATGCTCAGCGCACATGATAATTCCGGGCTCTCGCACTTCAATAACATCCGGCGGGATCCGGCTCCTGCATATTTTCAGCTCCGTCTCCCCGAAACGCGTCCAGGCACACGGAAAGGGTGACAAGCCACGGATAAAATTGTGCAGATCTGCTCTGGGACTCGTCCAGTCGATGCGACAATCGTCTCGAAAGATCCTGGGCGCTGCAGATGCAAGAGAATCATCCTGAGGAGATGTTACAGCTGTTCCATCAAGAATGGACTTGAGGGTCTCCAGAACCACATCCGCACCCATCTCCATCATCCGGTCATGTACTTCGCCGGTTGTTTCATTCGGGCCAATGGGCATCGCCCGATTCATAATGATGTTGCCGGTATCGACTTTTTCTTTCAGAAAAAATGTTGTCACACCCGTTTCCGTTTCACCGGCCATGACCGCTCGATGGATTGGGGCGGCCCCTCTAAATTTGGGAAGCAACGATCCGTGCAGGTTAAAAGCGCCCAGACGTGCGGCAGTAAATACCGCCGGCGGCAGTATGCGAAAGGCCACGATGACGATGACATCTGCGTTCAGAGAACATATCTGCCTGGCAAATTCCGGATCCTTTACCGACTCCGGCTGCAGGATTACCGTGATACCGAGTCGTTCGGCCGCCACTTTTATCGGCGTAGGCGACGTCTTCCGACCCCTGCCCCGCTGTCTATCTGGACCGGTAACAACGGCACAGGGCGTGAAACCCGCCTCGACCAATCTCTCCAGCGACGGCACCGCAAACTCTGGAGTCCCCATGAATACAATCTTGGCCATATCCGCCGGACGGAGTGCTTTCCGGGTTGTGGAAATGCTTCCTTGCGCGAGACAATTTGCGAAGGTTGCACGATACGAACTTCAAAATCGCATTGCCAGAAATACCGGAACACGCACCCAAGAAAGAGAGGGCACAGCGCCGGCCGTGCCCTCTTAAGAATATTCCGGCGTAGTTCACCCTGAAAGAAAGAAAACCCTAAACAGCGATGTTGAGCAGATATGTTTGGGACCTAATAGAGCCGTGTTCGCTCATCCCATACGGGAACGAGCAAATCAAAATCGCCAAATCCAGTTCTGTCGACAAAGATAAACCGGCGACCGATGCGTTCATAAATCCAGACTTCGTAGGGTTCGTAATCGAAGTTGAAAGGTTTACTCTCGATAAAGTCAGGCTCTCCATAATGGACATAAACGAATCCGCGATCCGTTTTCCAGCCGTCCTGCACTGCTCCGTATTGCCTGTTGGTAAACGCAATGCGATAGTAGTACTCCTCCATCCTCTCGTTGCGCTTGGTATTCGGCGTCGGATCTCGCTTTTCCCAGAAAGTCTGGAATCGCTGATAACGCTCGATCTGGTCGGATCCTTCCTTAATGAAATTCAGGTCCTTTTTCTTGGCATAGTATAACAGCTGTGAAATGGCGTCGTCAATATTCTGGAGGTGAGCGGCAAGTCCGCTCCACAGCGAAACAAAGGCTTTCTCCGTCCTGTCGAAAACATCACCGTCGGCGCCGAGCAGGCTGATACGCAGGAGATAGCCACCTGTCTTAAAATCTTCGACCGGTATCGGAACCAGGTGCTGACTTTTACCGGCAGGAAGCTGTGTCAACTCGTCCTCAGACAGTACCGTCTCGGATGTAGCGCCTTCACCGCTTCCCAACTCCAGCCACGTCGTTGCAGCAGGTAAACCACCATCGCGTAATGTGCGAAACACCTCGCGCCGAATGGTTACATCCTGAGCCACATCGGAATACACCTCATAAAACACGTTAATTCCACCATCCGACGTGAACACGGTCCGGTCCACACGAGGTATGATCGTGAACGTTTCGGAATCGAAAGACTCGAGCAGCGTCAGGTCGCTGATCGTCGTTGGAGCATCGAAACTTCTGACGGTAACGGGCACTTCACGGACGTAAATCTGATTGGAGTTCTTATCTCTCAGCTCAAACTCAAAGATGTAACGCCCTGGATTGAGATCGAAAGACTGGGTAGTGAAATCCGATTTTCCGACTGACTGCGTCTGCAAATACGTATCGACAACGATATTTCCATCCCATATCGGAGACCGGACAATATTGCGGAGTCGATCATTCTCGTTCACCTCAATGGCTGCCAGCGATATTTCATAACTCGCCGTGAAGCCGCCCGGCGTACTAATAAAACTGAGGCTTGAATAATTAATGCGAGAATAGACGTCGACGCGGGACAAGGATCGCGCTTCGTCACTGCGGGCACTGACAATATCAACAGAGAACTCGGGGGCGCTCGCCTGCGCCCGTGCATCGGAAGCCATGTATGCAAGCAGAATGGGAAGGAGAATCACCTTCCCATAATCAAGTATGCATCTCTGAATCCAATTCTGAACCCATTGCAGACTACATAACCATGTGTGACAACTTGTCATTCGCCCTCGTAAGCTTTCTACATCCGTATTCCGACAATCGGACTAACGGAAAATAAGAATCCGAACGTTTTACAATGCAAAATATCACCAACACACGCCGTACGTTCCATCGTAGCCGGCAGACGGTCGATTTTGATTGTTGAACGGTTTTGGGGGTCCAGCGAACCGATCCCAGCGGGTTGAGCCGTTCGTTCAGGAGAAAAGTGCTTCAACAAATCGTTTTCTGTCAAATAATTGAAGATCTTCGATCGCCTCTCCTACGCCTATATATTTTACGGGTATCTGGAACTCATTTGAAATACCAATCACAATGCCCCCTTTTGCCGTGCCGTCGAGCTTTGTAAGGACCAGTCCGGTTACTTCAACGCTCCGCGTAAACTCTTCTGCCTGCCGAATGGCGTTCTGCCCGGTTGAAGCATCCAGAACCAGAAGGACTTCGTGCGGGGCACCTGAAATCTGACGATGCATGATTCGTTTGACTTTGGAAAGCTCGTCCATGAGACCATGCTTTGTGTGCAGGCGTCCTGCCGTATCGATCAAGACGATATCCACGTTCCGACTCCTGGCGGAAGCCAGGGTGTCAAATGCAACGGCCGCTGGATCCGAACCGTGTCCCTGTTTGACGATGGGAACGCCGGCCCGCTCGGCCCAGATGTCCAGTTGCTCCGTTGCCGCAGCGCGAAACGTGTCCGCCGCTCCCAGTAAAACACTCTTTCCTGCGGATCGGTATTGATAGGCGATCTTGCCGATAGACGTCGTCTTTCCGACACCATTCACGCCGACGACCATGATTACATGCGGCCGGTGTGGCAATTCATCGCCGAAATCGGGCGTACCCTCCGATGCATCCGCCAACAGCAGTTCGGATATCTCGCTTCGTATCAAGCCGTTGAGTTCGGACGTCGATACGTATTGGTCCCGTGCAACACGCTCTTCCACGCGAGAGACAATATCGACGGTTGTTTGCACACCGACGTCGCTGGTAACGAGAATTTCCTCCAATTTGTCCAGAACCTCGTCGTCGACGGTATCTTTGCCTCGGACCAAACGGTTCAGTTTGCCGAACAGCGATGTGCGCGTCTTTTCCAGACCCGATTCCAATGCGGCTCGACCGGCCGAATCGTTTTCCTTTCCACCGTTGTTGAACATTGCCATTCCTACGCTTCAGAAATATTTGTGTTGACGGCCGGGCTCTCCTGTGTTTTCATCAATCGAATGAAACGAACGAAGTACCTCAGGTATGAATAGACCAGAATGACGGTTGTCGTGACCAGGCAGAACTGCAATACCGGCCGATCGGCCTGGAGTAGAGCGGCCAACACCGTAATCGCGACCGCGGTCACGGCAATTTTGCCCGAAAACAGGCTCATGGTGACGATACCCTTCTTCCTGAATATTATTTCGCCGCCCAATACGATCAGCATATCCCGCCCGAGCACTACGATCAGGAACCACATGGGAAAACTTCCATTGATCGTCAGAACGGTTACGATGAGGCCGCCCGCGACCTTGTCCGCAAACGGATCCAGAACTTTGCCCCAGTCAGATACGGTGTGCGACCATCTCGCCAGTCTGCCGTCGAAATAGTCGGTAGCAATGGCGAGCGCAACGAGGCCCAGAATCCACAACAATGGACCATCAACGAGGATCAGATAAGCAACGGGTATGACGATCACGAGCCGTGCCAGACTCAGTGCGTTTGGCAACGTCCAGAATTTTCCCAATTCCGACCAGCGTTTTTTATGCGGCCTGGATTCCATAAAGTGGTTGCGATCTAACGGGCGGGGAGCGAAAATACGCATGAAGGCTGCACACGTTCAGCAGGCGATCGCGCATCAGGTCGCTTTCTCCGCGATTTCGAAAGCATGGACCTGGAAACCGAGGCGGCTTCTGAACTTCCTTTTTCGAGATGAGTCGGATTGAAACTCGCGTCATCACCCTACGGCCGTCATTCCTACATGGATAATCCGAACATCGTTTTTGCCGTGACCGGTGATCTGTACCGAAATGCCAGAGCGCTTAAGCAGCTCAGAGTGCTCGCCGGTCAGGGATGGACCATTCATGTACTTTCGATTTCGGGTGAAGCACCACGAGTCGCGCTTCCAGAAACCGTGTCCGTCGAACCGCTGGTTATCTCGAGAAAGCGCGGCTACAGATTCTTCCGGGAAGTTCACGAGCAGTTTCTCAAGGCTGCCGGGAGATTCAAGGCCGCATGTTACCACGCAAGTGATTTGTACGGGCTTTCGGCCATGTGCGTGAGTGCGGGCAATAACGAGGCCAGCTACACGTACGATTCCCGCGAACTGTACCCGTACGTCGCCGCAACGTCTGGAAGACCTTGGGTAACATGGTATTGGGAATATATTGAGAGTAAATACATCGGCGGTGCGACCGCCGTTTTTACGGTTTCGGAACGAATCGCCAAACACCTGACAGCGACGTATCGTATTCCACGGCCGACGGTGGTCTGGAACGTGCCCCCTCGCACGTACGTGGTCAAATCCAACAAACTTTCAGACCTGGCCGGCCTTGAGACCTCCGTGGCCATCGTACTGCACCTGGGTCAGCTTCGGAGGGCACGCGGATGTGAAACGCTGGTAAGGTCCATGGTGGACGTAGACGCCGCGCGACTCGTTTTTCTTGGTTACGGTCCCGAGAAAGCCGGCTTGCAGTCTTTGTCGGAACAGCTTGGACTGCGTGACCGCATCATCTTCCTCCGTCCCGTGCCTCCGGACGAAGTGTTGGAATACGCGTCAGGCGCCTCCGTTGGAGTAACGCTGTTGCAGGATACGTGCCTGAATCACAGATACGCGCTGCCTAATAAACTATTTGACTACCTCACCGCCGGCGTGCCTGTGCTTGCAAGCAATCTACCGGAAATTCGCGCACTCGTTCAAGGCTATAATGTGGGCAAGATCGTGGACCCAAATGATCCCAAAGCCGTTGCGAGGGCTCTGAACCAGATGATCGGCGCCGGAAGCGAAAGAGAGACATGGAATCGCAATGCCGAACGCCTGTGTGAAACTTTTAACTGGGAGAATGCATCACAGCGCTTCGTTGCGATTTTCCGACAGATTATCGCCGGACACCGAATCTCCCCGTAGCTGAATCAAAGAACTTCGTTTTTCGATCAGCACGTTTGAAACACGATTCCTTGAACGATCCACTTTTACGAGATGACTCATATCGCTGCCAGGCTGACCCTGCTAAGTCTCACGTCCGTCATGTTCGTGACTATTTCGGCAGGTCAGAATCGAGCCGTAGCCGATGGTTCACTCGTTGAATGGCCCACTTTCGAAGAAGCACTTGTGGCTGCCTCCGAGAGCGGTCGCATCATCCTGATCGATGTTTTTTCACCCACCTGCCCCTGGTGCCGCAAAATGCAGCACGAAGTCTATACGGACAAGAAGCTCCAGCAATATCTCTACGCCACGTTCGAACTCGGTCGTATTGACATTACCATCAACACGGACACGGTTTCCTACAAAGATTATCGGTTGAGTTCCGCTCATTTGGGCGCCGGCTTCGGCGCGACCGGCACTCCGACAACGATATTTCTCGAGTCAACCGGGGATTACATCACCCGCCTTCCCGGATTTCACGCGCTGGACGAATTTTTCGACGTCCTGAAATTCGTCGGAAGCGAGTCGTTTCGGGAGATGTCTTTCGAAGAATTCATGGAGGAGAGAAAGTAACCGGGCAACCGCATCGCCGTGCCGACCCGTTTACGACTGTTGTTCGCAACTCGGGACCTGTTCCCCGGGGGCCTATTCCTGAAGCGGCACCGTGCGTACGCCACCTTCAACGTACAGATCGGGTCGGCGATGCTGGAAAAACAGTCGTCGTGCGGGTGACTTTTCGACCAGAGAAAGATCCAGATCGGCATACAGAATGGTCTCCCGGCCTTCCGGTGCCTGGGCGACAATCTGACCTCTTGGATCGACGACAAGCGACTCCCCGGCAAATGTAAGAACGTCTTCAGGTCCTACACGATTCGCCAACGCCATGAAAAAACCATTTTGAAAAGCGCCGCATTGGATTTCAGCCTCGAATACGCCTTCCGGCCATTCTCCTGTTGAACCCGCCTGGGGAATCAAAACAAGCTCGGCACCCGCCAGAGCCAGGCCGCGCAGATATTCGGGATAATGGCGATCATAACATATGGCGACTCCAATACGGCCCACAGCCGTGTCATACACCGGAGCGCCCGTGTCGCCGGGATCATAGTAGTCCTGTTCAAAAAACCCATCGTACTGCGTGATGTGGACCATGCGTGTTTTTCCCAGAATCGTGCCGTCCGAATCGATGACGGGCGAGCTGTCATAGGCTGAGTTGCCATCGCGCTCAAACATATTCAGTACGATGACAACTCCCAGCTTCGCGGCTTCCGCCGAGAATGCATGCGTGATCGGACCCGGAATGGGTTCGGCCAGGTCCAAACGGTCGCCCTCGAGCCGGCGTTGAGGGAAAAATCGGGTAAATGCAATTTCGGGAAATACAATCAGCTCGGCGCCGGCGCCGGCGGCTTCCCTCACGGCCCCAAGACCTCGCTCAACGTTCCGGCTGATATCGGTAGAGGCGCAGTATTGAACGAGTGCAATTTTCATGGAACGCAAAATCAGGCTGAATGGGTTAACGGGATAGACGGGATTTCAACGTCGGATCCGCGCTGAGACCATTCGATCTCTGCCTGCCAGATCTTTTTCAACGGCGATATCGTGGAACCCTGTTTCGAGAAGGATCATCGCTACCGGTTTTGCCCGCTGTTCGTGAATCTCGAGTAGAAGTGTACCACCATCCGACAGCACATTTGAACCGAGTGAGGCCAGCGCGCGAAAGGGTTCTAAAGGATCTTCTGCCGCAAAGAGCGCCTCCGTGGGTTCATAAAGGTGAACCTCCGGTTCCAGCGTGTTTTGCTCATCCCGGGATATGTACGGCGGATTGCTTACAAGTACGTCAATACCGCGACTACCATATACACGTGCGACGTGTTCCGTGAGCCGACGATCGGATAGATCGGCCTCCAGCCACGTCACCTCGGCACCCAGATCGCGTGCATTTTTTCGCGCCGTTTCGAGCGCCCGCCTACTGATGTCAATGCCTGTCACGTGGGTATTCGGTTTCATTTTCTTGACGGTGATCGCAATACACCCGGAACCAGTGCCCACATCCACCACGCACGCCCCCGCCTTGTGCTCTACGAGACAGAGTGTTCGCTCGACGAGGAGCTCCGTTTCGGGTCTGGGAATGAGTACCGACGCATCGACCGAAAATCTCAGTCCATAAAACTCGGCATATCCCAGAATGTACTGTACCGGTTCGCGCCGGCGTCTGCGCGCGATGAACGAGGCAAACCGGTCTTCTTCAGGTCCTTCGACTTCCGAATCCGGATTCGCAATCAAGTCAATCGGAGATATCTTTTCCGCCTCGAGCAGGAGCCACTCGATTTCTTTACGGGTAGCGGGCACGTTCACGTTTTCGAGCTGTGTCCTCGCACGATCCAGAAGCTGTCTCCTTGTTGCCACGCGGCGTCCAGGCTGTGCCTGGTTCTATGGACTCACCGTCTCCAAAATTCACATTCTATGGTCATCACATCGTATATTCGGCGCGCTTCATGATACGGCGAACCACCGTTCCATCCGTGCAACGGGGATGAACGGCAACGAATTTTTCCATTTTCAGTCGTACTGGAGTAATAATAGACCTCACCCGGATTCTTTCACCTGCTTAATGAACACTCGTCAAGAACTTAAACAACTGGCCGCCAATTATTGGTGGAGTTGGCATCCCGAAGTCCTGGATCTGTTCCGGCGACTTAATCCCGGCGCTTTTATCTCTTCGGGTAACAATCCTCAGATGGCGCTTCAGCGCCCGGACGAGAAAGTTCTCAACGATCCTGCTTTCGAGGAGGACGTAAACGCTGTTCATACAGATTTTTCGAACTACATGGCCCAGCTCCCGGAGAAGAATTCGGGCGTTTCGACTGCCTACTTCTGTATGGAATTCGGCCTGCACGAAAGTCTGCCGATGTATTCGGGTGGCCTGGGTATTCTAGCCGGTGACCATCTCAAAGCTGCCTCCGACGCCGGCCTGTCGATGACGGGTATCGGACTATTTCTCAGAGACGGTTATTTCAAGCAGTATTTTGACGGCCGACTTCGCCAGCAGACGGAATATCCGTCCATCGACGTGACCAGGCGGCCGATTGAACCGGTTCTCTCCGAATCGGGCGATCCGCTGGTGATCACCGTGCATTGCGGTGATGAACCGGTGCACGTCAGAGCGTGGAAACTCCAGGTCGGTCGGGTTGACCTCTTTCTCCTCGACTCCGACTTCAACAACAATCGGCATGAGAACCGTTTCCTTACGAGCCGACTTTACCAGGGGCGGACAAAAATTCGGTTAAAACAGGAGATCGTACTCGGAATCGGGGGAAGGCGCCTCTTGAGTGCGCTCGGGCGAGAGATCGACGTATACCATATGAATGAGGGCCATTGTGCTCTTCTGGCGCTCGAGTTGTTGCGCGAATACGGGTTTGCTGAAGGAGGGGAAAGTCGGGTTCGATCCAAATGTGTGTTCACCACCCATACGCCGGTTCTGGCAGGACACGATCGATTCGGTCCGAGTCTTTTCGTGGAGCAGATGCGCCACTTTCTAAACGAGTTGGGTTGTTCGGAGCTGCAGCTTCTCTCGTATGGTCGAATCAATCCGGACGATGAATCCGAGGCGTTCACGATGACCGTGCTGGCATTGAAGCTGTCACGGGCAGCAAATGGCGTTTCAGAGCTCAATGGTGAAATTGCCAGAAAACAGTGGCACCGGCTGTATCCTGATCTTCCCGAAGATCAGGTGCCCATCGGTTATGTAACGAACGGTGTACATATCGAGACCTGGACGTCCCCGGCAGCTCGGCTGTTTTTGCGAAAGCATTTCGGCAACTGGGCCCGCTCGTCGGACTGTTGGTCGGCTGTGCACGACATCGAGGACGTGGAGCTCTGGGCGTATCGTAATCGTTTACGAAAACGCTTCGTCGAGTTTGCCACACGACGTTCGGAACACCAGTCTTTCAGCCAGGAGTGTTCGCTCTCGCCTGATGCACTCACAATTGGCTTCTCGCGCCGATTCGCCGGCTACAAGCGCGCCGCGCTCATTTTCTCTGACCTGGAACGCGCGGGCAGGCTTTTCTCTGACGCTTCCCGACCGATTCAGATCGTATTCGCCGGCAAGGCACATCCGGACAACGATGAGGGCATGCAGATTATTCGCACGCTTCTCCATACAGCACGACTTCCCGAGTTCGCAGGAAAAGTGATCTTTCTGGAGAATTACAATATGTACATAGGCCGCATGTTCATTTCGGGCAGTGATCTCTGGCTGAATAATCCGCGGCGGCCA
>CAZGOS010000075.1:0-13279 GCA_964527795.1 uncultured Rhodothermales bacterium | reverse complement strand
CGCAGCTCTGACGGAAGCGCTCGCCGACGCCGTGTCGCGATTGGAAAACAGCCCGGTATTCAGGCAGATCGCCGGTTTGGGTGGAACGCCACCGGCGCCACGGCCGGCGCCACCGGCGCCACTGACTCCGCCGCCGCCACCGGCTCCTCCCGGTGATCTCCCCGCTGGACATGAGGCCCGGACGATCGAAGAAATGCCGGCGGGTAAACCATACCCTCCTCCGGATATTGAATCTGCCGGAGCCGAAGTCCCGGCATTCCAGCCGGAGGAATCACCGGCTTCTTCCCCGCGCGCACCCGTCGAAAGACTGGGTATCTACGTTAAAGACCGATCGAGGCTCGACCGCCTGTTGGATCTTCTGATAGAGTACATGTCGCGGCAGGTGAAAGTGCCCTGGCAGTTTCGCTACGAGTTTATCGGTCATACGTTCATTCCGTCCGAGGACAGCAAGGGAATTTATGATACGGACGCGCGCGGACTGGCGGATTTTCTGTTCGACGAAAGCTGTTCCGGAGAAGAACTGGATCGTCGATTCGAACTCGTTCGCGAGGCACTCGATGAAGCGCTCGCCCACCAGATGGCGATTCTCGAAGGTTACAGAGCGGCTGTCAGTGCAGGTACGAAGTTGATGATCGATGAACTTGATCCGTCGAAGGTGACGGAAGCACTTCAAAATGAGAACCTTATTTTTAAGTACCTCTCATTTATCACCCGGTACCGGGCATGGTCCATAATGATGGAAAAACATGCCGAGTTGGTTCGCGAGGATGTTTCCGTTCTCGAGCGTCGCACATACCGACCGGCGTTCATCAAGTCATACCTTGAACGTTTGACGTCGAGTCAAGGATCACACGAGTGATTAACAGAAGTGCCTGTTTGAATGTATGTTAGGATGACCTTGTTACTAGTTGTACTGGATAGTAAGACATTTGGTATAGTCAGATGATTCAGAAATCCCGCTTGGCTGCGCTCCTGTTTTTCATCGCCGTAACCGCGACGGCATGCAAAGGGCCCATGGAGCTGGCGTTTATTGGCACGCAGGAAATGAATGGAGGAAATGCTCTTGAGGTCGTGCTTTTCCAGCTCAGCAGCAATGCTGCGTTCGAAAATACACCGGCCGTTTCCTTCTGGGAAAATGACAACGCGGCGCTTGCCGGCGATCTGGTTTCGGCAAAGCAGAAGTACACGCTTTTTCCGGAGAGCAGCCAGACGCTGGAAATTAAGCCCGTAAAGGGGGCCCTGTACGTTGGCATCGCGGCCAATTATCGTTTCCCGGATGCACAGGGTTGGCGAGTGATCTACGCGGTAGACGAAATAAAAGGAAAGGCCGTGAGATTGACCGCCGGATCGGACCGACTTTTTGCAGAAATTCGTTAGCGCGTTCCCAAAGATTACCAATTCCGATGCCAAACAGTCACAGTAAAATTCTCTGGCTCGAGGGAATGACTCTCGACCCGCATCACTTCCAGCAATGGGACCGCTATCAGACTCACCAGTTGGACGCCCGCATCCGCTCCCTGAATCCGAACTATTGGGGCTTTACCGCGCTTGCAATCGACGATAATCGTCTTACGAACGGTGAGATTGCGATCACCGAGTGCGGTGGAATACTTCCGGGTGGACTCGTTTTTCGTCTCCCTGATGATGATCCGCTTCCGGCTTCTCGAAGCGTCGCGGATGCGTTCGAGCCGAGTGCCGCTCGTCTGGATATTTATCTTTGCCTTCCTGTTATCCGCGGCGGAGCAAATGTACAGTTGCAGGATAATCAGGGCGCCCACCTGGCCCGATTTCGCGCCGACGCTCTCTCGGTTACGGATGAAAATACGGGCTTTGAGGAGCGCACCATTGAAGTCGGCAGGCCGAACTTTCAGATACGATTCGGGACCGAACAGTTGGAAGGTTTTTCGGCGCTCCAGGTAGCGTCCGTTGTGCGCAGTTCGGGAGGATTCTTCGAACAGGACAGCCGGTTCATACCATCCTCGCTGACGCTGAGTGCTTCGACTCGTCTGTCTGCCGTTGCATCGGACGCCCTTGAGCTGTCGCTGGCAAAAAGTGCGGAGTTGGATGAGCGCCGAACGGCCACGGCCGGTCAGCGGCAGTTGACACCGTCCGATATCACGGCGATCGGCCTGCTGGCTGCCGTCAACGCGCACATTCCTGTATTAAAGAATCATCTCTCAGGGAGCGGATGCCATCCAGTGAGTCTTTACGAGACGCTGCTCTCGCTGGCCGGCCACCTTTCTGCATATTCGGCGGACATATCGCTTCACCCGAGAGAATTCCCCGAATACGATCATTCCAATCTCACGGATTGTGTCAACAGAATGTCGGAGATCATCTCCACGATACTCGGAGGAGCGAAACCCTCCCGGCATTACAGACAGTTGGTCCTGACAACCGTGCGCGAAAATCTGTACGAGGCCGAGATCAGCGAGGAAGAACTTGCGACCGCGGATATTATTCTCTCTGCAAAGAGTGCGGAGATTCCTGAGGCCCGTCTCATGTCGGAGTTGCCGGCCATGATTCGCATCGCCGCTCCGGAGATGATCGAAAGTGTATTGCGGAGTTATACGCGTGCGCTCCAGGTCGAACACACGAGCAGACTGCCTGTCGGCATGCCGGAAGATGCAACCGCGAGTTATTTTAAAGTTGAGCGTTCCGGTCCGTTCTGGGATGGAATTGTCGAGAGTAAAAAGTTGGCGGTATTCGTACCGGCAGAATTCGCGGACGTAGATTTAAAACTTATCGCCATTTTGCGCGGCTAGATGACTCGCAATCCGAGAGGCGCGACGGAACACGGGAAAGAGGGATTTGGAAATGACTGAGGCAGATAATCAAATCAGGTCTGGTCGTCTCGCGGAGATCTATTCTCCGTGCTTCACGCTCATACTGCAACTGCGCAGTTCGTCTCATTTCTCGGACGCCGAGACGCTTCGAAACAACCTCGTGCAGGTTCTGGGTGAGTGTGAGCAGAATGCACGTAGATCCGGGTCCACGCAGGACGTCGAAGACGCAAAGTTTGCGCTCGTGGCGTTTGTTGACGAAACCGTTCTCTCGTCCGACTGGTCGATGAAGAGTGTCTGGATGTCCAGTCCCCTGCAGCTTCAGCTCTACAACCGTTTCGATGCGGGTGAACATTTTTTCGAGCGAATGGACACCATTCTGCAGAATCCATCCAGGCTGCAGGTACTCGAAGTTTACTATTTATGCCTCACACTTGGTTTTAAGGGGCGCTACCAGCTTGTAGAACAGGACAAACTTCGAGCGCGAATAGACGCGGCGCGTAGCGCGCTGAAACAGTCACCGGACATGAGAGCCGGTGAGCTCTCGCCGAACGGGCGCCCGCGCGACCAGATCGCCGCCGAAGTCAAGAGTAAACTGCCGACCTGGGCCATCGTCGCGGCAGCCGTAGCCATCGGATTGCTGATCTATATGGTCATGAGCTTTTACATCTCGCAGAAAGCCGGCGGAGTTAAAAGCTCCATCGAAGAACTGGCCGCGATCCAGTCGCTCGATAAGCAGGTTCACCTGGCCACATTGAACGCAACTCCCGCACGAATCGATGCTTAATCTCTTCAAAAGTCGGTTGTTTCTGGCAGGACAGGGACTTGTTGCACTCATCGTTCTTGTCGTGGTGCTTGGCCGCATTTTCCACTGGTCCACAACGGTCCAGTTGATCGCCATTATGGCCATACTCGTCCTCGGCATGGTCATGTTGATTGTAGGATACGTGAGGGCGAACAAGAGCGCTTCCGCGATTCAGGGTTCTATTCGCTCACAGGCGGAAAACCAGCGCATGTCCGTGCGACCGGACAACCAGGCAGAGATTGAACAACTGCAGAAAGACCTCGAAGATGCTATCGAACGCCTCAAGCACTCCAAGCTGGGTGGCGGTCGAAGCGGAAAGCGGGCGCTCTACGCCCTGCCCTGGTACATGATCATCGGGCCGCCGGCAGCCGGTAAAACGACGGCGATTGCGAATTCCGGTCTGACGTTTCCAATAGGGATGGATGCTTTCCGAGGCGTAGGAGGCACCCGTAACTGCGACTGGTTTTTCTCGGATTCCGCCATATTCCTCGACACGGCGGGTCGATATATGACGGAGCAGGAAGACACCGAAGAGTGGAACACGTTTCTGCAGACCCTGAAAGAGAACAGGCGTCGGCAACCTGTAAACGGCGTGCTCGTCGCCATCAGCATCGCCGAGTTGGCAGATGCGACACCGGATCAGATCGAGTGGCATGCATCGACAATCAGGCGCCGGATCGACGACCTCGTCGCGCGACTTGACGTGACTTTCCCGGTCTACCTCATTTTTACGAAGTGCGATCTGCTGAGAGGTTTCACGCAATTCTTTGGAGCTCTGAGCAGAAAAGAAAGAGAGCAGATTCTGGGCTGCACGCTGCAAAGAAACTGGGAGGCCGATTCGGGTCTGCGAGAACTGTTTGAGCGCGAATTCAACAGCATAGCGGGCGCCCTGCTTAACTGGCGAAACGAAGGGCTCGGTCTTGCGATGAAGCGTGCGGAGCGTCATCTCGTTTACGTGTTTCCGCTGGAGTTTGCCTCCGTGAAGGAAAAGCTCACGCAGTTCGTGAGCATGCTCTTTCAGCCGAATCCCTATCGGGACACGCCCGCTTTCAGAGGATTTTATTTCACGAGCGGCACGCAGGAAGGACTGCCGATCGATCGTGTCATTCGTGCCATTGCGGACCGCTTTGGATTCGAGCCGGCGGCTTTTGAGGAGTCCGAGCAGGCTACGGAAACGAAGGCCTATTTCATCAAGGATATTTTCGAAGAGGTCATTATTCCGGATCGCTATCTCGTGTCCCGGACCTCTCGTGCGGCCGTCAGAAAAAGGGCCCTCAAATCGGGCATTGCCGCCGGAGCGCTTATTCTTCTCGTCTTCTTTGTGATCGGGTCCACCCAGGCGGTTGTTCGAAGTTCGACACGCCTCGGGGACGTTCGAGAGGCGTCCGTGGCCGTATCGCAGGTAGAAATTACGTCGTCGGATCTGACTGAAGACGACCTGGATGCGCTCGAATCGCTGCGCGCTCTGATCGGTGGGCTCGAAACCCCTGCGGTTTTCGGATGGGGACTCGACAGGGGTTCCAATGTGCTCGATCCGGCGAAAAGTCTTCTCCTGGATAAGATGCGGGATCTTGTGGATGCGCGTCTCTTTCCTCGCCTGCGCAATCGCATTGTGACAACGATCGCCCAGCGCATTGACGCTACGGGGAAAGACAGCCTGGAGGAAGACACCAAGGCATTCCTGCTTCTTACGAGCTACACCGCCGTACTCGATACCGTTGACGGGACGGCCGATTTTCTGAAGCACCGGTTGCGATCGATATCTGCGGAAATACCGTCGCTGAGTGACGAGCGCCTTGAGGCTTTACTGGGCTCCTTCGTTGACGGAATTCGCGACCGTGTCGTCGACGGATTTTCTCTCGACAGGGATCTCCTTGAAAGAGCCACAAGGATCCTCAGGGAACCCGTCAATGCCACCCGCCTCTACGACAAGCTGCGACGCGATAGCGAGGAAGCTCTGGGATTCTATTCCCTGGAAGAGATGTTGCCTGCAAAGGCCAGATACTTCGAATCGAACCCGACGATACCGAAGTTCTTCACGCAGGCAGAATGGACATCGTTTGTCGAAGAAAAAATTTCCGAGTACAGCGCCACACCGGTTCGCGATGCATGGGTACCGTGGGCCGTGGATGCACCGGAAGTGGATCCTGCCGAGTTCGAAGAGCAGTTGACGAGCCGTTATCTGGAAGATTACAAAAATGAATGGGATCGTTTCCTGCGTAGCGTTCGCATCAAGCGTTTCCGGGACATACGAGAGGCGGCGAGCAGCATGGCCAGGCTCGCCGATCTCGACGAGTCTCCCATTTTGTGGCTTCTTTCCCGTGTGAGCCATGAGACCCTGTTTCCTTCGTCCACGCTTGCCGCCGCACAGGATCTGGCCGGCGCCGACAGGGAGCCACGGAATGTGGTCGAGCGATATTTCAGGTCGCTTCACCGGCTCAATGTTACGGGAGCACAATCCGGCGAGACGAATCCGTCGTTGATCCAGGCGCTCAACAGTTTGCGCAGCGTAGCCGACGATATGGATTCCATGGTCGGCGATGGTGCAGGATCGGCTGACTACGCGGCCCGGGTCCTGCGTGATCAGGGTGGTGTGCTGGAGAGCGCCAGGAGGGATGTGCAGCTTGCGCTCACCGGCCAGTCTTCCGCGGTCAGAGACAATCTTTTTGAGCGACCCATCGTGCTGTCCTGGGCCGCCGTACTCACGTCCGTGCAGTCGTATCTGGATTCAATATGGAAGGACGAGGTATATGATCCTTACAGAGAACGGCTTGAGGGCAAATATCCGTTGAGCGACGGAGAGGATGCTCCGATTCGCGACTTTGAAGATTTTTTTCGCCCGAACGGTGATGTAAGTACCTTTGTTGCAGACGAATTGGCCCGTTTCCTTCAGGACAACCGATTTCAGGCTCGGAGATGGCAGGGTTTCGGAATCAACCTTTCGGCATCGACAAGAACGGCGCTGGAACGTATTCAGAGCCTTCAGGAAACACTGTATGTGGGTGATAATCTGAGGTGGGAGTTTGTACTTGCACCGGATTTACCGGAGAAACCGGTTTCAGTACGCGCCCTGTCCTACTACCTGGACATTCACGGAATTTCGCAGCTCTACCAGATGACGCCTCCGGTCGATCTTTCCATCACATGGCCACGAGATCCCGACGTAACGCTTCGTGTATCGCTGACCGACGCCGAATTGCCTCCGCGGCAATATCGAGGCGATTGGGCCGTCTTCAAGTTTCTCCGGGATGCCGAAGTCGTTCGCAAGAGTTCGACCGAATATGATCTTAAATGGGACATGACACGAAACGTGAAAGCGGTCTACCATGCGACGGTGCAAAGCTCTCGTAACCCGTTCAACGATCCGGATATCTTCAACATCGTCATTCCGTCGTCTCTTGGAAATTAGGGCCGGCCGACGTTTTTCCGAGCCTGTCGAGAAAGGTTGCTGACATGGGATTGGCATACTTTGGAAAGCTTTCATCGCGCGCCGATTTCGTTCGATACAACGCGACCGGGCCGGCTTTTCGTGCCTTGGACGACTGGATACAGCATGGATTGCGACTCGCGGCGGCGAAAAAATATGACGATTTTGACCGGGCCTATGATTCGGCGGGACCGTCGTGTTTTCTCTTCCGGCCCTCCGGAGGATTCAGTCCCCTGGTGGGCGCCATCCGGCCAAGTCGTGATCGTGCGGGTCGCAAGTATCCGTTTTTTATTGCGGCCGGGCCCGAATCCGTCGACAGGCCCGGCGCGCCGACAGCCGCTTTTCCGTTTCGATTTGCACCCCTGTTCGAGAGCGCGATATCGCTGATCGACGACGCGATCGATGCCCGCATGACGACCGAACAACTCACCGAACAGATTCAGGCGAGATCACAGATTTTACTGCAGCACCGGGATAACCCCGATGCCTACGCCACGGAGCTCGGGCGTATTTCTTTCGGTGACTTCTGCACCCGGATATGGGGCACTTTTTTCGACACCCGAAAGTATGCCGCCTTCAAGAATTTGTTGGATCTGCTTCTTCCTCTGAAAGGCAGGGGTCATCCAAGGTTCTCATACGGTCTTCAGTTTCCGCTGGCCGGAGGTAACATGGTGAACTCGAGCGTCAGTTTTTGGCTCGAGGCATGCGCGCGCATTCTCTCGGTGCCACAGCTCCAGCCGACATTGATCTGGAATATTCGAAGTGGAACAAGCGGGAGTGCGCCCTCTCTGTTCGTGTACTTCTCACCGGTGCCCCCATCCGGATTCATGCATATAACGCAACTCGACGTTGATTTCGACACCCTGTATGCCATCGACGCGATCGGCAACCGCAATCCGGCTGAACTTGCTCTGTCGATTCCGGAGCAGTACGGTCGTTTGATCGAATCTGAAGACATATCTTTGTGGGATGTACTGCTGGGTCTGGAGGCGTGAAGCCAGGCCCTGGATTCGCACAATCCGACTTCGTACGAACATGCATACGTTCAGATGACTGATTCAGAAAAAGCTGCAGCCGAAGGTGAGAAAGAACTTGGCGAAGCGGAGTCTGCAGGAGAAGAAATAGCCGACGACGGCGAAAAAGAAGAGCGCGAAACGTCCGAGTCGGAGGACACCGAAAGTGCCGAGGATATTCTTTCGGACTTCGTTCAATCCTTCGCCTCGCCGATTTCATCCGATGCTCCGTGTGGCGAAAGCATTCGATACGAGGACGATTTTGAAACGATCAAATTCGAGATCGATAAGATCAGCGAAAATGATTTCCAGCTCGTCGCCGACCTTTCGAAGAAACTTCTCACCGAAAAAACCAAGGACCTGCTCGTCGGGTCCTATCTCGCCTTTGCACTGACGAAGAAAGATGGCCTCTCAGGATTTGCCGAGGGCGTGGCCATTCTGCACGTTGTCGCGGAGACTTTCTGGGACGACGTGCTCCCCAAAAAAATGCCGGCCCGGGGCAGTGCGCTGAAATTCTTTGTGCAAAAAGCCGGCGCTACGCTGGACGGACTCAAACCGGGAGAAAACGAGCGGGCAACGATCGCGCGGGCGCTCGCACGTCTGGACAAATTTCAGACGTTTGTTTCGGAGTCCATGGGAGATTCGGCTCCCCCGCTGAGTGGTCTACAGCGAATTCTGAGCGACATAGAGCGTCGCATTCCCAAGCCCAAAGCACCGGAAAAACCGGGAGGGACCGAGGGTGCACCGGCTGCGGGAGGTGAGGAAGCTGCGCCGACCGCCACCCAGACAGTTAAAGAAGCCGGCGTTGCCGTCACAAAGGCCACGACATTTCTTCGAAAATCAGACAGTGCGAATCCGGTGCCCTACCGAGTTCTGCGCGCCTTGCGTTGGAGCGCTATCGTACAGGCGCCGCCAAACGAAGCCGGCAAGACCAGGATTCCCGCTCCGCTGGAACAGCGACGGACCTATCTTGCATCTCTTCTCGACGGGGCTGATGCCCGGAAGCTGCTCGAAGAATCGGAAGCGTCGTTTCAGGAAGGAGCCTTCCATTTCTGGATCGATCTTCAGCGACTTACGGCCGGCGCCATGGAAAAAATCGGTCCTGCGTTCGAGAACGCCAGGCACGCCGTTCTGGAAGAGACGGCCCTTCTGTTGAAGCGGGTACCCGGTCTGTCCAACCTGACATTTGCGGACGGTACGCCGTTCGTGGGCGATCTATGTGCCGACTGGATTGAATCGGAAGTGATGCCGCTTCTTGGAACAGGCGAAACGAGCGGTTCTGCATTCGCAGGCGTTCCGGCCGACGACAATCAATTGTTTGATCAAAAAACGGCGGCTCAAAAGCTTCTTCAGAAAGGCGATCTGCCCGGAGCGATCAAACTGATGCGAGAGGGTGGAGAAAAGGATCGTTCGGCGAAAGAGCGTTTTTTGCGGCAGTTGTACCTGGCTGATCTGTGCATGAAAGGCAAGCGTGCATCCATAGCACGGCCAATTCTGGAAAATCTGGACCATTCGATAGAGCAGCACGGGCTGGCTGAATGGGAACCGGACCTGGCGCTCACGGCGTGGTCGTCGCTTTACGCATGTTATATGGCCATGAGCGCGAAAGCTGCAGCAGGTGATAAAGCAGCTAACGTGAAGAATACCGGTGACATATTCGAAAAGATCTGCCGCATAGATGCCGCCTATGCCCTCACGTTGCCACAGAGTTGATATCACTGGATTCGAATGCAAAGAACTCGATCAAGATCACAGGGCTATTTGAGCACTAATACTTGATTTTTATATTCAAATCGATACATTGACAGTCTGACGTGAACAGCCTGCCTGCTCACGTCTCCCACTCTTTGAAAAACCATGCCATCCTGTATTCCGCGATTCGTGATGGCACTAAATAAACTTGTTCGCGGTTTGCTTCTCTGGTCGGTCGGCAATCTTCTTGTCCAGAGTTGATACGTACTTATTCAACCTAATTCACGAGAAAATGGCAAAGAGTTTTCAGCACGAGAAGCCGCCTGCTCGAATCAATCTTTTTCTGGAAGTTCAGAAAGGGGATGCCAAGAAAAAGGTAGAGCTTCCACTGAGGTTACTGGTCACGGGTGACTTCACCGGAAAAGAATCCGACGTGCCTGTCGAGGACCGCGAGATTATCAATCTCAACAAGGATAATTTCGAGAAGGTCATGAAGTCCCAGGAATTGGGACTCGAGTATACAGTCGACAACAAGTTGACGGGCGAGGGAGAAATGTCCGTGGAACTGAATATCGAGGATATGAAGGACTTCAGTCCTGAGGAAATTGCGAAACAGGTTCCAGGTCTCAGTCGTCTTCTGGCCGCTCGGAATCTGCTTCAGGACCTGCGCAACCGATTGATCAGCGTAAGAGATTTCCGTCAGCAATTGGAGTCGGTGATAACCGATGAAGCAGCCAGGGAAGATCTTCTTGCGGAATTGGAAAAGGTGGTTCCAAGCGTCCGGGAGGGCGAAGACGAAGCCGGCGAATAGTCGTTCAGCGGATTCATCAGTTAGTTTTTACACGACGTATTAAATCCTAGGAGAAAGGCAATGGCCAAGACTCAAGAAACTGCAGCAGACGCTGCAGTTCAAACAGAAGATGCCAAGGAAAACACGCTGGACAGCATTCTGTCTAAGGTGAATTTAGGTCGTCCTGAAGAGGGAGTGAGCATCGAGCGTTTTAAGGATGTCAGCGTTGTTGCGGACGATGAACGTTCCGCGATGATGGCAGCAGCGATCAAGGTGTTCGTGGATGCAGTGGGCGAACTGGATCGACCGGTTGAAAAGATCGACAAACATCTTCTTGACGGGATGATCGCAGGAATTGACGCGAAGATGAGCTCGCAGTTGGATGAGATTCTTCATCACGACAAGTTCCAGCAACTGGAATCTTCCTGGCGTGGTGTGAAACTGCTTGTTGATCGAACAGATTTTCGAAAGAATGTCAGGATCGAGTTGCTGAACATGTCGAAAGACGACGCTCGCGATTCTTTTGAAGATTCGCCTGAGCTCATCCAGTCGCCCGTCTACAAGAAAATCTACAGCGAAGCCTACGATCAGCCCGGAGCGGATCCTTATGCAGCGATCATTTCAGCGTTTGAATTCAATAATTCAGCCGCGGATATCGCCCTTTTGTCCAACTTTTCGAAGGTTTCGTCGTCGGCGCACTGCCCGTTTATCGGATCGATCGGACCTAAGTTTTTTGGGAAGGACTCGATGGAAGAGTGGAAGAAGATTCCTGATCTGACGGCGTACATGCAGACGGCCGATTTCGCGAAGTGGAACTCATTCCGCAATTCGGAAGACGCGCGCTATGTCGGTCTCACGTTTCCCCGGTACATGGCCCGTTTGCCTTACGACAGCGAAAACAACCCCGTCTCCGGGTTCAACTACAATGAGGCTGTAAAGGGAACGGATCACAAAAAATATCTCTGGGGCAATGCGTCTTTCACGTTTGCGTCGAACATGGTTAGAGCGTTTCAGAGTGACGGTTGGAGTGTACAGATTAGAGGTCCGCAGGCGGGTGGAATGGTGGAGGACCTGCCGGTTCATCTTTTCGACGTCGGTAAAGGGAAACAGATGAAAATCCCGACGGAAGTCCCGATCGATGAAACACTGGAATTCGAATGTGCGAATCTGGGCTTCATGCCGTTGAGCCATTACCAGGGTAAAGACTATGCCTGTTTCTTCTCGGCCAATTCATCGCAAAAACCCGAAATTTATGATGATTCGGATGCAACCGCGAATAGCCGGATCAATGCCCGGCTTCCGTACATCTTTCTGGCATCACGCATCGCCCACTACCTTAAGGTGATGCAGCGCGAGAATATTGGTGCGACGAAGGACAGCTCGGTCATCGAGGCCGAGTTGAATAAATGGCTCGGAAGTCTGGTTACGGAAATGGAAAAACCCTCCGCTGAGCAAGTGGCTAAGTATCCACTGAAAGCTGCGCAGGTCGTCGTATCCGATATCGAGGATAATCCGGGATTCTTCCGCGTCGAAACGATGATCAAACCGCACTTCCAGATCGAGGGCATGGACATTAGCCTGTCGCTGGTAGGAAAGATGCCCAAGGCGAAATAAGTTCAATCTGAATTTTTTCATTCGACATTCGAGTGAACTGTTTGTTGTAAGAAACAGAGACGAACATCGACTTACTCTAACTCCTAATCCCACAATTATGAGGTGGAAATATGCCAACTCCCGTATACATGAGCATAAACGAGAATAAGGTCAAAGGATCGGTCGCAATAGGTGGTAGGGTCGGCACCGTTGAGGTATTGGAGGTCTCGCACGATCTGCACATACCAACGGATATCCATTCCGGTAAACTAACCGGTGTGCGGCAACACGGGCAGATGAAAGTTCGTGCGGCGTTTGATGCGGCGACACCATATCTATATAAGGCGTGTACGGAAGGTGAGACGTACGATACGGTGAAATTTAGCTTTTTTGAGATTGACGATGCCGGTGTCGAGGTTGAGTACTATACGATTTTATTGGAACGCGTAAAGGTGGCCTCCGTCGTCGTAGATGTGCCTCAGGTAAAAAACGTGCAGAACGAGCACCTGCCCCACATGGTTGAGTATTCGTTTGTGTACAGCAAGATCACATGGACCTTTACCGACGGCACTTTGGAGCACACCGACGATTGGATCGCGGCGCGCTGAGAATTGAACGATCTCTGTTTCAAAGTTGGCGCGGCGGGTTTTGTTACGCACGCATTGCCGAGCCCTCGTATCGATGCCTCTAATTGCGGCATTGGAAGAGGTTACGCGGCGCGAATCTGAGTTAACGATCTCGCTAGAGAGGGCCTTACTATGGCATCAGCAGGCTTCATGTTTGTAACCGCCGATGGCGTTTCGATCAATGGAGAATCGAGTGTTACTTCAGAGGGCAGGGAAGATTCAATTCAGATCGTGGAAGTCCTGCACGATGTACTCGTTCCGAGCGATTCGATGTCGGGCCAAGTGACGGGGATGAGACAGCATCGCACACTGCGAGTTACGGCTCGCGTGGACAAAGCTACCCCTCTGATGTACAAAGCGTGGGCAATGAATGAGGTCTGCGAAGTGCAGCTCCGATTCTGGCTACCGGATCGAACGGGTTCCGGAATAGAAACAGAATATTTTAAGATTGAACTGACCGGCGCGAAAGTGGCGAGCATCAAGATGCACTGGCCCAACTCTCTCAGGGCGGATACGGCTGCCATACAGGAACAGGTTGAGTACGGTTTTA
>CAZGOS010000074.1:0-13317 GCA_964527795.1 uncultured Rhodothermales bacterium | reverse complement strand
GATCCCGATGAATGAAGAATCCCCGGGGTTCACCCGGGGAGTGTCAAATGAAATCTCCCCCAGACGCTCATAGCGCCGGACCCTGGTTTGACAACTCAACATGCCTATAGCCGCTGAAGTCGCTATGTGAGTAACCAGACCCGACACGGAAGCATTCGTACAATCTCCTACAACAATTCCTGTAAAACATCGTTAGGCTATAAAACGAGGCCATTTCCAGCTCCCGTTAACATATGATGCTCGACTGAACCCATGAAAAAAATCCTGTTTACGTTTGTCGTTCTCCTGCTGGTCATTGCACCGATTGCTTCGGCGCAAAAGATTCGTCCGATTCCCTACCCGGTCATTCCAGGCCCAAAATTCGACAAAGCTGTTGAAAACGGGACACGCACCTTGACGGGAGAGCCAGGTCCCAATTACTGGACGAACACGGCAGACTACGTGATAGACGCAGCGCTCGATCCTTCGACGCGCATGATGAGCGCATCCGAGTCGATCGTCTATACCAACCATTCACCGGATGACCTCCCGACTCTGGTTGTTCACCTGAGACAGAACCTGCACAAGGAGGGTGCCATGCGTAACCGCCCGCAGCAGCTTACGGGAGGCATGCGCATTCTGTCCGTCGCGTCAGGAGGAGAAATTCTTCGGGAGAATCCGGATCGAGGTAACCCGGGATACTATGTGAACGGCACCCTCATGACCATTGTGCTGGGCACGCCGCTCGCATCCGGCAGGAGCGTTGATCTGGCAATCGCGTGGGAATTCGAAGTCCCGGAAAAAGGCGCGCCCCGTATGGGAACCGATGATGAGATATTCTTCGTGGCATACTGGTATCCGCAGATGGCGGTCTATGACGACGTGAGCGGCTGGAAGGCGGATCAGTACATGAGCAGCGGAGAGTTTTACATGGGATATGGCTCCTATGATGTATCGCTCACTGTCCCGGAAGGATGGGTGATCGGAGCAACGGGCGAGCTTCAGAATCCGGAAACGGTTCTATCGGAGCAGACACGGGCGCGGCTCAACACTGCCACCAACTCGCATGATGTCGTCAACATCGTTACCGAGAACGACCGCGCTCCCGGGCTCTCGACGCTGGATTCGCCGGATGACCAACTGACCTGGCGATTCATGGCCTACAACGTGAGAGATTTCGCGTTCGGGACGTCGGATAAATACCTGTGGGATGCGACGACGGCGGAAGTCGGAGATCGCGACGGAGACGAGAGCAATGATCTGTCCATGATTCATGCCTTTTATCGCCCCGGCTCAAGCGACTGGAATCGCTCGGCCGAATATGGCCAATTCGCGATCGAGTTATTGTCTGAAATGTTCATGCCCTACCCGTATCCCCATATGACCGCCGTCGAAGGCGTGATCGGAGGCGGAATGGAATTCCCGATGATGACGCATATCGGCACCGGCAGACCGGGCGGCTCCGTGTTCGGCGTCACGTTCCATGAGATTGCCCATATGTATTTCCCCATGATCATCGGGCAGGACGAAAAGGAATTCACGTGGATGGATGAAGGCCTGACGTCTTTCAACACGGCGGAAGGAAGCGCCGAATTCTATGACACGGATTCGTGGGAGCCGAGACGGCAAAGCTATTATTTCATTGCGGACACCGGTGATGAGGTCGAATCCATGCGCCATGGCGACCGGTATCCGCTGCGTACGGCGGCCCGTGGAATCGCTTCGTATAACAAGCCGGCCGTCGCGCTGCATGCACTCCGTGGAATAGTCGGTCAGGAGCGGTTCATGGAGGCGTACAGGGAGTATGCCAGGCGGTGGGCTTTCAAACATCCTCAACCGTACGATCTCTTTAATACATTCAACGACGTCCTGGGCGAGGATTTCGATTGGTTCTGGACAACCATGTTTTTCAATACGTGGACACTCGATCAGTCGATTGCAGAAGTAGAAAACGGCGCGGACGGCGTGATCATTACGATCGAGGATCTGGGCCTCTCTCCTTTCCCGGTACCCGTACGCGTAACGTATACCGACGGCACGATCGCAGAGGAGACGATACCCGTGGAAGAGTGGCTGTCGGACAAAAAAGTGGCCAAAATCTATTTCGAGCCGGGAACGGTTACCAGGGTCGAGATCGATCCGAATCAATTCCTTCCGGACGTCGACCGGTCGAATAACGTTTGGGTGAAGAATTAGAAACCGATACCGGGATTGGTTGTTGAAATTGCTGCCAGGGGTATTGTCGGAAGATTCGCATCGCGGTATCTTTCGCGCTCCGATTTCGGTCCGGTGGACCGGACATTCCTCGGTAGCTCAATGGTAGAGCATGCGGCTGTTAACCGCAGGGTTGTAGGTTCAAGTCCTACCCGGGGAGCATAGAAAAGGAGAGGGGTCTCTGGCCCGTCTCCTTTTCTAATATCGGGGAGGACGCAGAACCGTACCCGAGCAAAGCGAGGGAGGTTCACACGAGGCGAGCGTCGCGAGCCGACTGATGAGCACGCGGAGCGTGCGAGTAAACTCTACCCGGGGAGCCAGATTGCGGTTTTCATAACGAACTAAGAAGTCGGCGATGGGAATTGACAAATCTTTAGTAGACGAGATTGTCCGTCGGATTCTCGCCACGGCTGCCCCGGACAAGATCATCCTTTGGGGATCTTCGGCCACGGACGAGATGACCCGCGACAGTGATATCGATCTGCTCGTCGTCGAACCGAACCCCGGTGATCGGCGGAAGGAAAGCGTAAAGATTGACGAGATGCTCAGCGGGCTGGGCTATCCTTTTGACGTCATTGTGATATCCAGCGACTGGTTCGAGGCCAGCAAGAACGTCATTGGTGGCGTCGCATACCCGGCCAATAAGTACGGGAAGGTTGTCTATGAGGCCGCCTGAAGGAAAGCCGATGAGCAAAAAGAGGCCCGTCAAGGTCGAGAATCTTCTGTTTTCGATCCATAGATTGTCTTTGTATCAAATGCTCGGAATTTCTGGATAATTACCGAGTGAATGCAACACATTTCATCCTGAGGTGCTCGGCCACATACGCCGTCGTACCCGCGCAGATGAGCGGATCAGGTCTCTACGGACGGGTCCTCATTCCGGCATGTATTGGTGGGCGGACGAGAGCAGACCTGGTTGTACGCAAGCGATCCACGAGCCGAACCGTATCTTTACCCTGGGCAAATAGCGCATAGATCGACATAACCACGTGAAAAACGATACGAAGGCTGGAACCCGCCATATTCATCCGGGACCGGGATGCCGAATTCAAGAAGTGGATGCCCGACCAGGAGCGAGGATTGTACGCGAGCTTGCATCCTTTAATACAGCGGATATCTCCGACCAATTGAACCGCCTCTGTGCGATGCAGGCAGGATTCTACAATGTAGTCAATGGGGATCGGCTCGCAGGTCCTGCATGTGCCGTCCGGGTCTACCCCGGTGACAACCTCATGGTGCATAAGGCGCTGGACATTGCTCAGCCGGGGGACATCATCGTTGTCGATGCCGGTGGTACAACCGTGAGCGCCGTGATCGGCGGAATGATTGCCACGAAGGCCAGACATCGCGGAATCGCAGGATTTGTTATTGACGGATTCGTAAGAGACATTGCAGAGATGGCCGAAGTCGGACTGCCGGTGTATGCACGCGGAGCGACGCCCATTGGGCCACACCACAGCGGCCCGGGAGAAGTCAATTTCCCGATCACCTGTGGTGGTGTCGTCGTAAATACAGGAGATATTATTTGTGCCGATGCCGACGGAATTGTTGTCGTGCCGCAGGATTGGGCCGAGCGCGTCCTTAAGCGTTTGAATAAGTGGAAAATATCTTCGGAGAAGTACGTCCAGAACGTCCGGAAAGGAAAGTTTTCAAATGAATGGGTCGACCGGGAACTGGACAAACTGGTATGAAATAGTCTTTGATTGTTCAGTAGCGCATCGGCGTGTGGAAAGCAACACGATACCATATCGCACACTGAGAACATTCACCGAGCGACTTCTTTCGGCGTCCGGTGTTGATCAGGAAGAAGCCCATGTAGTAGCAGGCGTACTGGTATGGTCGAACCTGGTCGGTCGACACCTCCATGGCGTGCTGCGCGTCTCCGCCTATCTCGCGCGATTTCGGAAAGGACTGATCCTTTCGCCGTGCTCCCCCACATTCCAATCGAAAACGGCTTCCGTCGAAATTCTGGATGGCGGCCACGGATTCGGTCAATATGTGGGGCATCTGGGCATGACGAGAGCGATTGAGATCGCGGAGAAACAAGGCGTTGGGGTCGTAGCCGTTCGTGGCAGTAATCACTTTGGAAATGGAGCGTACTACGTCGATCTGGCCGCCGGAAGAAACAAAATCGGTATCGCCCTGAGTAATTCGGCGCCACGGGTAGCTCCACATGGCGCTTCAACCGCCGTCTTCGGAACGAATCCGTTTTCGTTCGGCGCGCCCACGAAAGGCGCCAGACCAGTTCTGGTAGATTTCTCAACCGGAATGATCGCCGGCGCCGCGATCCGCCAGGCCATCGAGGAGAAAGAGCGCCTGCCGGAGGGCTCCGTCGTCGATGCCGCGGGCCTCGCCGTATCAGACCCCCGGGAAGCCGTACATGCCGCCATTCTTCCTTTCGGCGGGGCGAAAGGATTCGGATTGGGGCTCGCAATAGAGATATTGTGTGGCATCGTCACCGGAGCGGGATTTTCGCACCAGATCGCCTCTTTGTACCACAATCTTGACAACCACGCAGATATCGGTCATTTCTTTCTAGCCATGCAGATAGATAAGCTGCTGCCGCTTGGTACGTTTTTTGAGCGAATGGACCAACTGATTGCCTGGATCAAAGACGCGAATCGCCTTCCCGGAGTGTCAGAAATACTGATTCCGGGTGAATCGAGGTGGCGAGAATATGAGCAGCAGATACATAACGGAGTCCGAATTGATCAACAGACGATGGATTTGCTTGGTGATCTCGCTGCGGGCATCTCCGTGCCGACGCCGTGGTAAACCTGTTGTCGCTACAGTGCTGTAAACCGGATCGGAACAGTCGTTATGGCATTGAAAATGCCGTTCTTACCCGTACGTAGTCATGAGCACTTTCCGATATTATATGCGGGTAGGAAATATATGGTCAGATCAGGGCATTCCTCATCATGCAGCCCTTCTTCAGGATTCGATCAATGGCAGTTGAGAACGTTCTCTCCTGCACGGGAAGCACGTGGACATGCTCTTCCGTACGCCCGTTCTATTGTCGATCAATTTGAAGAGCAGGTTCGGCGGTACCCGACGCGCGTTGCGATCGAATCGGATGACGTCGTCGTCACGTATGACGATCTCAATCGCATGGCCAATCAGATCGCCCATGGGATACTGAAACGCACCTCACCGAGCGATCAGGTGATCGCGCTTCTCTTCAATCCGGGCTCGTGGTTGGTGGCGGCATTGCTTGGCGTGTCGAAGGCGGGAAAAACATGGGTCGGCATGAAGCCCTCCGACCCGATATCGCGACTGACTGCCGTTCTGAGTAATACCACCGCAGCGCTGCTGCTCACAGAATCGGTTGCAGCGCCTACGGCGAGAGCGATCGCCCACCCGGGCGTTTCGGTCCTGGTCGTGGATGAATTGAACGGCGCGCAACCAACCGACAATCCTGATATCGCGTTTCCGTGCGAGCATCCCGCCTGCCTGATTTATACATCAGGAACCACCGGCGTTCCGAAAGGCGTCATGCATAATCACGAAAGCCTTCTTCGTACCACCGCCCACTGGTCCATGAGCCTGCAGACCACACCGCACGATCGTTTCAGTATGATTGCGTCGTATAGCCATATCGCAGGACTGAATATCCTTTTGCGCGCGCTGCTCAACGGGGCATGTCTGTTACCGTACGACCTGGCACAGCACGGCACCGGAAACCTTGCCCGCTGGCTCCGGAAAAATGAGATAACTATTCTCATTCTGGTACCGGCTCTCTTTCGGGTATTGGTCGAAGACATCCAGGATGGATTTGATCTCCCGAATGTTCGGATTATCGGGTTAACCGCGGACACCGTATATCCCAGCGATGTAACTCTGTTCAGGCGCCATTTCTCGGATGAATGCCGCCTTTTTCATAGCCTGGGATGTACGGAAGTATCGGGCTATCGCCTTTATGTAATCGACAGGGAAACGACGCTCGATAAAGTGTTCGTTCCCGCCGGCTTTGCAACCGAAGACAAAGAAGTCCGGCTGCTTGACGAACATGGTGAAGAGGTGGAACCGGGTGATGTGGGTGAGATTGTCGTGCGCAGCCGCTATAGCTCACTCGGTTACTGGAACCGGCCGGATCTCACGAAATCCGTCTTTAAACTGCACGAAGACGGCTCACGCACGTACCGAACGGGTGATCTCGGGAAGATGCTGCCTGGCGAATGCCTTGTTCATCTGGGACGAAAGGACAGGCAGGTGCAAATCAGAGGCACTCGCGTCGAACTCAGAGAGATCGAGACGGCGCTTCAGGCCCACCCCGGGGTCTCCATCGCTGTTATCCATGCTCAGAAAAACAGGGAGAATGACGTGTTTCTGACCGCCTACGTTCAAACGGTCAGGAAAGGCAGTACCGGGGGAGAAATAGAGACTGAAGTAACGGCCGGTGGGCTTCGCGCCTTTTTAGCGGATTCCCTCCCAGGGTATATGATCCCGTCCGAATTCAGGGCTGTCGATGCCCTGCCCCTTACCACGAACGGGAAAGTGGATTTCAGTGCGCTTTCGTCCGTTTCATCCAGAGATTTACATAGTGACACAACGTATGCACCACCTTCCACGCCGATAGAAAGCACCCTGGTCTCCATCTACTGTGAAGTTCTTCAGATCGACAAAATCGGCGTCGACGACAACATGCACGACATGGGTGTCACGTCGCTGTCTCTCATGCGAATCCTCAGTCGCATCCGCGATACCTTTCACGATGATCTGCCTTTCTCACTGCTATACGACCACCCGACCATCGCCGGAGCAGCAAATCTGATTCAGTCTCGGCTTCCAGATTCGCAGACCGCAAATATTCTCTCCGGACTCTCCCCTTCTCCGTTTTCCGAGTCGGCTTGATTTGACTGGCCGGTTACGCGTTGTCGCACCTGTGATGCGCGGAAAACCCGGAATTCAGACAATTCCTCTGTGTTTCCTGACATTGAGGGCTTTCCATTCAAGAAGTGGCTGCTGTTGAATACGGATTTGGAGAGCCGTGTCAGCGGTCAAGATCGTTGAGTCTATTTCCCCTCTGTCGAGCAGCCGGTCCAGGAACTCCCGTTCGTTATCCGTGAAAGGTAGTACGGCAGACAGCGCCTGTCGGCATTCCTCCACGAGCCTCGTGCCATAATTCCCTCTCCCCCCGGTTTCCTGTATCGCACCGAAGCGGAGCGTGGGAACAAGTTGGGTTGTCAATTCCGCAACATCGAAACCCATATCGTCGACCGAAACCGTGCGCCAGTCCTTCCTGTTCATCGCGCCATATACGACGAAGGCGATTCGGAGCCGGTCGCAGTCAAGACCGTCCATTCGGAGAATTCGATGGCTGTCGAACAGGTCTCTTGCCTTACGTCGTGATAACAGCGCTGCGAGCTTACCTGCTGCCAGTTCATGAGTGTCCATTACCGGGATACCAGTGGCCCGCCAAGTTCCCAGCGGGTGGGAGTCCATGGTTGTGACCGGCCATAACGGCACGCGATACATGAAATTGATATCCACCTCAAGGTTGCTGCTTTGCCCGGAAGCGCTTTGATAGCGGAGCCTCCACTTACCTCCCGCATGTTCTTCCGGCATACGCTTGACGGGAAAGCCCTCCCGCTTGAAAACCGCCTGGATCGCCTGTTCGATCTTGGGGCGCTCTTTAAGCATTGCGTCCCGACTCTCGGCTCCTGTGTAGTTCAAATCAATATCGACGGATAACCTCGGGACGTCGAAGACAAAGAGATTCAAGGCGGTTCCGCCCTTGAGAACCAGCTTTCCCTTCAGGAAGGGATGGCTCTGCAGGGTGACAAGCAGTCCCAGCAGATGTGCGACCTTTTCGAGCACAAGCGGCCTGAAGCCAGTCGATTCCGCCTCGGCGGCAAGCTTCTCGGCTGAGAGTCTCATAACACCTCCGTCCATGTCCGTTCAAATAATTCTCTTGGTACCACGAGGTTCCATTTCGAGGCGAGGCGGCCAGGTTTCCGCCTATCCCGATTCAGGTAGTGCGGTTGCCTCGGTAAGAGATCGTGAAGCGGCTTGAGATGTTTTTCCTCAACCATTAGAGGTTCACGGTGCTGTTCCAAAAAGAATCCAACCTTGGCGGCCGTAGTAGCGTTTCCGAGCAAAAGAGCGTATTCAACTACCTTGTCGAGATCGAAAAACTCCACCGATTCCAGGGACCGCCAGATTTCTTCCCAACCCCCGGAAAGGGCCGGACGGTTCAATACGTCGACCATCGTTCGTTCCAAACTTGTAACACGGACTTCCAGACCGGATCGATCCACTGTGACAACTCCGAAATTCTCTTGGTTCGCACGGCGAAGTGACTCAGGGAATCTTACTCCGCGGAAGACGTGGGTGCGGAATATCAAGGGGTTCAGCGGGCGGGATGCCGCGTAGATGAAATGTTCATGGACAGAGTAAGCATGTCCATGCAACTCCAGGGCCGTGTGGAAAGACAAAACAGCGTCTTTGGTCAGCTTCGCAGCCACGAGAAAGGGATCGACTGAATATAAAGCGTGATTCGCACCAGGCGGTATAACGACATACAGTCCACGCCGCACGGAGACGATGCGTCCTTTCCTCCTGTAGTAGGCCAGTAGAGACTCCTTGGTCCTAGAACCGACCTCCCCGCGGCACGAAAGGTAGTCGGCCATCTCCTCTCCGGTAAACACCGGATGTTTACGAAAAAACCCTTCGTGCTTCATAGCTGGCATAATTGATATAATATCACGTTACCCATAATAATATTATGGGTTTAATGTATAAATGTCAATTATGATTTCTGTGGAATTGATGTTTGTTTGCATAACCCATGTATTGTTATGGATTATGAGTGTATTTGTCAATAATCGATACTCGCCAATTGACGTTTCTTCCCGGCCTCCGGTAAGTACCCCTAATGTCGAACTCATCTCGCCACACGGCAGAGATGTTGCGCCCAAAAGAACAAGACAAGTCCGAAGAACTGGGGTTTGCAGGCAGTAGGTTGCGGCAATACATGAGGAGCCAGAGGCCCGCATAATCCTCCCCGCCAAATCCTTCCCGTCTAAACGACGGCCGGGTCCCTTTGAACGCACAGGGCGTATTCCTCTTCCGAGAGCACTTCATCCAGTGCCTTCAGTGTCAGCCCGACATCGCTCTCGGTGTGCTGCGCGGTAGGCATGATGCGTAGCAGAACAACTCCTTTCTCGACTGCCGGATAGGTTACGGCCGAAATAAAAATACCCGGACCCTCACGAAGCCGCATAACGAGGTCAGCGCCCATGCGTGGCGTTCCGCTCAGATATACCGGGGTCACGGGAGACTGTGTCTGCCCCAGGTCCAGTCCACGGCTTCGCAAACCGGACTGCAGAAGGTCCACGATTCTGAACAGATCGCCACGGAGCGACATGCCTTCCTGAAGCAGTGAAAGCCGCTTGTGCGCTCCTTCGACCATGGCCGCGCAGAGAGTCTTGGCGTAGATCTGACTGCGCATATTGTACTTGAGGTAGCGAACGAGCTCCTCGTTTCCTGTAACGAAGGCTCCAAATCCCGCCATCGCTTTCGCAAACGTGCCAAAAAGTACGTCGATTTCATCCTGCACATCGAAATGCTCGCCCACTCCCTGACCGGTCCGGCCCATGACTCCGAATCCGTGAGCGTCGTCGACCAGCAGACGGGCACCGTAGCGATTCTTCAGTTCCACGATTCGATCCAGGGCTCCCAGATCGCCGATCATTCCAAAAACCCCCTCTGTGATTACAAGAATTCCGCCGTTGGTACCCTGAACCATCCGAGAAGCCTTTTTCAATCGCTTCTCTAAATGATCCATATCGTTGTGACGAAAAGCGGTATGGCCCGCAAGGGTCATACGGATGCCGTCGACGATGCAGGCGTGCGACTGGGAGTCGTAAACAATCACATCATTTCGATCGGTGAGCGCGTCGATCAGCGACACCATGCCTTGATACCCATAATTAAAGAGGTACGTCGAATGCTTGCCCATGTACGTCGATAAACGGCGTTCCAGCTCCTCGTGTGCGTCTGAATTGCCGCTGAGCATGCGAGAGCCCATCGGTGAAGCAAGACCGTGGCGCCTGGCCGCTTCCGCGTCCGCTTCAAGGACTTCAGCATGATGGGCCAGTCCCAGGTAGTTGTTCAGCGACCAGACAAGAACGTCGCGACCCTCGTGCCGCATCCACGGTCCGATCGGGCCTTCGAGTTTCGGAAACATGATCCCACCACCCAGGTCGGCGAATTGTCCCAGATCTCGTCGCATGCGGTCCTTGATATGATCGAATAAATCCGAAGGACGTGTGTTACTCGCATTATCGTCCGGGTGAGCACCACGGCTGAGATCGTTCATAGTGTCTTTCGATGAATGTGACGGAAAATGTGCGTTGCCTCGAATGATTCGGTCAGAATACGCCACTGGCACGGGTTTCTGCAATACTGAAATTCGAAGGAATACGATATCTATCGCAGAGAACATACTCTCCGATGAGCACCTTACCAGTCAAACTGTCTACCGATTCGGGCTTAATCATATACACCTGGGGCATTCATTACACTTTCCAGGCAACGTGATTCGGTGAGACGCGTATATTTGGCCTTCTCAGAACCCTTATTCACCGACAGAACCAATAACATGCGTTACCTAGTCCATATTACCATCCCGCACGAACCGTTCAACTCATATGTACGTGATGGCAGCGCCGGTCAAAAAATCGGGCGCATACTGGAAGAAACGAAACCGGAAGCTATCTACTTTACCGAGGAAGACGGCCAGAGAGGAGCAACGGCCGTCTATCATTTGGACAACCCATCAGACATTCCCTCCATTTCGGAACCGTGGTTCTTAACTTTCGAAGCGGATTGCCGCTTTAGAGTCGCGATGGTACCTGAGGATTTACAGAATGCCGGCCTGGACGAATTAGGTAAAAAATGGTCCTAATTGCGCATTTGGTCCGAAGTCCGTACTAAACGCGAAGAGAGCGAAGCAGTAACTGCTGCTTCGCTCTCTTTGCATTCCTTCCGCGCGAGTATTAAGCTCAATACTTTGTTTCTCTCACTACGACTGTCGGCAGAACCGTCCTTAAGAAGATTGTATTGTAATGAAAGCACGTACTCTATTCCTATTGGCCGTACTCGGCTCCCTCGCTCTTCCAACCATCCCGGCAGGGGCTCAAGAGGGCAAGGCCGACGTGCCGGCGTACCTGCAATACGCCGTCGACCCTCCGACGCGAGCCATTCGTCGTGGAATTCCCCTCACAAATGCCATACAAAAAGCGTTTGATGCAGGCACACGGGACTTCACGGGGCGACCCGGCCCCAACTACTGGCAGCTCCAAACCGATTACACAATCAATGTGAGCCTGAACCCGCAGACCCAAACGCTTACAGGTGAAGAAACGATCGTGCTGCACAACAATAGCGGCGAAGAGATGAATCGGATCCTGCTCCGTCTGGACCATAACATCTTTCGCGCGGACGTACCTCGAGGTTTTTCAGTACCCGCTGAAACCACGGAGGGAATGGTAATCACGCGCCTGGTCGTCAATGGAGAGGAAGTCGATCTCCATGCCCGATCGCCCAGATTCCGCAGAGGCCGGGCGTCTGATGCACAGCTTCGGATTTCCGGACTCCGGCAGACGGTAGCCGTCATTACGCTCGAAACACCGGTTGCTGCGCACAGCACGGCCAAGCTTGAAATCGACTGGCATACCAAATTACCGGGCGGTCCGAATGGACGCGGTCACCGCATGACGCAGCGCTGGGATAATACGCTCTTTCAGCCGACACAGTGGTTCCCGCGCGTGGCCAAATACGACGACCTGCGCGGCTGGGATACAAGCATCTATCTCGGCCCTGCGGAATTCTTCAACAACTTTGGTCGCTTTGATGTACGGATCAACGTTCCGGGCGGTTGGATCGTCAGCGGCACAGGCGTTCTGCAGAATCCAGAGGAGGTGCTCACGGAAACGGCTCGCGAACGCCTGTCACACGTGCTGGATTCGGACGATGAAATTACTGTTGTCGGGGAAGACGAAACAGGCCCGGGTCAGGCAACCGCGCCGGGCGAAAGCCTTGTATGGCATTTTGTGGCCGAGAATGTAAACGACTTCGCATGGGCCACGGCTGAGAAATTTGTCTGGAAGGCGACGCGTGCAACGATCCCGGAAAAAGGCCCTATCCCAATCCACATGGTTTATCTACCCGATCGGGCGGATCGATTTGAACGGGCCGGCGCCGTCACGCGGCACGCGCTTGAGTTTTATTCCGATTTGTGGGCGCCTTATCCGTTCCCTCAGCTCACCCTGCAGGACGGGCCGAGCTCCGGTATGGAGTATCCCATGGTAATCAACTCAAATCAAGGAGCCGCGGATCACGAGACCGCACACGAGTGGTGGCCCATGATGGTGGGTACGAATGAGACCTGGTACGGCTGGATGGACGAGGGCTTCAACACCTACATGAACATCCTGTCGCGTGCTCATACGCGGGGAGTGGAGCCCAATCTGGACGGAGTGGGACAAAGTTATGGCCGAATGAGCGGCGACGAAGCAGAAGCACCCATGATGTGGATTGCCAACTATGCGGCAGAATCGTATGGATTCCAGACCTACGGGAAAGCTTCGATGATGCTGTCAATGCTCGGAGGCATGGCTGGTGACAAGGCTGTTCAGGATGCAATGAGCGCCTACACGGAGGCCTGGAGTTTCAAACATCCTTCGCCGTGGGATTTTGCATTCTTCATGAGTAACGAACTCGAAATGGACCTGGGCTGGTTCTGGTATTACTGGCTCTGGACCACCGAGTCCGTGGATGGCTCTATTGAGAACGTGACCACGGCCGGACGGGCCACCAGCGTCACTATTCGGCAGCATGGTCAGATGCCGTCTCCGATCGTATTGAAAGTCGAGTTTGAACCGTCGGACACGGATATTCCGGTCCTGTCAAATGCTCAAATCATTGATGACAACACGGCCGTCGTATCGTGGCCGTCCGACGTCTGGTTCAATGGAAGCCGGACATTCCAGGCCGATCTCGAATTCGGTATGCGCCGCATCCGGAAGATCACGCTTGATCCGTATGGACGCTTCCCGGATCGTGATCCGAGCGACAACGTGTGGCCGAGATAATTGCGAAGCACGCCGGCCAGACAAC
>CAZGOS010000073.1:0-13407 GCA_964527795.1 uncultured Rhodothermales bacterium | reverse complement strand
ACCTTTTCGATATTCAGCGGGAGTACGAAAGTACAGTGCGATCAATGGAAGTCAGCTATCCAAATTACTATGCCCTGAAGCATGAAATAGGCCCCACACCAATTAGCCTCCTGCGCAAATATGTACTGGATTCTAACGAAGCCCTGGTTGAATATGTGCTCGAGCCTGACACACTTCTAATCTTTACTCTTACGGATACGGATCTCACCAGCGTCGGAGTGAGCGTCCCTCCCAATATCAGTGAACTCGTAGACAGTCTGCGTTGGGGAATTACTCAGGGCTATTACGCATGGTATTTGGAATATGCTCATAAACTGCATGATCTCTTACTGAAACCCGTGAGTGCAGCAATTGGCGACAAGGATCTGATCGTGATTCCGGAGGGAGTCATCAGTTACGTCCCGTTTGAAGCGCTGCTGACAGAACCCCGAAATACATCACCCCCTTGGCCGCCTTATTACAGTCTTCCTTACGTAATAAAAGATCGCGCGGTCAGTTACGCCTATTCGTCCACGCTACTCTATCAGACTCTTATTAGGAAACGAGAACAGCCAACAAAGGACTTGTTTGCACTTGCCCCGGTATTCGACGAGAATATCGAGTTAGACTCAAACGCACGGCGGTTTCTTTCGATAAATGGGTACGATACAACAGCCAGTGGCAATCTGGTCTCGTATCTCCCAGGTAGTCGAGATGAAGTAAAGGGTATTGAACACCTCTTTTCGTCAGAGGCAGGAATGCTGGGCAGCATTTTTTATGACGATTCCCTTGTTCTAGTAGGAGAAGAAGCATCGGAGAATGCTTTAAAGAATACACAACTCAACGAATTTCAATATCTGCATTTCGCGACGCATAGCTTTGCGAATGAGGATGACCCGAGGCTTTCGGGTATGTTGTTGCTCCCGGAACAGGGCGATAATAACGAGGATGGTATTTTTCATGCAGGAGAAGCATATGGGCTTACGCTAAATGCAGAGCTCGTAGTATTGAGCGCATGCGAAACAGGGGTTGGAAAACTTTCGGCCGGAGAAGGACTCATGGGACTTTCAAGAGGGTTTCTCTACGCTGGAGCGAAAAATCTTGTGGTTTCCCTCTGGCCTAGTGACGATGCCGGCACGAAATACCTCATGCTCGAATTCTATCAGCACATTTTGGACGGTAAGTCGATTACTGATGCATTACGATTGGCCAAGCTTGATCTCATTAACAGGGGCGGAATGATCGCCAAACCCTACTTCTGGTCGCCCTTTATCCATATTGGAGCTTAGTTCGGCTTGGATCTACTCCGTAATCTCATCAATCGCGGTGCGGCTGGATTACTGAGTTCCGTCGGTCAACCGAATCAGAATATTGTTACTTTCGCTCGTGGCGATGAGTAGTGCTCTGATTACCGCCTCGTCTCTGGCTCGGTGTTCCGATATAGGTTCGGTCTCGTCACGGTGGCGTATGCACCAGTCCGTTCCGATTCGTTCGACGTAGAGTAGGTTGACGTTGACGTTGAGGTCGACAGCGGAAGCAGATACAGGCTCGGAAACGCTCAGCTCTTCATCCTCGCCCGTGATGTGGAGCACGGCGATTTTAGGCACCAGGAAAATTAGATCCAGCAGACGACGGGCTGGACCGCGGGGTGCGCGGATGCCCTGCTCCCAGTTCTGATACGTCTTCTCCTTTATGCCGATCAGTTCGGCCATGCCGGCTTGTGTTTGCCGGAAGGCTTTTCGCAGGGCGAGAAGTTTGTCGGGGAAGCTTTCGAACTGCCGGGTCTTGAGCTCTTCGGCTTCCTGAACGCCTTCCAGACCGATCGACCAGGTGCTGATACCGGCCCGGCTCTCCTCAATAAAGACATCTCCGCGGTAGACGATCTCGCGTTCGTGCGGCTGCTGTTCGGGCGCGGTTTCCATGATTTGACTTGGATGGATGGCTGTGTCCCTCAATGGGATACAATATACTCATCCATTGGGGTATTTGCAGGACAAAATAGCAGGTTTCGAGCGTTTTTCGCTATCGATTCCCGCTTGCCATCTTCTCTGAATCGGGCAGTTTTCTCAGTCGGAGCATGCTGATCGTGCCGAATAGGGGCCCGAGTGCGAGGATCAGAAAAGCCTTTTCCCAACCCACGGAGTCTACGAGATACGGGATGATACGAAGGGTAACGATGGTCAACAGGAATCCGATGCTTGTCTGGACCTGAAGGGCGGTGCCCACGTAGCGGGAATCGGCGAGTTCGCTCACGGCTGCGCTGAACTGGGCGCTGTCGGCGAGGACGGCGAAACCCCAGATGAGGCAGATTGCGGTCAACAGCAGCGGCGAACTGAAGAAGAATCCGACGATTAGACAACAGGCGCCTGATACGATCATGCCGGCGCTCGTTACGATCGTTCGGCCGAAACGGTCGGCCCATTTCCCGGCCAGGTAACTGCTGGCACCGCCGACGAGGAAAAATGCGAATGCGGCATATCGCGCGGCCGGCTCGCTCCATCCGGCGAGTTCGTAGCTCGCAAGCAGCATGAGCGGTACCCATGCCCAGACGGCGTAGAGTTCCCACATGTGCCCGAAGTAGCCGAAGTTGGCGAGGCGCGTTGCCCGGTCTGTGAGACCGGAGGCGGCATGGCGCCAGTCGAAACGGCCGGCCTTGCCTACGTATGGACCCGTATGTATCCACTTGCCAGGAGAGAGCTGCGCCGATTAGTGCCTGAATCGAGGTGCCGTACAGCACGAGGCGCCAGGGCGGTATGCCTGTGCCCTCTCCAGCCGAGAGCGCTGCGAGCAGGTGCGGCATGCCGGATCCAATCGTGAGCGCGCCGACGAGCAGTCCGATGCAGAGGCCTCGATCTTCTTTGCACCAGCTTGCCATCACCTTCATGCCGGGCGGATAGACGCCGGCCAGGGCGGCTCCCGTCAGAAATCGAAGCATGAGCGTCAGTTCGGGACCGGAAGCGAAGAGCGGAATCGAGAGGTTGAAGAGAGCTCCGGCGAGCGCGCTCCAGGCGATGAGGCGGGGCGCTGGTATCCGGTCTGCGATATTGAGCGCGGCCCCGCCCAGCGCCCCGACCACGAATCCGATCTGCACGCTCATCGTCATCCAGGCCTGTCCCGAGCCCGAGAGATTCCACTCCCGCGCGAGCTGCGGCACGACGGCCGACGCCGAAAACCAGAGCGCCATCACGAGCAGCTGGGCCAACGCCAGCAGCAGCAGTGTGCGGCGTTTGGCGCGCACATCAAGGGATTCGGTATTCGACATTCCGAGAGCGAGAGATCGGTTTGGGTTGCGAGAGAATACGCAAACCGGCCATAAGCCGAAACGGGAAGCCACGACCGAAACCGCAGCTTCCCGTTCCATCTTTTCAGCAACTCATTCGTTCCATGCGAACGGACTTCATTAAGCGCCCTCGCAGAAGCATCAGTCGTTTGGATTCAGGATGTCGTCGATTCTTTCCGAGAGATCCCGCAGGTGCAGACGCGTCTTGCTGTCGCGCGTGCGGCCCGCGGCCCGATCGACCTGAGCTTTCAGCGTCTCCAGTTCGCCGCGGATGTACATCCGGATATCCGACTGGCTGACGTCAACGCTCACGAATCCAAACGAACGGTAGATCGCCGGATACGGAGGCGGTTCGGTCTCCATCAGGTTCTGAAGGCGTTCGATGTATCCACGCTGCAGTGCGCGGCGTGGCGTCGAAATCGCTTCGGCGCCTGCAAGCTCACTGAATATGCTGGCGCGAAGGTCCTCGAAAAGCTCCGATATCGTATACGTATCGTCGCCCATCATGAACTCGGCTTCGATCATGCGGGCCATCTTCTGCAGATCGAGAAGACGATTTACGCCCGTCACCTGGTAGCGGCGAATGCGCTCGACCGTGCCGACGCCTTCGATCCTTCGAAGAATGTCGTTTTGCACGATCCACTCGGGTGTCGTGAAGACCTGCTCGTCCATCCACTGCATCGCTGCCCGTTGCCTCGCCTCCGGAACCGGTTCGTAGACGACTCCCTCCTGGTCGTAGGTCTTGTTGTTCTTATAGATGCCGCCGACATTGTTGGCTACGTGGCCGATGTAGCGGCTCCACTGGCCCACGACATTATTGTAGAGCTCCTCAAGATCCTCGTACGTCTTTCCGTTTTCAGCCGTCCATGCGATGAGGCTGTTCAGTATGCGTTTCAGGTTCGCGATCCCCAGCGTGCCGGCCTCCATCGCGTTGTCGCCCAGATCTTCGGTCTGTGTACGCGGATCGCCAAAGCCGGACAGGAACCGGTTCTCCGGATTGTCGGCGCGTTCGACCGTCCATACGTTCAGCCGCTCGCGCTCGTCCTTTGGCGTCAGTTCCTCGTCGAACCAGGTATAGCCCCATTTGGTGGCCCATATGTCATATTCGCCGAGTCTCGGCATGAACTGCGTGACGCCGTCGCCCGGTTGCGCGACGTAGTTGAACCGGGCGTAGTCCATGATGGTCGGGGCCGTTCCGTGTGTCGCCGTAAACGTCGGCGAGCGAAGCGAGTCCACCGGATAGGCCGAGCTCGATCCCATGTTGTGCTGGAATCCGAGCGTATGACCGACTTCGTGGGCCGAGACGAACCGGAGCAGTTGGCCCATAACCTCGTCCTCGAACTTGACGCCCCGAGCATCCGGATTCGCCGCAGCCGTCTGAATCATGTACCAGTTGCGCAGCAGGTTCTGAATGTTGTGGAACCATCCGATGTCGCTCTCCAGAATCTCGCCCGTGCGCGGATCGTGCACGTGCGGTCCGTAGGCGTTCTGCACCGGTGACGAGAAGTAGCGGATCACGGAATAGCGTACGTCTTCGGGGCTGAACTCCGGGTCTTCTTCCGGCGTCGGAGGATCGGCCGCTCGGATCGCGTTCTTGAAACCGGCGGCCGTGAAGGCACCCTTCCAGTCATCCACACCCTGTTTCAGGTATGGACGCCATTTCTCGGGCGTAGCGGGATCGATGTAATACACGATCTGCTTGACCGGCTCGACGAGCTCACCACGCGCGTAGGCTTCTTTGTCTTTCGGCTCCAGGCGCCAGCGGGTGATGTAACATTTCGTATCCGCCTTCTGCTTGTCGCTGGAGTAGTCGGTCATCGACACGCTGAAGTAGCCGATACGGTCGTCGCAGAGGCGCGGCTTCATCGGATCGGCAGGAAGCTCGATCATCGACTGGTTCATTTCGAGGGTGATCGCGTTCGAAGACCTGTTGGACGGCGCAGCCGTGGCGTCGTACGTCAGCACGTTCCGCACTTCGATGTTCTGCGGATAGCTCTTGATCGACGAGATGTAGGTGCGATCGGAGTCGAGACTGCGAACCTTGTAGGCCGTTCGACGACCGCTCGAGAGGCCCAGTGGAGCCACGTCCTTCGTAAAGAGGCTCGTGATGTCGATCACGACGCCCGTCGTATCCTCGTTGTAGGCTTTGATATCGAAGCTCTTTAGAATCGGCTCCAGGTTGGAGTTTTTGACGGCGTGGTAGATCGGATCGTCCTCGTCGGCCACGTTTGTATAACTGACGATGCGAAGGAAGATCTTGTCATCGTTTCGCACCCATCGAACGACCTGCGTATTGGCCTTCTCACCACCGTAACCGACGTTGTTGGCTGTGCGGGCAATACGGGTCACCAGCAAAAACTCCTGATCCAGGCGATCGTTGGGGATTTCGTAGTAGTACGTGGATTTGTCTTTATAGACGTTGAAAAGACCTTCGTCTTTTACGAATTCATCTTTGATGACATCCTTGAATGCCTTGATTTCCTTTTTGTCGTCTTTTTCGCTCTCCGATGAGTCGGGTTTTTCCTGCGCCGCTCCCTTGCTGGATGCGCAGCCGGTCAACACAAGGCCGAGAAGAGGCACGGCGAGTAGAAGTCTGAATTTGCTCATGGTTGTCGTTAGTTGAGCTTCACATTCTGTTGTTAAGTAGATCCTCGTGTCCGCACGGACGGAGAAATTCATAGTGGACGGAAAGTATCGCCCCGAGAGCGAACATCAATGCAGAAAGCGCCTCCCTAGTTCGAATTTCATAGGAAAAGCTTTCTGAAGAGCTTTCGGAAAAACTTTCTGAAAAACATTCTGAATAACGCGGTGGGCGTACGGCATATGCAGCGAAAAGGTGCGCTATTGCGTCAGGATAGCTGTCGCTGCCACAAGCCGATCCGTGCTTACGCGCACGTCGTCCAGGTACACAAAGGTCGTGTAGAGATTTCGAAACTGTGGCGGAGCTCCGATCATCGCGCGTTGGAGACGCGGATCATCGACAACGTAGCGATACTCGTACTGGCCCTGCTTCAGCAGCACAATTCCCTCGTACCAGCGGCGCTCCTCATCCCAGACGAGCGCGTTTTCGTCGTCATACGCCCAGTTGTTGAAGCTGCCGGTTACGACTACACGTCCGGACGCCTTGATTTCGTCCGCGGGTACGAACCGGAAATACACTTTCGCATACTCAGCCGAAACACCCGGATCGATTACATTACGAACAACGCTTTCGACGAGCGTCTGACCGTTCAGAAACGGAGCGAAGCTGGTACCGGGAAAACGCGCATAGTCGGGCTCCAGTGCCACGATGGGCGGTCGAACCGACAGATCGGTGGACTCGATGCGTCCCCCAATGCGAAATTCGGACAGATCCAGAAAATAACTGGCCGGCGCCAGCTCAAAAGACTCTTCCGGTTCCAGGTAGAATGCTACGTCGGGTAGAACGGCCAGACCGGGCCGCTCCGAGCAGCGCGCGGCCTGAAACTGATCGTTTCGCACGAAGCAGACGGAGTAATCTGTCGCATTTATATTTCCGCCCAGCGGCGTAAATCGCACAAGCGGCTGAACGGACGTATACCCTCGACCCGCTATCAGCACGTTGTCGAGTTGGATATTGAGCGCCATCGCCTGCTCCGCCATAAAAAATGGACGCTCGAACAGGATGTCCTCCTCCATGCCCTGCTTCGTGATGCGAAGGATGTAGTTGCCGCTCATTCGAAAGTCGATACTGCTGGAAGGAAAACGGTAGGTGTAGTGCGTGTATGCGATGTCCGTGACGCGTGAGATCGAATACTCGAACAGGTCCTCCCGGTAAAAGGTTGTCATGTATTCGGCCGGTACAAGGTCGCGACGCCATGTCCGGTCGGCGTGATAGAAGTAGGCCGTCAGCGGGCCGGATTCGATGGAAAGCACATCAAAGGCGACGGTGATCGTCTCGCCCGATCCGAGCCGGAGCAGCGGTAGTGCCGTTTCATCCCCTGTGCGATGAACCTGAACGGTCCGCACGTCATCATGCGTGGGAGCCAGAACCAGTCCGCGTGGCGCCTGGGGCTCCGGTTCGCTCGCTGCGTCGTCACCATTTCTGCTGCTATCGCCGGTGCTTTCTTCCGTTGAGGCGCACGAAGCGATCATGAGAACGAAAAGTATGCTCAGCGCCGCGACCATTCGCGCAGGAACTCGTCGAACGGCCTGCACTGCACACGTTGATTTCAGGCGCTCCGGGTGGGTTATTGGATCCACGTTCATCGATGATTGCCGGGTAAGCTATTTGAGGGAGAGGTTTGGCCGATTTTCGGAATACCAGGTCAGTTTACGCACGAAGTCAGTGAGCACGCGCGCCATGGCCAGGTCACCCGCGGTTTCATGGGCCGACAGAGCCATTTCCCCATACGCAACAGCCGCATCAATGTCCCCGGCCCGGTATGCATAAACCGCTGCCCAGACCGGGCAGCGCAGGCGTAGATCCAGGCTGCTTTCTCGTCCGCACGGCCCGCGGGAAACCGAGAGGACCTGCTGAGCAGCGGCAAGCGCTTCCGCATATTGCTCTGCTTCCCCGTAGAGCAGGGCTCGCCATAAATACCCGGGAGCAGCAATATCGCTCGTCTCGATGCTCCGCTCGACGAGGATCGACTCGAGCCTCTCAAGTTTAACAGCCGCCGAGTCCGTCGAAACAAGCAGACGAACGATATCGGGATAGTACACGGTTTGATTGCGCAGCGAATAAAGCGCACGGGATTCACGGGAATAGGTCGGGTGTCGGAAGCGCGCCTGGTCGTATAACACGGCGGCCGAGTCCGGCCGGCCGGCAAGGGCCATGGCGTCTCCCAGAAGTCCCATTTCGGACGGTGTCATGTCCCCCCGGCTTTGACTTTTAAGGCGGCCCACGACGAGTTGTTCTTCTCCGAGCGCGAGTGCCGCTCTTCCCCAACCGATTCGAGCCGCCCGGAAGTCCGGGTCGCTCTCAAGCAATCGTTCAAATTCAACAAAGGCATGTTCAGCATCGCCTTCATCCAGGAAATCGCCGGCCCTTCTCGCATCACGAACGGGGCGCGGCACCCAGTGCGGGCAACTTTTCTCAAACAGTGATGGAATTGAAAACGTTCGATCGGCCCGCCGGGCCGCCGAGCGGTCGATGGACGTAAGCCGGGACAGATAATGGGCCCACTCCAGGGCCAGATCGACTACGGGTTTGCCGTACGTTTCTTCGATCCGGCCGTATCGATACGCCTGTTTGAATGCATCTCTGCCGTAGCGATCCAACAGGAAAGCAACAAAAGATCCGGAGACCGTATAGGAAACCGCGCCTCGTCCCAGCCAGAATCCGCCGATGCCGAGCGTGCCTGCGACGCGTTCGGCAAGCTCCATCGGCTCAAGCGAGCGATAGATTTCTGAAGCCGCGACCGTTTCGTGAGGCGAAGGCCGGCCATCGGGCGGTTCCGTGGCTACGGCCAGTCCTTCGACCAATCCGACGGCCGGCGATGCGCGCAGAATCGGCATGCCGAACTCCCGAGCAAAGACGTGCGACAGCTCATGAGGAAATACGCTTCGAATCTGCGCTGCCAGAACATGTACCTGCGGAGTCCCCAGCCACACCGGGGCGACACTGGTTAAACGGGCACCCGTCAGGCGGGCTCGGGTCGACTCGTCCGGATAGACGTACGATTGAATGCGATCCTCGACACCCAGACCCAGCCGCTGCTGAAGCAGGGCATAACGATACTCGTGTTCGACCGCCCAGCGATCGACTTCACCCGGCCTCGTTTCCGAGTCGTCGTAGTAGATATCGAAATGCGCCGTCCGCCTGAGCCCGGCGAATTGTCGCTGCAAATACCACTCGGGTGTATTGAATCCCAGTGAGGCGGAAAAGAGATAGGCCAGACCAATCATCAACGCGCTCAAGGCGATCCTCCACATGGCCGGTTCAAACCCACGAAGCCGTCGAGCGGCGAAAAAACACACGAAAGCCCACAGGAGCGTCAATGCTCGAAACCAGAATAGACCCGGTCGAATGGCAAGCGTCTCATCGTAGATCGGCCCGAGCACGCCCCCGAATACATGGTTATAGGTATAGAATTGCGGATGTAACCCGACGTCGTAGAGCGGGCCGACGATGCCGATCAGCACGCCGATCAGCACGAGATAACGGGTTCGAACACCCTTTGAAGTCAGCAGATAGGCAAGGCATACCGAGAAAACGACGGTAATGCCCGGAAAGAGCGGCAGGAAGATGAGTCCCCGAAGATAGTCGCAGTTGTGCGCCCAGATCAGACTGACCGTAAGCATGAACCAGGGCAGAATCAGCCGGTAGAGTCGCCCGAGCAGGACCTCCTGAAAATCCGAGTCGGCGCCGGGCGTGCCGAGCGCCCGAAATCGCCTGTGGGCCGCTGCACCGGCCGTAAAAAATGCGACAAATGCGAGCACGGCCATCGACTCGACGTGCAGCCGGTTAAAAAGCGGAATTACCCAGAGAATAGCCGTGCTAACGCCGTATACGGTCAGCTCCGTATCAAGCCGTCGCCTGACTGACCGGTCAGAGAAGGATGTACGAAACGCCGACAGAAAAGACTTCCTTGAACTGGGCTTTGGAGCTGACATCCGTGTCGTAGATTACTACCCATTCGAAATTAACGACGAGCCAGTTGTTAACCTTCATGGTTACGTAGTTCTCCCAGAGCAGGTCCGGATTTTCCGGCTTGTTGAAGGCCGCAAACACTCCGAGCGTCGATTTATAGTGCACGTTCGTTGCAATCTCTCTGTCGAATTCGGAGAAAGTCTCGATACCCGCCTCGTAGCGAATCTGCCTGTCGGCATCGACCCCGTACAAAACCCGAAGTTTTTCAATGACAACGACGGTTTCTTTTGCACCCAGACCGATTCTCTGTTTAAACCACTCGTTCGGCGTAAATGTCAGACCAATCGATTGCTGAAACGTGCCGGGTGACATTAAATCGGATACTTTCACCGGGGGAGTGCGTCCATCGCCGAGCGGATTATTCTGATAGTTGTAGCCGGGCGCAAACTGTGAGCGGAACTGGAAGGCAAACGTGGGAGTCAGTTTCCCGAAGAATCCGCCGCCGGTGAATTCAAGAGCGGAAGCAATGCGAATGATGTCCTCCGCCTTTCGCACGTCCAGCGTATCCTGTTTGACGAGACCGTACCCAAAACGCATCTCATGCGTTTGCGTCCACCCGACCGTCGTTTTTTCCAGTTTGCCGTCAAGTCCAAGGTTCAAACCCAGGGTATTCACACCCCCCTCTGCCCAATTCTGGAAGCCTACTTGTGAGCCTGCTGTTTTTGCGATGAGAGATGGTTTCCAGGCGGCGGCATCCGTCGAGTCCGGAGCCTGCTCCTGTGCAGCCACCGGTATTGCGGCGATCATGAGACCGCAGAATGCAGCGACGATTTTCGTCATCATCTTTCCTGACAGGAATAGTGTATGTCGTTCGAAAAAAGTACTGATACAAGAAAGGCCGTACAGCTAAGCACGGCCTCTCCAACAAAGTCATGTTCGATTAGAATGACTCAGTCATTCTTCATCGACTGTACCTCTACCCGGATGTCCTGCGCAGTTCTCTTGAGTTCCTGCATAGCTTTGCGGACTCGTGTACCTGCCGCTTTGTTTCCCTTCTGGTAGAATTTGCTGAAGTCGTCTTCTAGTCCGTCCACAAATCCTTTCAGGTCGGCGAATCTGCTCATTTGTTTCCTCCGTGATATGATGGCGTGATGAACGAGGAAGGGACAGGAACCTCGTTTCTGAACGGGTTTGAAAGTAATACACTGTCAGGGACGTGTCAAGAAAGAATCGGCTCTGTTGAGCAAAAAACGGCACTTTTTTTTACTATCCGACTCAGGTACCTACCCGCAGCCCTCGATTTACGGCAATATGAGGAGCACTGGAGACGTAGAAATCCGAGGTCATTGAGACCGCAAACGAGGCGACGATCTCGTCGAATTTGAGGCCCATTTCCATGACTTCATGCCACGGAATTTTCGGTTGTTCATCCGTCATAGGGGCCAATTTACCACGTAATTCTGTAACAAGTAATACTATGTCTCCCACCATGTGATAGTCTTCTAATGGAAGTTGTTTCTGATATAACCGACAGACCGTCGTGGGATGCAAATCGACAACGTTTTCAGAACTGTTGAGACCTCCGCAGAGGAGCACGGAAACGACTCCCGATCGGCTGAGAGCCACGACAGTCCGCACACCGGATGGACCGATTTCTTCGTTTTCTGCTTTACGAAGAATTCCGCGATCAGCACCAAAAAAACCTACGCTCGAAATGCCCGCATCCGTAAGTAGTTGTACGTATCTCCGCCCCTGCTCACGCATGGCGCGTTCAAAAATCGTTCGCTCGCCCGGTGTTGATAAGACGAGTGCACCTTTCTGACGAACTACCTTGAATCCGCTCTCGGCCAGGGCGCGCTCGGCAGGCTCGGCTGAACCGACGATGAGAACCATCGGGTCATGCCCCTGCGATCGTTCAAAGCTTCGAAAAAGCGTCTGGGGAAAGAGCAGATCTTCCTGCACCCGGCGGTCCACGCAAACCAGCTTCAGTCGACTCTCTACGTCGTCTTTTTTCTCTGTTTTCATGCACACGTACGTTCTCGCAATTGTATCCTGACGCGTATTATGGATGAAGATATCCACAAGCGTTGATTCAAGTACTCCCGCTTGCTTTATTGCGTCGAGAACACACGGTGCGATGTCGCCGTTACCTGCTCTCTATTCTTGTGCTCCTGTCTTTGACCGATAGATGACTCCATTCTGCCATCTTCATTGCCACACCCAGTATTCCCTGCTGGATGGCGCCGCGCGTATCAATCGTCTCGTCGCAAAAGCCGGGGAACTGGAGATGCCGGCCCTGGCCATAACCGATCACGGCAATCTCTTTGGCGTTCCGGAGTTCTATACGACGGCTCTTCGGGAAGGCGTTCAACCCATCATCGGCTGCGAGTTCTACGTTACGGCGTCTTCCAGGTCGGATAGAACGGACCGTACGCGCTACCACCAGGTGCTGCTGGCCAAGGATGACGCTGGTTATCGTAACCTGATCACCCTCTCCTCCCTCTCCTACACCGAGGGGTTCTACTACAAACCGCGTATCGATCACGAACTGCTCAGAGTTCATAGTGAAGGCCTGATCGCTACGACCTGCTGCCTGCAGGGCGAGGTACTGCAAACCATTCTGCGTCGAGGCGAAGAAGAAGCGAAACGCATTTTTGAGGCCTATCTGGACATTTTTGGCGACGATTATTACATCGAAATCCAGAATCACAACATTGTCGATCAGCACCGCTGCAACGAAGTCTTGCTGAGGTGGGCTCGTGAATACGACGTCAAGGTCATCACCACCAACGACGTTCACTACGTCGAACAGGAGGATGCCGCTGCCCAGGATGTTTTGCTCTGCCTGCAGACGGGTAAGGACCTGACCGATGCAAACCGGATGCGTTTCGAGAACGACCAGTTCTACCTCAAATCCGCATCCGAAATGGAATGGGGCCTGCGTGAGCTGGATCCATCCGTACGCACGCAGGCGCTCGTTACAACCAACGAAATTGCGGACAAGTGCCGGTTTGAATTGCCCATGGGCCAGATGCTCATGCCGCACTTCCCGCTGCCGACCGCATTTGAAAACGACATCGACGGATATCTACGCCATCTCGTGAATGAGCGGGCAAAAACTCGTTTTCCCGAACTCACGCATGAGATAACGGATCGTCTCAATCGTGAGCTTGGCATCATCCGGGAGATGGGCTATGCAGGTTATTTCCTCATTGTACAGGATTTCACGACGGCGGCGCGCGAACTCGGCGTGAGCGTCGGACCGGGGCGCGGATCTGCAGCCGGCAGCCTGGTTGCATATTGCCTCCGAATCACGAACGTAGATCCGCTCAAATACAACCTGCTTTTTGAGCGCTTCCTGAATCCCGAACGCATATCCATGCCCGACATGGACATCGACTTCGACGACCACGGCCGTGCAAAGGTAATCGATTACGTTGTTGAGAAGTACGGGCGTGAAAACGTGTGCCAGATCATCACGTTCGGCACCATGGGTCCGCGATCCGTAATCCGAGACGTATCGCGCGTTCGCGGGATCCCACTGGCGGAAGCCGATCGCATCGAGAACGTGCAGGAACTCATCAACGCCGCGGCT
>CAZGOS010000072.1:0-13420 GCA_964527795.1 uncultured Rhodothermales bacterium | reverse complement strand
ATTATGGATGAGATTACGGCGGGCGTTGTGTGTTCACTCGACACAGATGAGGCGCTCCGTGACATTCGTAAGATCCAGAGCGTGCACACACGTGATGTGGACGCATACGACTGCTACGTTCGTGGCCGCCTGTTTTATTACGAATACAGCAGTCATGGAGTCAGTTCGGCGCTGGAGATGTTCCAGAAAGCGATTGAAATCGATGAGGCGTATGCGCTTGCATTCTGCGGAATGGCGGACTGTTACTCGTATGTCTACATGTATGTTGAGGGTAGCGATGCCAATATGGAAGAAGCGGATACGGCCAGCCACCGAGCTCTGGAACTTGACCCGTTACTTGCCGAAGCGCACGCGTCTCGTGGCGTAGCGCTCTCTCTGAGCCGCCAATTCGATGCATCCGAGGCGGCGTTTAAAAAGGCCATTGAGCTCGATCCGAAACTTTTCGAAGCGTATTATTTCTATGCCCGCGCCTGTTTCGTCCAGGGCGAGCTGGAGAAGGCCATCGAACTATTTGAAATGGCGAATCGAACGCGGCCCGAGGACTATCAGGCTCCTCTACTTACCGGTCAGATATACGACACACTCCAAAAGCCCGACGAGGCCGCAGCGGTGCGACGAGAGGGAGTAGCCATTGCCGAGCGTCATCTCAAGCTTCATCCGCACGACACACGCGCCTTGTATATGGCTGCCAATGGCCTCGTCGTACTCGGTGAAAAAGAAAAAGGCCTCGAGTGGCTCCAACTTGCGCACTCACTGGAGCCCAACGATGCGATGCTGCTATACAATGCCGGGTGCATTTACGCCCTGCTTCACATGACGGACGAAGCGCTGACTTGTCTGGAACAAACGGTAGCGGCGGGCCTCACGCAGCGGGAGTGGTACGAGCACGACAGCAACCTCGACTCCCTTCGAGCGCATCCTCGGTTCGAGGCTTTGCTGGCGGGGATGGCGTAGTCCAGTCCTACGAAATCTGGCAGGACTTCTGTGAGGGGATTAATCCAGTAGGCCCGCACGCTGAAGATCAGGCCGTGCTTGATCCAGCCAGGGTACGAAGCGAATAGTCAGGAAAAACGGATCCTTCTCTTTGTAGGCTCGCTTCATCCACGTCAGCATGTCTTCGCGCCGTCCGAGCATGAAGTATAGACTGCCAAGAAAGACGGGATGCACGTAACGTTCGCGTGCGCATTCATGGACTTCGTTCAAGATTGCCTCCGCTTCGTCTCGCTGCTCCATTGCTGCATGTGCCATGCCCAGTCGATGGAGCAAGATAGGGTCTCGTCCTGTTAGGGAGATTGCTTGTTGGTAAGCCGAGAGACTGTCTTCGTAACGCCCGGTAGTCAGATACAGATCGCCGAGCCACATATGAGCCAGAGGAAAGCGCGGCTCATGCTCCAGCGTTCTTTTCAATTGAATTTCTGCTTTTTCGTAACGGCGCGCGTAGAAGAGATTCAAGCCTACTAGACCCAGTGTAATGAGGTTTAGAGGGTCGACCTGTTCGGCCTTTCTTACGGCATCGAGGGCTTCGTCAAAACGGCCCGTCCACAAGAGGAATATGGAATGGGAGAAGTGAACGTAGGCGTGTCTCGGACTAAGAGTCAGGGCACGCTCGAAGCAGCGCTCGGCTTCTTTCCAGTCCCACTCGAACCACGTGTGCACAAGTCCAAGTGCTGCATGAGCTACACCCGTGTTTTCGTCCAATTCCAGGGCCCGAGAGACAGCCCTTTTGGCCAACGGATACGCCTCGTGAGGAGATAGTGTATCGATTCCCACGCTTTTCGCCAGGTATAGAAGGGTCAGTCCGGTATATGCCTGGGCAATTCCTGGATCCAGTTCGAGCGCCTGTCTGACATAGTTCTCCGCTATATCCAAGTCGTCCGGGTTGTGTTTTTCCATGTGATAGACGCCTCGCAACAAGAGCATGTAGGCTTCCATGTTGTCCGTAGGAGGCTGAATCAAAGGCTGCGCTGGCCCGACGAGCTTGACCTTTAATTGGTCGACGATGGCTTGCGAAATCTCGTCCTGGATGGCGAAGACATCGTCCAGCCGTCGGTCGTAACGCTCGGACCAGAGTTGGTAGCCGTCGTCTTTGTTGATGAGCTGTGCCGTGATTCGGAGCTGATCTCCCGACTTTCGCACGCTGCCTTCCAGTACCGTTTCTACATCCAGGAGACGACCGATTTCCCGAACGTCGATATTTCGGCCTTTAAAAGCAAAAGCGGAGGTGCGAGCGACGACGCGTAGATCGGGAACGTGTGTGAGTGCGTTGAGGATTTCCTCGGCCATTCCGTCGCAAAAGTACTCTTGCTCCGGATCCGCACTCATATTCATAAAAGGGAGGACCGCAATCGAGGCAGGTGGTTTTTCACTTGAGCCGGACGGAAGCAAAGGAGTTTTCAGTGCCTTAAGATCAGCGATCAGTGCTGAGGTATCCTGATAACGCTTCGCTGGACTCTTCTGGAGCAGTTTTCGAAGGATGGCTCGTTGTTGAACGGGGATTCGGTCAGGCAGCACCGGGTCGACATTCAAGATGGCGTAGAGGATGGCCTGAGCATATTCCCCGCCAAATGGCCTGTCGTGTAAGAGCATCTCATAGAACACGACCCCGGCGGCCCAGAGATCTGTTCGATGATCTACCTTTTCCGCCTGCAGTTGTTCGGGGGACATGTAGGCCGTGGTGCCCACGGTTGTGCCGATCTTCGTGAGCACACTTCCACCCGCCATTCGAGCGAGACCGAAGTCCATGATCTTGACGCGCCCTTCGCGTGTGATCATCAGATTGTCGGGCTTGATATCCCGATGAATAATGCCCTTCTCGTGCGCGGCCTGCAATCCTTTGCTAAGCTGAAGCATGATGTTGCACGCCCGCTCTGCATCGATAGAACCACTCTGTATTCGATGTCTGAGCGTTTCGCCCTCGATACATTCCATAACAAGAACTGGTTGGTTCTCGTGTTCAAGGATGTCGTAAATCGTACAGACGTTGGGGTGATTCAGGGTTGAAGCGCTCCTCGCCTCGTTGATGAAGCGTTGATGCGCCCTATCGTCCTTCGTTAGTTCGGCCGGAAGAAATTTCAGAGCGACCGTGCGGCCGAGCCTGGTATCCTGAGCCTCGAATACGACACCCATACCACCTCGGCCGAGCTCCGAGACGATTTTGTAGTGTGAAATCGATGAGCCGATCATTGTATGGTTTCGATTGAAGGCATCGTGGCGAGAATGCGTTGGTCTAAATGTCGACGATGGCTACGAGACTCACAACATTCGGTATGTGAATCGTTACCGGCTACTCGTTCTTCTTCACGGCCGCGCGGCGTCTGTCGAGTGATGCCTTGAGGATCTGAGCCCGCTCGTATTCGTACGATCGAAGGAGAATTCCCTTATTCGTCGAATGAATGCGCCTTCTCGCAAGCAGTTTTTCGATTGTATAAAACCGAAGGCCCAGTTCCCGTGCACGGAGGTGCCAATCCATGAATTCACCTACCGTCCAACTCGTGTCGAACGGCCCGACCCGCTCGAAGGAGGATTTTTTGACCACAACCGTAGTTGCGAGGAATCCATCCATTTCGTCTGGAGGTAGAAGAACGTTCACTTTCTCCTCTTCACTCAGATCAGGGCTTATAAACTGCTGCATGTATGACGAAACGAGATCTATATCACTACTGGCGATCAGCACAGGCATCTGCCGTTCCAACTTTTCTGACATCCAAACGTCGTCTGCATCCAGAAATGCCAGGTATTCTCCATTCGCCAGTGCGACACCTGTGTTCCGGGCAGCGGACGATCCCTGATTAATCTGATAGCGATAGACAACGTCGTTTTCGAATCTCTCGACCACCCTTTTTGTCTCATCCGTGGATCCATCGTCGATGACGATGATCTCTATCGGTCTGTAAGTCTGTGAAACAGCACTCTCGATCGCCTCGGCGACGTAACGTTCGCCATTGTAGACCGGGATAATGATGCTTACAAGTGGATTTTCAGGTCTGCTCATGCTGAAATACTGTTAATGATCATCTCGTTTCCTTCGTACGGAGGCGTGCATGATTTTCAGCAGGCTGCGCCGCATCTCGGCGGTATTGTATGTTGCGTTTTCGCCGTGAAAACGTCTGAGAATAACTGCGTCCTCGACGAAATCGAAATTGAAGCCGGCTTCAATGGCGCGTACAAACCAGTCCGTGTCTTCTCCATTAATGTACGCCGAATCGAAAGGTCCCACTTTCGAGAACAGCTCTCGTCGTGCCATCATTGTACCGGTGCCAGCGCAAACGGACTTTTCGTTCATGCGGGCATCTGTCAGCCATGAAGGTGGGTCTGTGCCGGGCTCCAGGAAGATCTTCTGTGCACCGAGCACAAAACCGACGTCGGGATGCTTTTCCAGATGTTCAACCTGGAGCCGAGTCTTCTCGGGCTCCCAACAATCGTCGTGATCAAGAAATGCAATAAAGTCTCCTCTGCTTTCGCGAACGCCGGTATTTCTCGCCGCCGCTGCTCCGGAATTCTTTTGTTTTATCAGGCGAGCTTCAGGAAATCGCGCGACGACGTCAACCGATCCATCCGTCGATCCGTCGTCCACGATGATGATCTCAATGGGTGCGTAGTTCTGCGCAAGAATGCTGTCTATCGCCGCGGCGACGAATCTCTCGCCGTTAAAGACGGGGAGTACCGCACTTACAAGGGACGGGGTCATGATTTAATCTCCTCCAAGCGACGTTACCGACTGCAGTGCCCGACGAGATAATTTCTGTATCCCTCGAAACGGAACCTGCCAGAAGCTGTCCACCACCCAGATACACTTCAGAAACGTAAAAAATCCAGCGAGCGACGGTCTGATATTCCTGCCCTCCGTCTGGCGCAGGTAGGCGGTTCCAAGGTGTACCAAAGCTGCCCGACTCTTTTGATTTACGCGTGTTGTGGCCCAGTAGCCCCAGGTCTCTCTCTTTCGCACCTGTAGTAAATCCAGTCTCTCGATAATCTTATTGGGAATGGATGCGCCGAACCTGGATTGCAGAAACGAAAGTACGTCTCGCATTGGGCGAACCAGATGCCTCTCCCGTATCTCGGATTCGAGTGCGCTCCAATTGACTTCGTCATGCGATCGAAGGATCGTCAGTGCATCGGTGATCCAGCGCATCGGACACGTATTGTGCGATGTGACACCGTGAACGCAGACGTGGAGCAGGTGGTCTGTTGCACTCAACGTGTGCGTCTCCACATCGTTGATTCGAACCTGGATAGCCCGCGACCAAAATGATCGATCCGCGACAGGATAACAACACGAGGATAGCGCATACCAGTGAACATCCAGTTCGATTCCAATATTATCCTGTATATGCGTGGCATATCGGGTCCGGAGACACTCCTCCGACAGTTTTGGGAATTCCGGATTCATCGTTGTCCAATTATCGGACACCAGCAGTTGAACGCTCCTGAGCGCGTCCTTCGGCCGCACAAGAATATCGAGATCGTGCATCATGCGCCGACCTGCCGGTTTATAATAGCGTGCTGTCAAGGGTGCTCCCTTTATGGTGAGGACGTCGATTCTGTTCTTTTGAAGAAGTCGCAAGACATCAGTGAGACGATTCAGAAGCACCTGATTCTTGTACCACGTTCTTCGAAAAATGCCCTTCAACCGGGGGAGATCGGGATCCTCAAGGCCCTGTTCAGATAAGTTGAAATAAACAAGAGGGAGCATGCGAAATGAATCGTATTCGACGTCATCGAGATCGGTTTTTGCCGACCACTCAGCCCATGCCTTCCTGCAATCGTCGCCCTCCAGAACGGCCGCCCGAACGAGCAACTCCTGGCGCGGAGTCGGCCAGTTTCCGTACCTGTAATCGATTTCACCGTTAAACATTCGATTCCTCGAGATCTTCGAGCAGACGAAATATGGCGGATGGGATCTGTGTGATTTTCTCTCCTACAACCAGTCGGTAGCAGGGCAACGATTGTACCAGATCCGACAGGTACTTGAACTCCAAGTGCGCGGCTCCAGCATTCTGAAAAATAGAACTGGGAGCAAGTGCGGCCATGCCGAGGGCCGGGGAAACACTCTCTACATAGGCGTCAGAGCCTGCGGAAACGTGGGGTACCAGTATGGCGCGTAGCGGAAATCCCCGTACAATCGATTCTGCGAAGTGATCGTGAAGAAAAAACAGTGCCTTTTCTTCGCCGAGTCGCTCGACATTGCTTACATGGTCAACCAGATCCGGGAACCGTTTCAGGTCGGCTGCGCCTTTCAGCTTGGCCGTGCTGTACAGGCTGAAAGCGTACGGTCGCGGACTTGATGTCACAACGCAGTAATCGTCGCCGATGTACTGCAGCTTTGATCCGAGACAAGCGAGACAGGATGTAGATTTCCCTGATCCACCGCGGCCGACGAGAAGAACACCTCCGCCTGGGAGCCCGACGGCACCACCGTGCACCAACTGATAACCTTTTGCGCTGAGCCACCAGTACAAAATCGTGCGTAGCGGTGCACCGGTTTCGTAGTAAGGAATCGCACGTGCATCGCGCACCCAGAAGTGAGCTTCATCGCGCTCAAGGTCCAACATGTTCAGGCCGGCTGTTTCCCCGAGAATAAAAGCGGTGCGATACCGCTCGTTGTTGAATCCCCTGATCTCTCCCCGTGCAAGGTAATCGTCATTCGACCATGGCGGTGAAGGCATGGTGCTGCCGGTTGTAACGTCATCCCATACGTTTATCGTAAGTGATGGCGAACGACGGGAGTCACAGGAGAGGTGTTCGAATGATCTTCCCAATAGTTTCTGCAACTGACAAGTCGAGAACCGCAATCGAACGACGGAATTTGCCAGAGACAAATTCTGATCGACAGAGTCAGAAGAATTGCATGCGGTTTCAAACACCGCCGCAGCCTCGTCGAAGAATTGGGTCGGAGAAAGGTGTGGTGCTACCGACGATCCGTCACTCAAATCTGTATAATTCGATCCAGCTCTGAACATCAGTGTTCAGGCACATCTGGGTTAGGTTTGGAGTTTACTGGAGGTAGATCAGGAGCAGCGGCGCTGGGCCATCCAGCCTCATCTACCTCGTGAATCGGATCCAGGAGGAGAAGAGTCTGCATATCCGTGTAAACCTGGAGCACTGGCGGATCAAATGCCTCCTTAGGGTCCCAGCCTGCCGTTAGCAGTGATGCGGTCGGGTCCGGCTGGGCATCGGGATTCTCCTCGAGAAGTTCTTCGCGCACCAGATGGTCGATGAAGCTCCTGACGGCGTCTTCGATTGGGTACTCATTCTGTACGAAAATATTTTTCAGGCAATCAATAATATTTCCAATGCTCGCACCGTTTGCCAGGTCAGACCAAATCAAGGCGCCCACTTTCTGTATGCTGTAATAGCTCCCAGTAAGCAAATGAATGAGTATAATTTCTCCGTCGATCAGGTCGTGCGAAACATGTCTCCTTTTGACCTGAAATCTCAAAGTGTTTGTAATCATGCTCACCTCGGGGTCTCGGTCGCGGTGAAAATCTATGGCCCGCCATACAGGATTATGGGGTCCGTATTATGAGGCTCCGTGATGTCTACCCAAAACCCCTGTGGAAATCTTATATGTTATAGGTAACGAATATAATTCGAAATGTATCGTTATATACCGTTTGACGTCGTCCGATAACGCCGGTATAGATTCCGGGTCAAATAGATGTGTCCAGCTCGATCGGATGTCCATTGCTCAGGATCGCCGGTGCATTCGAAATGGCGTCTGTTTCCCGGTTTGGAGAACTCGATGGACTGTTGGCACGTGGTTTCTTCTCCCACGACTCGTCCCACCTGGTGGCCAGGGCATGTGCCTGTCGTTCCAGCATCAACGGGTACTCGCTGCGGAGAACTTTCTTTTTTCCCAGCTGTGCATGGCATACGGTGACTTCATATATAATGTATCCGCGTGATGAGACCTTTCTTGATCCTGTTATCTCGCTGATCCTGGACATTCCGACTGTTCTCTGAATACTGTTTCCCGGATCGAGAGTCTCACGCTTTGTGGCAAAAACGTTTGTCTCGACTGCCTGTACTAAAACGAGGGAATCGGGGAATTTCCGACACTTCAAGCATGTAGTATTCCGGTCTGGAGATAAAATTTTACCGGGAACCACTGGAAATGGAGGGCGCTTTATCCCAGGGTTCCGTCGGCTTTGCTTCACCCGGTCCTGAATTAAGCGAATACGACCGATTTCCTCGTTTCCAATAACACAAGGGAAAGATTTATTGAACGATTATGAGCGTAAGCCAGAGCATTGCCCGTTTTTCGAGACGAGACGGGGAAACCGCATTTCCTCTGTCGTTTTCCCAGCAGCAGCTATGGATCCTGGATCAGCTTGAAGGGCGCGGTTCCGCGACATATATAGAGTCGTTTGCACGCCGTATTACAGGCTTTATTGATAAACGAGCACTGACGCGGAGCCTGAACGAGATTATTCGACGCCATGAGATTCTAAGGACGAGTTTCTCTGCGGTCGACGGTGAGCCGACGCAAATCGTCTCCGATGTCGTACCGTTTCCGCTCGAACAAGTCGATTTGCGATCAGCCAAGGAGAGTGACAGAACCGCAGAGCTTGAGCGGTTGCTGAAGAGGGAATCGCACCGGCCCTTCGATTTATCAGTCGGCCCGCTGGTGCGAGCCCACCTGGTTCAACTTTGTTCGGACGATCATGTCCTCCTGGTGGTGATGCACCACATCGTTATGGATGGTTGGTCGATTACCGTTTTCGAAAAGGAACTCTCAGCCCTACTGGAGGCTTATGAAGCTGAGTTGGAATCTCCTCTTACGGAACTCCCCCTTCAGTATGTCGATTACGCACGGTGGCAACGGAAGTGGGTACAGGGAGAGGGTTTCGAGCGTGATCTCGTCTACTGGCGAGACCGTCTGGCGGCGCCACTGCCACAACTCGATCTGCCTGTGCAGAAGCAACGGCCACCTGTTCAGACATTTGAAGGCGCTTCGGTCCATTTTTCGATCGACGAATTGTTAACCCGGCACCTGAAAAAATTAAGCCGGGAAAACTTCGCATCGCTTTACATTTCGCTGCTGGCCTGCTTTGTGATCCTTCTTTATCGGTATTCGGGTCAGGAGGATATCCTGGTGGGAACTCCGGTGGCGAATCGTTCGCGGCGGGAGCTTGAGTCGCTGATCGGGTACTTTGTGAACACGCTGGTGCTTCGTTCTCATCTCGATGGGGCGTTGAGCTTTGTCGAATTACTTAGTCGATTGCGCGACGACGTATATAAGGCGCTGGATCATCAGGCGATGCCGTTCGAGCGACTGGTAGCCGAGCTGCAACCGGATCGAGATCCCGGCCGAAGTCCTATCACCCAGGTCATGTTCGTGTTGCATAATACACCGCGAACTACCGCCGATATTCCCGGGCTTTCGGTTGAGTCGATTCGCCTTGCCAGCGAGGTCGCAAAATTCGATCTCACGATGGTCGTTTCCGAAAACAGGAACGGTCTGGAATGCACACTGCAGTACAACACGGACTTGTTCGAGGAAGAGACCATCGGGCGCATGGCGGGTCATTTTCAGACTCTCCTGAAAGGGGTCGTCACCGACCCAGATGCATCGATACAGTCTTTTCCGTTGCTCACAGAGGCGGAACGAGAAATGATGCTCGTAGAGTGGAATGACACGGTTACACGTTATCCCAAAGATATTTGCATACACGAGTTGTTTGAAAAGCTGGTTGATGAGACACCGGAAGCTATCGCAGTTGTGTTCCAGGACGAGAAAGTGTCCTACCGCGAGCTGAATCGGCGTGCCAACCGACTAGCCTGTGAACTGAGGAAATTTGGTATTGGGCCGGAACGAACCGTGGGGATCTGTACCCGGCGATCGGTAGAGATGATCGTCGGATTGCTGGCCATACTGAAGGCCGATGGGGCCTATGTGCCGATTGATCCCGACTATCCCCCGCACCGAATGGCCTACATGATGCAGGACAGTGGTGTGCACATTGTTCTCAAGCAGAGAGGCGCCGCTGACGACCTTCCCGACGGGCCCTGGAAAAAACTCATCCTGGATTCCGGCCCGGAGGCATACGCGGAGAACGATTCTCAGAATGCTGTTCCACGAGCGACGAGCAGAAGTCTGGCTTACATCATCTATACCTCGGGCTCCACGGGAGAACCAAAGGGTGTCTGCATCGAACATCAGGGTGTCGTGCAGTTGGTCAGGGAAAATGTTCATTCGTCGTTCGGTCCGGAAGACGCAATGCTGCTGATTTCACCGCTGTCATTCGATTCGTCGGAACTCCAGATCTGGGGTCCACTGCTGGGAGGGGGGAGGGTTGTCGTAGCTCCTCCCGAGCAGCCGACCATTGCTGAACTGGGGGCCTGTATCAGAAATTTCGGAGTTACAAAGCTCAACATGTCGCCCGGTCTCTTCAATCTGCTGGTTGATGAGCAGTTGCATGATCTGCGGGGTGTTCATCAGTTGCTCATCGGAGGTGATGTCCTCTCGCCGACGCACATTCAGACCGTACTGGACGCACTACCCGATACGTTGATGACGAATGTATACGGCCCGACGGAATGCTCCATCTCCGCCACTTGTCACCACATGAGCACGGGATACCGTGTTGGGTCTTCCGTTTCGATTGGTCGGCCGATTTCCAACGCCCGTGCGTACGTGCTCGATTCCGACATGAACCCGGTACCTATTGGCGTTGCCGGAGAGCTCGTGCTAGGGGGAGACGGAGTAGGTCGTGGATATCAGAACAGAGCGGAACTGACCGCTGAGCGCTTCCTTCCCGATCCGTTCAGCGGCCGAAAAGGAGCACGCATGTATCGAACCGGCGACCGGTGTCGTTGGCTCGAGAACGGTACGCTGGAGTTTATGGGGAGGTTTGACGACCAACTCAAAATTCGTGGCTTCCGAATCGAGCCGGGAGAGATTCGGACGGTCATGGAGCGGCACGACAACGTTAAAGAATGCATCGTGTTGGGACGCACGGATGCACCGGGAGTCACACAGCTGGTAGCCTATGTGATACTGGAAACGGAAAAAGAGACGAACGCCCAGGACTTACGTGCATACGTGCGAAAGCGATTACCAGAGTATATGACGCCTTCAACTGTGGTTTTTCTGAACGAATTTCCAATCAGGCCCAATGGCAAGGTTGATCGGAAGGCCCTGCCGGTACCAGATCCGACAAGAACGGAATCCGATCCGGAGTCGACATCGCCCCAGACTGCTACGGAAACGAAACTGATCGAGATCTGGCAGACTCTTCTCAACGTGAAGCAGGTCGGTATTTTAGATAACTTCTTCGAGTTGGGTGGGGATTCACTGCAGGGCATGCGATTGATGGCTCGCGTGCACGACGCATTTCGATTCGAAATGCCTCTTAGGGCGTTGTTTGACGAGCCCACGGTGAAAGGTTTTGCGGAACTCATAGACGGTCAGCAAATAGTCAATAATTCACCGCCTGATACGGAGCTTGCCGAACCTATTCCTGACGAAGTAGAATAAAGATGCCCCGGTCCTTCTCGATCCGGATGGGTTTGGACAGATCAAGTGTGCTGTAAGCCTGTAGTCCGTCCACCGCCGGCACTGCTGAAATCACGGACGAGGGATCGAGACCAAGCCGGTTCCAGTCTATCTTCAACCGGATGTCTTCATCTTCCGAAGACCAGGACGCCAGAGCGATCAGCGTCGAACCGTCGCGGACGAATGTCGTCGCGAGAATGCGGTCATGATCCGTGCGAACGGGGGCGGATTCGAGCCAGTACCCGAGCATCCGGCTGTTCTCGATTCCGAAGTCGCCCATCAATTTCCATACTGGTCGTGGATCGCAGTCTCCATAGTACCGAGTTGTCATCCCATAGAGCATGCCCCGATAGGGACGTCCGCAGTCCTGAAGCATTTCTCCCATGAGACCGAAGGGCAAACCTGATACCTCCGTAAGCCAGTAGTCCGGATCGGCATCGTAGTCGAAGTACTCACCGAACCAGAGTCGTGAAATAAACGGGAAATGCTCCATATAAAGCATTGCGCTGTTGATGAAACCATCGCGCGGATTGAACTGATTGGCTGAATGAAGATCGATGACGACTTCGTTTCGGTGCTGATGCAGCACGGACATCATTCGTTTCACCGTCTCACGGCTGAATGCAATGTCGTCCAGGTACAGACCGTCGATCTTCTGGTATTCTGCGAGCCAGTTCAGGCCTTCGATATAGTAGTTCGTCCATCTGGAGGTCCCCTTGTTGAGAATAGCGGCGTCGTCAACGCGATAGGCGTGCCAGGCGCTGTGATAGCTATCTTGCAGGTGCTCCTGCAACCATGAGTGACCGCCGCCGTCGCCATCGTTCAGAATCTCGTCTCCGAGGCTTCGTAGCGCGAACAGTTCATGACTCCTGTACGTCAGCTCTCTGATCGTATAGTAGAGTTTGACCTTGATATTCTTCTCGTGCGCCTCCTCGATGTATGCGCTCTGGAGCTCCAGATTGTAGAAGGGGTAGTTGATATAGGGGTTTATTTCGTTGGCGTGATGGATATTCACTACCGTGCCACCCAGCGCTCGCACTGAATCAACAGGAACGTATTTGTGCACGAAACGCGAGTTGAAATGGGACCGGGTATCGAGTGGCTTGAACGGTGTAATGAGAAAACGAACGTTGAAGTGCAGCGTGTCTGCGCGTGTCATCCGGCGCGGTCCACTGTAATTTTGAACAACAACCTGATCGGAACGCGTCACCAGTCGAATGCCACCCTCACCTTCGTTTTGCCACGATACGGGCATGTTTAGCGGCTGGGTCTGATAGAAGTTTGTGTTGAGCGGTCGTTCGTAATTCTGGTCGCGTAATACGAATTGCAGCCCTTTGTTGATGCTACCCAACCACAATCCTTCCTGGTGTTTTTCGACGGCCCACTTCCAGTCGATCGATTCCGGCCGATTTTGCCCCTTGAACCCAAGACCGAGCAGATACTCGGCGGCGTCGGATTGATAGGAAATGGGAAGCATGATGTCCGAGACATTGATATCGCCTTTTGATACGAGTCTGATTTTGTAATCCAGCATTCCGTCGTATTCAAGGGTGCCGTCGACGATCATGGAAAAATGCTCCGACTCGCTTCGGGTGATCCACGTCGCTTTTCCTCTGGCAACGGTGTCAACCTCAAAACTTTCCGACGTCCAGGATTCGATCGTATCTCCGCTACGCACGACCATGTCGATGGGTCGAGAAAGGATGTCATCGGGTTCCTCTGTGAAACCCGTCATTTCGGGTGTGAAATAGCTTCGTATGCGCGCCGGAAGTCCGGTTTTTCCCAGAAGAACGTCGCGCCCAAGGATGCTGAGTATATGGCCGTCAAACGTGACGGGTTGGTACGGTTCGATAACGAAATCCGGATCGGTCCCGATCGTCGAGTTGAGCCATCTCAGGCGCGACATCATCTCGGGATTGTTAT
>CAZGOS010000071.1:0-13515 GCA_964527795.1 uncultured Rhodothermales bacterium | reverse complement strand
ATGTCTGGAAGGACTCTGATTTCCGCGTCACAATCGAAGTGACGCTGCAGGAGGCTTTTAATGACGTGTCCTCCAAATGGCTGGACTGGCTGAAGGCACAATACTACCCGAACCTGCCTGATGTGGAGATGCCGTCGCTCATCACGGACGGCCTGTCAACCGAGGGATTCAACGCCAAACCAACGTTTTATCAGTTCGAGAATGGCACGCGAAGCATCTACTTCGTAGGTAATCTGAAAGGCCTCACGAATGTATATGCTTTGACTGTCGATGAGGATTACCGGCCGATTGGCGAACCGAAAGTGTTGATTCGTGGAGGTCGTAACGACCGTTTCGAGTCTTTTCATGTATTCGAAAGCCGCATAGCTGTTTCTAATCAGGGAAAACTCGCGTTCGTTACGAAGAGCGGGGGGCAGGATGTTGTTCACGTCTACGATCTCGAAAAAGACGCCTTTGATACGACGTATAAATTCGAAAACCTGATTGCCGTCTATTCGCCCAGCTGGAGCCCGGACGGATCCAAGTTTGTATTCTCGTCAATTGACGAAAGCGGTTTCAGCGATCTCTACGTCTACCATGTGGATCGAAACGCACTTCAGAGGCTGACGGACGACGAGTACGACGACCGTGATCCGTCATGGAGTCCTGACGGGAAGAAGATTGCCTTTTCGTCGGACCGTTCGTCGGCCGGCGTAACGGGTGCCTACAACGTATTTACGTATGGCGTCGACGATGGGAGAATTCGATACGTGACGTTCGGAAATCGAATCGATTTTTCTCCCTCCTGGAGCCCCGACGGTGATCATATTGTGTATACCAGTGCTGTTCCCGACTCAAGCGGACGGTATCATGCCCAGGATGTCTGGGTGGCGGATATGAGCTATGTCCTGGGTATGCGCCCGACAGTGGCATCGATTGCGCGGAACATAGGTCCTGAACCCGCACCGGCCTGGCGGAGCATGAGAAAAATTACGCAGCTCGCCTCCGCTGCGTTCGATCCAGTATGGACGACTGACGATAGAATCCTTTTCACGAGTTTCGAGGGTTTAAGCTTTTCCATCCGACAACTGGAAAAAGCTGATTCCCTTGCCGCTTCCCCGCGCTATGAGCGCTTTGCCGACTTAACCGACGTTGGTTCGTCGTGGAAGTTCAATAGCCTGAAAATTGGAGACGGTGCCGAGAAGGCTCCCCTCAGGAAGCAATTCCGGCTTGACATTGCACAGGGCGTCGTGTCGCAGAGCCCTGTATTGGGCACAACCGGTGGCGGTGTGCTTTCTTTCTCCGACATTCTCGGAGACGATTATCTTTTATTGACTTTTTTCAATTCAGGTTTTTCTGGACGCGGATTTCTGCAGGACCTGAGCCTCCAGGTTTCGCGGGTACAGTTGCATCGACGCGCAAACATCGGGTATGGAATCTATCGGTATTCGGGAAGGCGATACGATGTCACAGATCCAGACGCCCCGTCTTCTCTGCCCCTTTTCTTCGAAACGATCTACGGCGCATTCGGATCGGTCAGTTATCCGCTAACGAAGTTCAGCCGACTGCTGTATTCTACTTCTCTCTCCTGGAGTCGCAAAGAAATTGACATACGACGAATTGATCGGGAAGCCTTGCTGCTGTCCAATTCGGTATCCATGGTACAGGACAATACCCTGTATTGGATCAACGGTCCCATGCAAGGATGGCGGGCAAAAGCCACAGCAGCCTATACGACAGATATTCGATATTCCAATGTGGGTTATTTCACTCTGATCGGGGACTTCCGTCATTACTTGAGGATCGGGCAGGATTTTACGTTCGCGTCGTGGTTCATGGCTCAAATAAACCGCGGGAGAGAGGCCCGGTTGTTCGTAATGGGAGGGAGTTGGGACATACGTGGATTTCGGCTCTTCGATGTACGCGGACAAAATATCTGGTTCACGTCCCAGGAATTTCGATTTCCCATTCTGCGAGCGCCGTCAATCATATTCCCATTCCTTGCACCATTTGGGGTAGCCAGTTTCCGAGGAGCCCTTTTCTTTGATGCCGCCCACGCCTGGAACGACGACTACAACCTGGTACAGAAGGAGATCCATGCCGGGGAAACGATAGGAGCCGTTGGTTACGGCTTTCGCATAAATCTGTTCGGAGCGCTGGTTCTACGCTACGACATCGGTCTGCGTTATAGCGATGGATTCAACCGCATTGACAAGCGATTCAAACAGTTCTTTTTCGGTTATGATTTCTAGGTTTTCCAGCCCTCCGGACCGCCTGGCATGAATTGCATACGACATAACATTACTCTGAATTTGCCGGCGCTCGTTCTGTTGCTCATTGCCGGGTGTCAGACGCTGGTACTGGATGGCGCCAGAAAGGCCGATCCGGACGACTGGCTCGTTGACGGCGCGAGTCCGGGTAGAGACAGGCTGACTGAGGCGAAAATACAACCACCCTTGAAACAGGCGTGGCTTTATAATGCGAATGCCGGTTTTGGACCCGGTTCACCCCTGTTGTATCAGGACGCTGTCATCGTAGGGAATCGAACAGGAGAGTTGCATGCCGTCGATCTCGAATCGGGGAGGAAGATCGGATTCAAAGACATCGGGGAATCCCTGGAGGGTCCCTTGCTTATCAGGGATGGCGTGATTTATATCACGAATGCCTGGGGTAAGCGAGTGCTGACGGCATACGATCTTGTAAAGGGAGAAAATCTCTGGTCTGTCGAAGGCATACCATTTGAGACGGCACCGGTCGAAATCGATGGGCAACTCGTTGCGGTGGACGTCGAAGGCAATGTCCACGGTCTTGACTTTGCGGATGGATCGGAACTGTGGTCTGTTTCACTGGGGGCGAAGACGTCTGGACAGACGTCACCGATTGTCCTGGAGGGCGATCGTCTTTTTCTGGTAACCGACACGGGAATAGGATTCATGCTGGACGGCACGTCAGGTAGAGAATTGTGGGTAGTCGATCTCGGGATCCCCGTCTATGCTTCACCCGCGTTGACAGGACAAACCTTGTTGGTGCCTACGACGCGTGGCCGCCTGTTCGCCCTTTCCTCAGTAGACGGTGCCACCGAATGGATATTTAAAGGGCTCAACGATTTCGTCCGAATATCCTCTCCGGCCGCCGACGGACGGACCGTGTATTTCGGCACGTCCAGCGGAACGTTTTACGCGATAGATGCCGGCAATGGAACCAAGATATGGCAGTTTGATGGGCCGGATGCCGTTACGGCTCCTGCGCTGTTGACGTCGACTCATCTATTCTTTGGAACGATGGGCCGAATGCTGTACGGAATCGAAAGAGATTCGGGTGAAATCGTATGGCAGACCGAACTCAAAGGACGCGTCAAATCCGCGATGGCTGCTCGAAACGGGGACCTGATTGTTTTAGCGGAGCCTCGGTACATATACAGTTTCAGATCGGAGATTACAGATGCCGGTACGCCTTAGAACCATCATTGTATGCCTTCTGCTTTTGGAGAGTCTGGCTCTAACTGCTAAGGCTCAGGTCCGATGGCTCGAAATCGAGACCAATCACGTAGAGGCCAACGTGTATGCGGACTCTACGTGGCTGGGAACCGCTCGCCGGGGATTCTTTGAGTTACCGATAGCGACTCGGACCATCACGCTCGTTGCTCCTGCCGCCGATGCATGGTCGATCCGTCCAATATCCAGAGATATTTCCCTCCTTGTCTCTGACACGGCTCGAATCGAGATTCTTTTTCCATACTATTACCGTCTCGAGACCGTGCCATCGGGGGCCGTCGTTTACGTGGAGCAGAATTCGGAACGGCACATGCTCGGTGTGACCCCGCTAAGTCGCGTCTCGGACGTCCCTCTCGCCGATGAACTGGTCTTCGACAAAGACGGCTTTCTTACCCGCCGGGTCCATCCAGGAAATGACTTGTGGAATCGACACCTGGTGCTTCTGGAAGCCGTAGCGAATCTCGATCGGACGACCCCGGAGAATTCAATAAAACCCCGTTCAAAAACCAAATGGATTGACTATGCTGCGGCCGGCGCGGTCATCGCCGGCGGCATTCTGGCAGTGCACTTTAAAACGAAAGCCGACAACCGCTTCGACGACTACAATACAACCAGAAACCCCGCTCTTAAATCCAACGTGAAGCAGTTGGATCTGTATTCCGGCGTTGCTCTGGGTACCATGCAGGTTGGATTGGGAGTGCTTGCCTTTCGTCTCATATTCTGATCGGGTCTAGCTCGTTTCTTTGGCACCCTCGGGGCACGGTCGCCGTTCGTCTTCCCGGCATTAGAACTTTTTCCTTCCCAGGCCTTTTTATTTTGATAAAAAGGGCGATACTAATACCAACGACTCCATCGAATTGGCGTGAAATGAACGATTTTTCCGTTCTAATCACGCGGAAAACGTGGTTTCGTGTGTGCGAATAATAAAATGCTAAAAGAACAACTACAAAGTGATCTCAAGAATGCCATGTTGGCGAAAGATCGTGTAAGAACACAAACGATCCGTTCTCTTCGGGCTGCTCTTCTTGAGAAGGAGATTGAGCTCAGGGGAGGCGATACGACGGAAATCTCGGAAAGTGATGTCATGGCGGTCATTCAAAAGCAGGCGAAACAGCGACGCGACTCGATTGAACAGTTCAGTCATGCCGGTAGAGAGGATCTTGCAGAAACAGAGCGTCTGGAGCTCGCCGTCATTGAGAGTTATCTCCCGGAGCAACTATCCGAAGATGACATTCGTAGAGAGGTTCGTTCGATTATCGAAGAAGTGCAGGCTACGTCCATGAAAGACATAGGAAACGTAATGGGTCCGCTTATGAAACGATTGAAGGGCCAGGCGGACGGACGTACGGTTCAATCCATCGTAAAAGAGGCCCTGGCTTCGTAGTCCTTACTGAGATGGGTTATCTGGATATCATAATCATAGCAATCCTGATGATTGGGATAGCGAGAGGTTGGAAGACCGGGTTCATCCGGCAGGCGACCAACCTCGCCGGTATCATTTTGGCCTTTGTACTTGCCGTCATCTTCATGGACTCCCTCGGGCTGGTAATCGAAGAAAGAATAATGGATTATCCGGGGCTGGGCACAATCCTGGCGTTTCTCGGAATATTTGTTGTTGTCAAAGTGGGAATCACATACGTCTCGAGATCTGCCAAATCATTTATCGACGCCATGCACCTGGGCTCGGTCGACAGCCTGGCCGGCGGTCTGATTGGTGCGTTCAAAGCAGGCATCATTCTGAGCCTCGTATTTGTATCAATAAGCTATTTTCGTCTTCCGGACGATACGGCCGTCGAGGAGTCACGGCTGTATCAACCCGTGTACCAGATCGTACCCGATGCCTGGTCCTTTATCGTGGGTCAGTCTTCAGCGCTTGAGGATATCAAGAGTCGCGTAGAGAGGAGGTCGCAGAAAAGAGCGGCGACCTGATATCGATGTGATTAAAAAGCTTCGGATGGCGTCAAAACGACTCCGAAGCTGAATATATCAAGCTTTTCTTCTTCTCTCTTGATCGTCAACCGCGCAATTCTGTACGAGGCAGTAAGCCGCAGCCTGGTCAGTATTCGTATGTCGAATACGGCCGCCAAATCCGTATTCCTGAGACCGGCATCGATGGCGTACCGGTTCAGGTCGTAGCTTACAGCAATGCTCGCGCGATCGAGGACTACGAAAGCTGCTCGGCCTTTCAGGCCATAAACAAGAGTATGTCTCGTATTTCCAGCAGGCTTACCCAATTCTGGAAAATTGGCGGAACCAAAGCGCGAGGAGTTCAATGCACCGCCCGCTAATACGCGCGCAACGAAACGCACCTGCCTGCTGCCGAAGTCGACGCCCGGTCCCATGGCCAGCGCGAGCCAATTGGCATTCAGGTCCGTCATTTCCGAGGCATCGACATCCAGAATAGAAAATGCTGCCGCCCAGGGCATTTTCTGAACTTCGAATTCAGCTGCTGTAACGTGGGTCCTGAGATCGATTTCTGCGTTGGCATTAGAGCGAATACCGGCATGGATTCGCATGAATCCGATATAACTGTCGGGTGAGACCTGAGGAAGAAGTGCACCCAGCGGGATCGATCGTTCAAAGCCGGCTAGAAGTACGATGGAGTCAATATCTGAGGCGGAACGAAATGTTGCGACGTATCGAGCGGGCGCCATGTTAATAAGCTCTGACTGCGCCCACGCCGAATTGAATGGAGAAACTGTCAAGCACGTTAAGAAATAAACAGCACAGAGAAGTGGCCGCCGCTTTACGGTTATCATGCGATTGCGATTTATGACAGGTTGCCCGCGCAGCGATAAGTTAGGCATCTAAAACCGGAATCTAATGCCCGGCATGCGTTTGAAGGCGTCACTTTTCTCTGCCTCTTCGCATGACTACCAATCCTCCAATGGTAAGCGTTCCACCTACGATCTGGCCGAGTAGAATATTCTCGTTCAGCACGAAGAAACTGGTTATGAGTGCGATGAGAGGGACGAGATTCTGAAACGCAGCCGTGTGGGAGGCCCCCATTTGTTTTACGGCATTATTCCAGAAGACGATCGCAACGCCTGTTGAAAGACTTCCAGAAAATATGAGTGCGATCCAGACGAGCCAGTTGATGCGGTCCCATTCGACGGCCTCCCAGTACGGAATCGACACGACCGCAAGGAATGGAAGAGATACGATCAAGGCAAGCACAGTGATACCGATCGGGGTAACGCGGTCAACGAGCGTTTTCGTAAAAACAGTGTTGGCGGCCCATAACATGGCTGCGCCGAGCATGATCAAGTTACCGAACAAATAATCCGATCCCAGATCCACTTCCTGGCTGCCGGAGAGAACGACGATCGTCGTTCCTATCATTGTTAGTGCCAGTCCGCCCAACATGATATAATTGAGACGTTCCGCGCCTGTCGCAAAAGAGAGTAGTGCGGTCCAGAGAGGTAAGCTGGCCATCAAAATGGCAGCCGTTCCGGCGGTTGTGTAATCAAGTCCGACGATAAACGCAATTTGATAGAGTGCCCAGCCGATGATACCGAGTCGGATGAGTTCGAACGGATATTTCTTAAGTGGTTCAAAGAACCGTTCGTTACGCCGGTCCTGGCTTTTTTTGTGGGCGTAGACCAGCACCGCGCCCGCTGCGATAATCCTGAACAAGTTCATCACGTGCGGGTGCATGACGTCGAGCACCAATTTCATTACCACGAAATTGGTTCCCCACACGAGCACAACAAGCGTCAGTTGCGCTTCACTTTTCCAGCGATCAAGAAATGAATGGCTCAAGGATTTCTCCAAAGGTGCGCAAAGCTAGGGATCTCTCTGTACATTCGCGCAGCGCGGTTTGTACATTGGGATCAATTAACGGCTATTTCGTGGGCATCCAGGGTCGGATCATCAGATTCGTGCAGAACTATCATGCCAGACAGAGGAATCACTAAGCTCTACTACACGATCAGTGAGGTAGCTGATCTCGTCGATGAAGAACCTCATGTGCTGCGGTATTGGGAAACAGAGTTCGAGCTGCTGCATCCCAAGAAAAACCGCGGAGGCAAGCGAATTTATACGCGCGAAGACATTGATTCGGTGTTTCGCGTACGGCATCTGCTCAGGGACGAGAAATTTACAATTGAGGGAGCGCGGCAAGTCTTGTCCAAGCGTTCGCGGTCGTCTTCGTCGGATGGCGCTGCTGCAGAAGATCTTGTTGAGGTTCGTGTTTTCTTGGAACGGTTTCTTGATCGCATTAAAGTCTGAGACGTACTGGAGAGGCGGGAACACCTTGAGGGAGTCGAGATAGGAGGGAGGCGGTTTGAAATTTATTTCGGGACGTGGCGCAGTCCGGTAGCGCACTTGCATGGGGTGCAAGGGGTCGTGGGTTCAAATCCCGCCGTCCCGACGGCTAGGCGGTGACTCCAGCGGGGTCGCCGTCCAAGTTCTATTCGGTTGTAGTGACTGCGGGATTACAAGCGCGCAGCGCGCAGAATATCCCGCAGTCCATAGGTATAGCCAAATTCGAGCGCAGTAACGGGCGACATATCAGGCTAACTTGGATAATTCTACGAAATTGCAGAATCATACGGACTCTCACGTAACTATTCTTGAAGTGAGTCGCTTGTTTTCCGCTGTACCGCTTCTATCTTTCCTATAATCATGCGGCACATCGATTCGCAGAGACTGGCTGCCGATCGCCTACATCGCATGCACCCAACCGTGAAGGAATCAACCTGGTTTAAGGAGGACGAGTATTATGGATGATGAGCGAATTCAAGGAATTTGCGGTAAAAGGAAAAGCCGTTGATATGGCCGTCGGTATCATTATTGGCGCTGCTCTCGGAACGGTCGTGTCCTCGTTGGTTGCGGTGTCATTATGCCACCCGTTGGTATGATGCTTGGCGGTGTGGACTTCACCGATTTAGCCATCACCCTGGCTGTGGCAACAGCCGAAGTTGAAGCCGTTACGATCAACTACGGTAACTTCATCCAAACCCTTCTCGACTTCCTGATTGTTGCCTGGGTAATCTTCCTCGTTGTGAAGGCAATGAATAAGATGAAAAAAGACCGGCCGGAAGAGGCAGCCACCGAATGATCATACAACCTGCGGGCTTCTCGGTGGCGTTCACACGGAGTGTCGCTGAGAAGCGGTTGCAGGGACTCTTTGATAGACGATTGTGCATGGAAGAGAAGGCACTCGTTAACTTTGTCACGTCGCGATTTTCGGAGCTGGCCGATCCGGCAAAGGCCGGCCCGATGGCTTCCTACTTGAAGACGGATATGCCGTTTTACGGCATCCAAAAGCCGCAGCGCGTTCCTGTCTTCCGGGAAATGAAGCATCGCTTCAAACCTTGGTCGCAGGACGAATATGAGAAGGGTGTTTTAGCACTTTGGGCCCTTCCGCACCGAGAGGAGAAGTATGCGGCCCTCGAATATGCGCAGCAATATGCGAAGTTCATCAACCGAGATTCCATCCTTCTCTATGAACATCTGATTCGTGTCGGTGCGTGGTGGGATCTGGTCGACGGAATCGCCACCATTCTTGTTGGACGTGTCTTTCAGAACGAACGCGAGTTTGTCTCACCACTTATGGAAAAGTGGATCGACGACGAGGATTTCTGGATTCGGCGAACAGCCATCATCGCGCAGCTGAAACACAGGGAGCAAACCGATTACAAACAGCTATTTGATTTCTGTCTGCGTCGCGCATCCGAGACGGAGTTCTTTATTCGAAAAGCCATTGGTTGGGCGCTCCGGGAGTACAGCAAAACATCGCCTGCGCGCGTACAGACATTCCTTCTGGAGAATAAGGACGTGCTGTCCGGCTTGAGCTTTCGTGAAGGGAGTAAGCACATGGTGCGTACAGGGTTCATCACCGTTTGACACCTTCTTCGCCGACAACTCTCCGCATGCAAAGTAGCCGGACCTTAATATGTTCTCGAAGCGCCCGGAACCGCCGACTATTGTACCAAATGACAGACCGTTAAGAACTATGATGGATAAAAAAAGTGACCTGGCTGGACCGGGTATCGGGGACTATTCGGAACTGGCTCATATCCTGCCTCAAAATTATCGAAGTGCGCTTACACCGAAAGAAACGATGAAGGCGCTCTACGCGGTGAAATCTTTTATTGAGAAAGGGCTCAGCGAGGAACTCAATCTCCAACTGGTTCAGGTACCGCTTATCGTGGACGTGAATAGCGGCGTAAACGACTATTTAGATCGGGACGGCTCGCGCACACCTGTCTCGTTTCACATATCGAACGATTACAACAAGAATCCAATCGATGCAGAAGTAGTCCAGGCGGCGACGAAGTGGAAACGCATGGCTCTGAAACAGTTTGACATGCAGCCGGGAGAGGGGCTCAATACGGACATGCGGGCTGTGAGGAAAGACTACTTCCTGGATCACGATCACAGCGCATACGTCGACCAGTGGGACTGGGAACTCGCGATCACCGAAGAGCAGCGCAATCTGGAGTTTCTCACCGATGTCGTCAAGAAGATCTGGAAGGTGATAAAAGGCGCGGAAATGCTTGCTCAGGAACTCTATCCGCAGCTTGCCTCTTCCGAGGTACCGGATCTGCCGGAAGAACTCGTGTTCATGCACGCAGAAGAGATTCTGGAGCGCTATCCGGATCTACCCCGAAAGGCACGCGAAACCGCTATTCTCCAGGATTATCCAGCCCTCTTCATCTATGGAATAGGATGGCCGCTGGAGGATGGATACCCGCATGAGCTTAGAGCAGCAGATTATGATGACTGGGTGACCGAAACAGTGTCAAAAGACGGCCGACCGATGCATGGTCTGAACGGTGATATCCTGGTTTGGAACCATTTAACTCAGCGCCGGCATGAGCTTTCATCGATGGGGGTTCGAGTAGACGCAGAAACGCTGAAAAAGCAACTCGAGATGTCGGGTCAACTCGATTTCCTCGAGCTTCCATACCACCAGGCCATAATAAACGATGAAATTCCGCTCAGCATAGGCGGAGGAATCGGGCAGTCGAGAGTGTATATGCACCTGCTCCGGAAAGCCCATCTTGGAGAGGTCAGCGTGACCGTCTGGCCCAAAATCCTGAGAGATATGTGCGCGGAAAGGGATATTCACGTTTTGCAGTAAACCATTTAATACTGTCCGACGCACTCAACCTGTATCGAGGAACGATTGATAGGAGGATCATGCAATGACCCGCTTGAAGAATTCTGTGCCTGGCATTCCGACACGTGTAGGGAAGCGAACCGTTTGCTCCGCGCTCATTCCGTTCAGTTTCATGCTCGTGCTGGTTCCGGTCGTTTCGGCCCAGCACCATGAATCCACGTCCAGTGCCAATTATCAGCTCGCTGCTCGTTTTGCGCCGTACAAGATGCAGCAGCTTCTCTACGCTACATCCGTAAACCCGAGGTGGATCGAAGGGAGTGAGAAGTTCTGGTACGATTGGAAGACATCGGAAGGCACGTTTTACTACCAGGTGGATCCGGTCCGAGCAGCCAAGACCCAGATCTTCGACAACGATCGGTTGGCAGCTGAACTTACGAGGATTACGCGGGACCCCTGGGATGGCCGGCACCTTCCGATTCGAAAGATCAAATTCATCGATGAGAATACGCTGCAGTTCGAGGTGGAATCGTCACAGGACGAAGAAGTAGTAGAAGAAGAAGAAGAATTGGACGAAGAGGAACAGGAAGAAGAGAAAAAGGATCGGGAGGAAGAGAAGACGAAAAAGAAGGTCTTTCATTTCGAGTATGACGTTCGCACACGAACGCTCCGGGAACTGGAAGACTGGGAAGAACCTGACAATCATCCGTCTTGGGCAAGTCTTTCTCCCGACGGCGAAACCGTCATTTTTTCGCGCAACCATAATCTCTTCATGATGAGCGGGGATGACTATGCAATGATTCTGGATGCACGGCGCGGGAAAGAAGGTGATGACGCGGATGAGGCCGACGAGGAAGTTGAGGTCGAGGAGATTCAACTGACGACCGATGGTGAAGAATTCTTCAGCTATGGTCGCAGCGAACGCGGCATGACGGATAAAGAACGAGATGAGAAAAAGAATGAGCGAAAGCGAGCCTCTGTTTCCTGGGCCCATAATTCCCAGCGGTTTTCAATCGTGCGGAGTGATCGGAGAGAAGTGAGCGATCTCTGGGTGATCAAATCGGTAGGCAACGAACGCCCTGAGCTGGAGACGTACAAATACGATATGCCAGGGGAGGAGCACGTAACACTTTCAGAACTCTCCGTGTACGATCTCTCTGCGCGTGAGATGGTCACAGTGAAAGCCGGCGCCTTCACCGATCAGTCGATTTCAACGTTAACGGCCAGGCAGTTCTTCTATCCGGACAGCGATGAACCAAGGCGTTCACTCTGGCTCTCGGAAGACGCCAACGAGGTCTATTTCATGCGCTCGAGTCGAGACCTCAAGCGCATCGATGTTGCCGTGGCCGATGCTACGACAGGTGAAGTCCGCACAGTCATCGAAGAGCGACTGAATACGTACGTCGAGGCTCAGCGGCTCGAACTGCTGTCGTCGGGAGACGTGATCTGGTGGTCGGAGCGGGACGGATGGGGGCATTTGTACCGATTTGGACCAGACGGCACGCTGAAGAAGCGTTTGACTGAAGGACCGTGGTCGGTACGTCGCGTATTGGGAATAGACGAGGAACAGGGGGTTGTCTTCTTTCTTGCCAATGCTCGCGAAGAAGGAGAGGATCCGTACTATCAGCATGTCTACAGGGTGGGACTCGATGGTCGCGGCCTGACTCTGCTTGATCCGGGGGATTTTGATCGTCGAGCCAGTATCGGCGAATCGAACAGGTTCTTCGTCGACAACTACTCCCGGGTCAACACCGTGCCTGCTGCAGCCCTTTATAATGCGACGGGGCGGAAGATCCTGGATCTCGAAGAAGCGGACTTTTCCAGGCTCTTCGAGGCGGGTTATAAATTCCCTGAACCGTACACAGTCAAAGCGGCCGATCATATCACCGATCTGTACGGCGTGATGTATAAGCCATTTGATTTTGACTCAACGAAGTCCTATGCAATTGTTGAATACGTGTATCCGGGTCCGCAGACGGAGTCCGTTTCAAAATCCTTCTCCTCAAATCGGTATGAAACGGCACTCGCTCAATTCGGAATGATAGTCATTACGATCGGTAACCGAGGCGGACATCCTGCCAGATCGAAATGGTATCACAATTACGGATACGGAAATCTGCGTGATTACGGACTGGCCGACAAGAAAGCGGCGGTCGAACAGCTGGCGGATCGGCATGACTTCGTCGATATCGATCGCGTAGGTATTTACGGTCACTCTGGTGGGGGATTCATGTCGACCGCTGCGATGCTGGTCTACCCGGACTTCTTTAAAGTAGCCGTGTCGTCGTCTGGCAATCACACAAACGACATCTACAATCGCTGGTGGTCTGAGAAGCACCACGGTGTGAAAGAGGTCGTCAGCGACTCTGGAGATGTATCGTTTGAATACGACATCGAAACCAATCCCGATCTGGCTAAGAATCTGAAGGGACACTTGCTGCTGACAACCGGCGATATCGATAACAACGTGCATCCAGCGAACACCTATCGAATGGTCGATGCGCTGATAAAAGCGAACAAACGATTCGACTTCTTCCTCTTTCCCGGACAGCGACATGGATACGGGAGCATCTCGGACTACTGGTTCTGGTTGCGCGCGGAGTACTTTGTCAAACATCTCCTGGGTGACCGGCGCTGGAATGTCGACATCGTTGAAATAAACCGGGAACAAGAACGGAAGAGGTGATAGCTTATTCCGTTACGTTAACCAGCAAATTCGGTGGAGTCATGAAAACAGGATCTCTCCTTGCATCCATACTGCTCAGCATCGTCGCGTTCGGGCATCTGCTGCGCATTGCTTTCGGCGTCGAATTACTCGTGGAAGGTCTTGTTATTCCGCAGTGGCCGAGTATTCTTGGTGTTGTTATACCGGTAGGGATTGTCTGGCTGCTTTGGAAAGAGAGCAAGAACAGTGAACGTCCCTAGAGAGCGGCTCTTCAGGTTCGCTGCGTGCAGTCGCCCTTTCGAACTCAGAAT